>NZ_JTJC03000001.1:619709-919709 GCF_000817735.3 Scytonema millei VB511283 | reverse complement strand
ATGGCTTCTCTTCTTGGAATGCAGAGCAAACAGATTATTTCCGCCGCATATTATTTGCAGGCGAATCTTTAGAGTTTCAAAACTTAAAAGATGGCAGCGATACAGATCGTTTGATGCAAGTCAAATATCGAATTCAAACGATTAATTCCGGTCGTGCTAGAGGGAGGTTGTTGGGAGGAAATCTATCTGTGCTATCGGCAATTGTCGGTTCGCCATACTTGCCAAATCTCGATGGAGCGATTTTATTTTTAGAAGATATTGGCGAAAATATTTATCGGCTCGATCGCATGATGACACAATTAAAATTAGCTGGAATCTTCGATAGACTAGCAGGTTTTATATTTGGGCAATGTCCTAATTGTACTCCAGATGCCGATTACGGTTCTTTAACTTTAGAGGAAGTGATTTGGAACCACATTCAACCATTAAAAATTCCCGCTTGGTACGGTGCGGCGATCGGACACATCGACACTATTGTGACACTACCAATCGGTCTAGAAGTTGAAATTGATGCCGCAAAAGGAATAATTCGGATGCTGGAACCTGCGGTTGTATAAGCTTTACATTACCAAAAATCATTTATAGCCATTCTCAGTTGAATGAGCTACGTATGTCTGTAGGGGCGCTGTGCGCCCCTACCCATGTATTACACCTGCATGGGAAACGCTACATTTAAAATATTATTTGTAACATATGTATCAAAAGGAAAAAATAAAGATTGTTAGAGGATTGATTGCATAAATTTCATCCTTAAGCTTTAATTCTTTATTGCTATATTTTCCTGTTATGAAAAATGAAATCTACTCCAAAACAATATCATTCTATCAACTGTCAGAACTGCGGTCATATTAATTCGATCGCCTTAACTCACTGTCAAAATTGTCACGCTCCTCTCAATCGCAATAAAAAAACTCCTACTCGATCGTTTACGATGAATTGGTCGGTTGTACCATTAATTGGAATATTAGCGCTGGCGGGAATACTCTATTTGGTCTGGAAAACTCGTAGCTTGCCTGTACAAAAAGCTACCAACACTAATTCTATTTCCACTGGCTCGGAAAATACTTTGAAACAAGAATATACGCCATTGCTAGCTAGCGGCAACTCCTTCAGCGGTTACAGCACTTTTCGGAGTCCAGAACTGCGACAAGCACTGAAAAAATTGGGCATTGACTGGCGCTATCAACTCGGTATGGATGAAATGCATTTCTCCAAACAAATCGAGCAGTTAAATCAGGGAAAAACTGACTTGGCATTTTCGACGCTCGATGAATTTCTGCTGCAAAAAGTTAATGGTAAAGTCGTTGGATTGATCGATCGCACGATGGGGGGAGATGCAGTTATTCTCAATACCAAAAAATATCCAAAATTGCGATCGCTACAAGATTTAACCCAACTCGTTCAACAGCAGCGATCGCAAGGTAAACTGTTAGATATTGCTTTTACTGGCAACAGTCCGAGCGAGTATCTCGCCTTATTACTGAGTGCCAAATTTGAAGAATTTCAGTTAAGCGATTTCCAAATCCGGCGAGTAGAAGATGCTGCCGATGCGTGGAAACTCATCCAAGATCCGCGACAAAATGTAGCGGTAGCTGTTGTCTGGGAACCATACGTTACTCAAGCGCAAAATCAGGGATATACAGTAGTTTTATCGAGTGGCGACGCTCAAGGGGCGATCGTAGACGTAATTATAGCTTCCAATCGCCTGATCCAATCTCAACCCGACAAACTTTCCGACTTCTTAGCTGCATACTATCGCCGTGTTGATGCTGACATGCGCGATGCTTCCCGGTTGAAACAACAAATAGCTCAAGATGGACAACTATCAGCAGAAGATGCGATCGCCGTCATCCAGGGAATTAAGTTTTTTACCGCAACTGAAGCTCAATCCTGGCTGACTGATGGCACTTTTGAAAAACGCATCAACTCTACAGCTGCAATCTTGACACTAGCAGGCAAAATGGAGCAAGTTCCTACCAATCCTAAAAACCTATTTACTCCCCAGTTCGTCACTCAAGCCGCAAATAACACCCAAACACTGATCGATTTGATCCGCGCAGATAACCCAACACTAGCTAGTAAACTGGCAGGTCAAGAAATAGCACTTACCCCTCGTAAATTCGATCGAAATTCATTGACAACCGCGCCTAACATTGGCAACTTGCAGGTGAACGGGAACGTGAAATTCGCCTACGATTCGGCAACACTCACACCTGAAGGCAAGCAAACATTAGATCGCCTAGCAGCAGAAATGTCTGATTTCAACGATCGCACCGTCGCCGTGCGCGTCATCGGTCATACATCCAGAACTGGCTTAGCCGCACTCAACCAAAAACTCAGCCAACAGCGATCGCAAGTCGTCGCCAATTATCTCAAATCGCGCTTGAAGCTTCAGATCGTTGCTGAGGGTAAAGGCTTTCGCCAACCCCTATCTGGAATTTCACCCCAAGATCCGCGCAATCAAAGGACAGAAATTCGCCTCGTGCGCGTTGGGACTTAATTCGGATTCTGTGCTGTCTTGACAAACTTTGGTTCGATAAACTTTGACATATCAGGAACTTTTTCAATCTGGTTCTGGCTGGATAAAAATTTAGCCATAGACTTCATTGAGTTTAATATGTAAAACTCGCTTTGCGAGTTAGTAAACATTTCGATATTCATAGCAGCATCGGGAAGTTTAATTCCTTTCAAATCGGCGGCAAGACTATCAGGTGTTGTCTCCAAACGCTTAGCTGCGATCGCTAACCCTTCTTTTGGGTTTTTATTGAGGAAGTCTAACCCCTGAAGTATACCGTTAACAAATGCCTGTACTGCTTGAGGATTAGCTTGAATAAACTTCGCGTCAAACACGTATAGATCGCTAATTGCAGTTGGCATCTTTGCAGAATCGTAAATAATTCGTCCGTCTTTCTGCGCTTGATTTGCTGTTTGTAAAAAAGGTGCGTAAGATACAGCAATCTCAATCTGTCCAGTTTGATAAGCTGCCGCTGCTGCATCTGGCGTTGTGCTGACAATTGTAATATCCTTCTCGCTCAAACCTGCTTCAGCTAGGACTTGCAAGAGGAAGAAATGGCTGACAGAGGCTCTTTCCACTGCCACTTTTTTACCTTTAAATGCCTTGATGTCTGTGACGCTGTTTCGCGCCAAAATTCCATCCCCACCTACCGAAATATCTTCAACTAAAACCACTCGAAAGTCTTTGCCTTTACTCGCAATCAAAATTGCTTCTGAAGTTACGGGAGCGAGAGCATCAAGCCGTCCAGCGATAAAAGCAGCGTTAGAATCGGGGTTAGAGCCGAAGATTTTTGGCTGCAAGTCAAGACCTGCTTGTTTAAAAAAACCTTTTTCGAGTGCGATATGTAGTGGTGTTAATCCAATCCAGTTCAGAATGCCAATCGTGGCTGAGACGGTTTTTGGAGAGGATGTTTGAGCCACCGTGTCACTCCCAGATAAACCCTCATGTAAAACGAAACTTCCCGCCGTCCCTGCCATCATCCACAGTGCATGACGGCGAGACCAATACTGATTCATCTTTGACATAGTTGTAGATTGTAACTAACAACAAGCTGCGATCGATTGCTACGGTCGTTTGGTCGTTCTGAAAGACAAATGTAAAGATGCTTGAGTTGTTCGGATGTAGAAATACAGTCAAGCATATTACTACCAGCAAGCCGATTCGAGCAAGTCCCTGTCAAGCAAGTCAAAAGTTAAAAGTTAAAAGTAGAAAGGGGAAAATGTATTTCTATTCAGGCTTTTGGCTGCTATTTGCAGGCAAATTACATGTGAAACAACTTATTACACAAAGATAGTTATTTGTATTATCTGCTGCCTAATAGTCCCCAAAGTTGGGAGTCGGTAAAATCAGGAATAGCTAGCATTGCGCCTAGATCGTCAAGCTCGTCTGCTGTTTGGGAAGAGGTGATGCCTACTGTGGGTATTCCTGCACCCACAGCTGCACGAATTCCCGAGGGAGAATCTTCAAATACAAGCGCTTGTTGAGCATTGAAGCCAAAATAAGCCAGTGCGTAGAGATAAGGACCAGGATCGGGTTTTGCCATGCCGATTTCTTGCGAGACAAACACTCGCTCGAATCTGTGTTCTAAGTTCAAAACGCTCAACATGTGCTTAGCGTTTTCTGAAGGAGCATTTGTGACTACGGCTTGTTTGATTCCCCTTTCATCAGCCCAAGCAATCACTTCTAGTAGTCCTGGTATTGGTTTCAATTCTGCCGCTAGTTCCCGAAACTCTGCTTCTTTGCGATCGCTAAATTTTATCACCTCTTCTGAAGAGAATTCTGGAAACAATTCTTGCACGATAAATGGATTCAGCCTGCCACTCATGCGATTTTTATAGAACTCTTCATCGATCTCTATACCATGCTCTTGCAAAAGTGCTTGCCATACACGGAAGTGTAGCGGATCGGTATTGACAATTGTGCCATCGAGATCGTAAAGAATCGCTGCTAGCATGGTCATCGTCCGGGAAGGCTGAGGGTTCGAGCCAAGCTTAACATATCTTAATTGGAATGAGTGTGCGTTCTCTTACATCGTTAATTCTCGCAAACGATTGAGAACGGCGATCGCGTGACCTTTGGCTTTGACTTTTGCCCAAGTATGAGCGATAGTTCCATCAGGTGCGATCGCAAAAGTAGAACGTTCGACACCCATATACTCCCTACCCATAAACTTTTTCAATCGCCACGCTCCATAGGCTTCAGCAACCTGATGTTCGGGGTCGCTCAGAAGTATAATTGACAAATTATGTTTGGCAATGAACTTACAGTGAGACTGTTGAGAATCGACACTCACGCCGACAACCTTCGCCCCCAGGTTGCTAAACTCCTGCGTATAATCGCTAAAGTCCTTTGCTTCCGTCGTACATCCAGGCGTATCATCTTTAGGGTAAAAGTAAAGTACCAGCCATTGTCCGGCAAAATCAACTAAGCTGACCAAGTTACCATCTTGGTTGATAGCAGTAAAATTTGGTGATATTTGCCCTGGTTGAGGGATATCGGTCATAAATTGGATAAATGCGATCGCCGTCCTACATCTTCGAGTAGTTCCGCATGAAAAGCAAGTCTTTTAATTCATCTCATGCAAAGACGCAAAGTTGCCAAGATTGCTTTGCGCCTTCGCATCTTTGCGAGACATCATCTCTTAAGCCCCCATCCCAGAATACTGCTTTAATCCCCGTCGCCACAGCCAACGATTTAAGCCGAAAAATAGCGCGCACCAACCTACTGTAATTAAAAAACCCCGCCCTACATTTTCTGGTAAACCCACGATTAAAGACGTAGGAAAATGAATCAGATAGGGAAAAGGAGTCCATAGAACGATATCGCGCACAATTGACGGAAACGTCTCCAAAGGTGCAATTAGACCCGAGAAAAACAAGTAAAACAGAAACCAGAAATTTTCAATTGCATTTGCTCTTTCCGTCCAAAAAGCAAACAAAGCAAAAGTATATTGGATCAGAAACCGCAGAGTAAAAGCCAGCAGAACGGCAATTATAAATAAGATCGAACTACCCAAACTCGGTATCCAAAAGGCTTGCGGATAGAGGAAGAAAAACAAACCGACAAGGGCGATCGCAAATGGTAAGCGAGCAAATCTTTCAGAAATATGAGAAAATACATGATGCCATACTGGATCTAAAGGTTGAAGCAAGCGAGGAGATAGCCGTCCTTCGACGACTTCTTTCTCAAATTCCCAAATGACCCACACCACAGTAAACTGTCGGATCAGAAATACCGTGAGGAAATAACGCGCAAAGTCTATAGGCGATAAGCCGAATTGTCCGCTTTGAGCTGCTTGCGTCCATACCCCCATTAAGATCAGCGGTAGGCTACCAGACAAAGCCCATAAAAATAGCTCTGCCCGATATTCCAACATATAAGCGTAATATGAGGTGAGTAAGGTGGCGCTAATCCGCAAGACGCGCGTTATTTTTTTGCCGATCGCCTGAAATTGATTAATTTTAGAGTTTGATTGCCGCAGATTTGCCATTTTGAGTCTCAGTTGAGTGCGATCGCGCTTTTCTCTCTCGATCTTATCTGTAACAACTGCGATCGTAGCTATGGCGATCGCAACACTCGACTAGGAATCGATTATAAAATATCTCTTATTTTTTTTCTTCTGCAAGGACAAGTATCTGATGATAGATATATAAAGATGCGATCGAAATAGCAAATTTTTCCACCATACAAATCATATAATTCAATTAACCATCTATGCGTTTTCAACTGGGACGAACGATTTTTAAAATCATTGTTTTGTCATGTTTAGCATCCGTAACTACCCAATGCGCAGATCGAGCAACATCGGTACAGAAGCAGTTTCCTGGGGTGTGCGCAAAAGATCTTGGAGTTGGCAATAATACTTCTGCGTGGATGGTAGGTTGCGGTAAAGCAAATGATGCTGGTGATTTTTACTTGTTTACCTGGAACGGTTCTAAGTGGGATATGATGACAGGTTTTGGTAGCGACATAGCAGTCGAACCAAATGGTACTCCTTGGATAACTAACTCCAGCGGACAAATCTATAGAGGTAAAGGTAATAATCAATGGGAACAAGTTGCAGGTTGTGCGAGGGATATTGCAGTAGGAAATGACTCTGTTTGGGTACTGGGTTGCAAGCAAGTTGGAGCTAAGGATTTTGAAATTTTTTCTTGGCAAAACTCACAATGGAATCAAGTTGAAGGCGCTGCTGCACGCATAGCAGTCGAACCGAATGGTACTCCTTGGATTGTCAATTCCAGCGGACAGATTTACAAACGCAGTGGCAACAGTTGGCAACAAATTTCTGGTTGTGCAAAGGATATCGGAGTCGGAGAAAATGGCTCAGCTTGGATACTAGGCTGTAAGCCAGCTGGCGCTGGTGGTTTTGAAATACTTTCGCGCCAAGGTTCTAAGTGGACGACACTCCCTGGTGCTGCTACTGGCATCGCAGTCGAACCGAATGGTACTCCTTGGGTAATCAGCATCGAGGGAAAAGTTTTTCGTTTATAATTCCTCACTCTTTACCCGTACTTGTATTTGCACCACCTAGTTAAAACAATCAAAAATTTATCCAGCACTCAAGTATTCCGTGAATACGATGGCACTAACTTTCAGCCATTTCAACATAAATGTACTCCGAGCTATGGCTTCACGGGCGATCGCATGAATAAGTTTAGAATTTTATTGTTTGCCACTGGTATTCTGATCAGCTTCAGTATATCTGCCTCGGATCGCTCTCATAATCCGCATGGATATTTACTCAGTAGTTCGCCACTCGATGCTGCGAATATTACTCTTGAGTATTTCGTCGCCCCAACAGGTTCAGATAATAATCCCGGTACGCTGGAGCAGCCATTTCAAACAGTGCAAAAGTGTGCTAATGTCGCTCAGCCTGGTGACTCCTGCTTATTAAGAGCTGGAATTTATCGCGAAACAGTTCGCCCCGCAAATTCAGGGACATCATCGACGACACCGATAACATTTGCAGCGTACAACAAAGAGGACGTAACGATCTCCGGTGCGAATCCGGTTGAGGGATGGCAGGTGTTTCGCGGTTCTATTTTCCGTGCGAATGCGTCTTTACCCACAAATAGATATAACGATACGGGCTTTTTTGCCAATCAAGTGTTTGTCAATGGGGAGATGATGCCGGAAGCGCGGTGGCCCAACACGGGAAGAGATCCGTTGCGTCCGAAACTGGCGGGTGGTGGCGTGAAAAGCCAGGGTGGTAATGCGGCGATCGTAGAAAACGCTGAAATTCCCAATTTAGCAGAAGGTTGGGCTGGTGCTACGGTATGGACGAATGATTGGTATGTTACCCGCACGGGGACGATAACAGGTGGTACGGCAGGAAAGCTGACGGCACAAATGACTGCCCCTTGGGATCGAGGTGGATATTGGTTCTATCTAGTTGGCAAGCTGGGGCTGCTCGATAGCGAAGGCGAATGGTTTTATGATGGTAGCGATCGCACCCTCTATCTTTGGACTTTAGGTGGTACAAACCCTAACTCAGTAGAGGTCAAGCAGCGTAATTTTGCTTTCGATCTGGGCGATCGCTCTTATATCGTACTGCGTAATTTGAAGCTTTTTGCCAGTACAGTGACTACCAGTGATGCAAGCCAAGGTATCGTGATGGACGGCATCCGCGCCAAGTACGTATCGCACCACATGACCCTACCACCATTACCGAAGTCCGAACAAGCGCCTAACTCTGATGATGGTTTAATCGTTGCATCTCACGCACACGACACTGGGATTCAATTGCGGGGTAGCAAGCATACGCTGAAAAACTCAATCGTGGAATGGAGTTCTGGCAATGGCGTATTGTTAGAAGGCACGGGACACAGAGTGACGAATAATATTATTGCTAACAGCAATTACATGGCATCTTACGCCGCCCCAATCCGCATTAATGGTACTGGTCACCGGATTACTTACAATACAATCGAAGCAGCTGGACGCGATGCCATCAGTTTTGATTGGCATACTGCAGGTTTTGATGGTAACAAAATCGATATTGCTTACAACGATATCTCTCGCTTTGGCATGTTGAGTACCGACTTGGGAGCAATCTATATCTGTTGCTACGTTAATCTTGCAGGTGGAGCGATTCATCACAATTGGATTCGAGATACTCAAGCATTCAGTCCGTTTTGGGGAACGCGAGGCATCTATTTAGATATTGAAAGCTACAACAGTACAATTCACCATAATGTTGTATGGAACATTACAGGGGGCAAAGATAGCTTTTATCTAGTCGCAGGTAGTCCGCGCGGATACAATCGGATTTTCAACAATACGTTTCTCGGTTCAATATATACAGATAACACTGTTGAAGCTCGCAACAATATTTTTCGGAGTTCGACGAGTATAACTGCCAGCCAACAGTCTCACAATTTATTCCAGTCAACCGATCCAAAGTTCACCAAAACTACAACAACAGATTCAAAATCTCTCCCAGATTTCACTTTGCAATCTGGTTCGCCTGCGATCGATGCAGGCATGGCAATTACTGGGGTGACAGATGGGTTCGTGGGTAGCGCCCCCGATATCGGGGCATACGAACGGGACGCAAAAGTTTGGAAAGCTGGCTCTAGAGTGCAACGGTAAAAATGGCTAGATAATTTTTCTTGTCATCTGTGATAGTTGCCTTTTCTCATGCCATCGCAAACCGATTAAAGCAGCGATGGATAGCATAAAACCTGGTTCCTCCATTTGAGTTAGAAAAAAACCATAAACCGCTACAGTCAGTACGAGAAATCTACTTAAATCGTCTAAACAAAGGTTGCGCCACACAATGAAGCCAAGATACAAATAAGTTCCTAGTCCAAACCAACCTAAATCTCCCCAAATACCCGCCCAACTGAATAAAGGAACGTACAAAGTTGTGGTCATAGCAATCCAATTGCCACGGATAAACTTCCAAATCTCGTCATAAAAAGGAGGATCTGTCGCTCCTAATGGGCTTAATAGGCTCCAATATTCTTTAATTGACCACCCGCCTAATCTACCGAGTGTATGCCCTGGTCCCAGACCAAATAACCAATTTAAGGGCGATCGCCAGTGGGCGAGTACCATATGAATTCCTTGCATTTTAACGGCAAGTCCGCCAGTATCAGAAGTCTCATATACATCCGAGCGGGAAAACCAATATTTATACACTTCAAAAGCTTCTAGATTATATGCAGCCCAGACAAAAGTAGCGAGCGCCAGAATGATACAGGTCGCATACATCAAAAACTTTTTCACATTCTGAGTTTGACTTAGACCTAACAGCATCCATGCTAATACTGAAGTTAACACTACCTGTTTTGTGTCAGAAAGTAATATCTGATAAACTGCGCCAACCAACCCTAACAATCTCAGCCACAATGGTAAAGATTTGACATAGAAAAAAATATATAAAGCAAAGCTAACTGACACTGCGGCTGACACGTAAGCACCAGCCCCTGTCATAAAAAAGACTCCTTGAACCCCATCTGTAGCATCTTGTTGTCCTCGATCGACACTGCGTAAAGAGGAGTCAGCAACCGCAGCTAGAAGCCCCGCACTTAAGAGAAACTTCTGAGCAATGGCTAAAACTAGATTAATGCAGGCAGAGATGACAAACCATTTTTTCCATTGTTGCAGGGTTGCTGATGATACAGGTATGGCAACCATTGCCAACAAAAATATGAAAGGTTCGCCAAGAATTAAAAAATTAAAAATGACATTGACTAACCCTGCATTATTAACGAGAGCGCTGACGAGCATAGATCCGAATAGAGTGAGAATGCCGATTAAAAGCGCTCTGACGATCGCGATTTGCTTGCGATCGCGACTGCGGCTAGACACTAATGCCACGACAACAGCAAATCCAACTGTGGCAAAGTGCAAAAAATTAAGAACTGAAGGAGCGCGAGTTAAGGTACAGAAAATTCGAGAGTAAAAAGCAGTAGCAAAGGCAAAAAATATGAGAAACGAACTCTTAATAATTCGCTTCTTTTTTGTTACGGTTGTAGTGCCGATTGCTAAATCCATGTTTTGAGGCAAAGGTGGCATCTATTCATCTCCCTGCATCGCTAAATATCTAGAGTTATCGATTGAAGCTTTTCACTTTAGATGTAGAGCGTTCTTGGCGTTTGTCTCCTAATTTCTCAAAACTAGATTGTACTTGTGGTAAGATACCTACCTGCGATTGACTATTTTGCGCGATCGCCGAGTAAAAATCTAGATAACGAGCAGCTACATCTGATTTAGAAAAACGAATGTCTTTCGATGCTTTGTTCAGCGGTTTTTCTAAAGCATGAATTATGGCTTGAGAGAGATTGATCGCTGGATCGCCTTGCAGCTCGAAGTAAATACAACGAGAAGAACCAATTTCTCTAAATATCGGTATATCCGAACAAACTATCCTACAGGAAAAATGGAGAGCTTCTGCTAGAGGTAAACAAAAACCCTCCTGCGACGAAGGAGCAACAAACATTTTACAGTGTTGATATAACCAACATAATTCACTATCTCTAATAGAGTCAAGTAGTAAGACTCTCTCTTGCAGGGATAGCCGATCGATTAACTGATGAAGTTTTTCGGTTTCAGGACCATTGTTACCAACAATAACTAATTTGGTTGTATTGTTTAAATCTTTGTTATTAATTAAAAATGAAAATGCTTGAATTGCTATGTCGATATTTTTATTTTTGCGATGCTGAGCAACACACAGTAAAAAAGAATCGCGCTCGTCGATCGGTAATTGGTTTGACAAACGCTCGGGCGCTCGCCCTAAGCTTACGTAGTTATAAATCACAGTGACAAGCTGGCGAGAGTGCAGATTTGGGAAATACGATTTTAAACTGTTCAAAGTAGATTTAGATACGCAAGCAAGACCGTCGCTATTTGTGATGCATTGTTT
The DNA here is from genome assembly GCF_000817735.3 of Scytonema millei VB511283. Lineage (NCBI taxonomy): Bacteria > Bacillati > Cyanobacteriota > Cyanophyceae > Nostocales > Scytonemataceae > Scytonema > Scytonema millei. The sequence goes on along the minus strand of NZ_JTJC03000001.1, from coordinate 908,322 downwards.
CAGAAACAAACGGTTAAAAATTGCATTTGGATACCCAAAAACTTCAGGATTTTCGTAAGGATATAGATCGTGAATTGTAGAAACTACAGGAGATGAAAACAGCGATCGCAGAAAGGGCAAAGGAAATGACATGTAAACTAAGTCAGGCGAGAGACGATTAGCTAGTTTCGGTAAACCAAACAAAAACCACATGTTTCTCGCCAATGCAGTATTGTCAAGATCTACGTCAATTAAATCAATTTTTTTTGAGCTAAAAAATGTTTCAAAATAATGCTTTTGCCATGTTCCTACAATCAAACTCACTTGAGTTACTTCTTTTGTATCCGCTAGGCATTGAGCTAGATTTGCGGCGTGTCTGCAAACACCAGTTGGTTTTGCAGGTCTGTGTAAGGCAGCAATGAGAATGTGCATATCGAGATGTCCCTATGAAATGTGTATTGAGAATAAGATCGATCGGTTTGTTGCAGATCGACCATTAATCAGTTTGTCTGCGACAAAACATTCCTATATAACTGATTCAAATCTTTGCCGACAATATTCCAGCTATAGTTTTTACTGACTCGATTTCGTCCGGCAAAACCCATACTCATTCTCAATTCCGGATCTTGAGCTAAGTGAATCATGCTTGCTGCTAAGTCCCGTACTGCTTGGTATGGTTCGAGAGCTGGAACTTTAAAACCAGTTTCATCTGTAACTTGAATTGCTGGTCCTCCTAAATCCAGACAGAGAACGGGACGACCTGCTGCCATTGCTTCCATGCATACCCATCCTCCAGAATCGTGTAGACTGGGATGAACTAGTACGTGGCAATCTCCTAAGAGGTCTAAAGCTTTTTCTCGCGGTAATTTGCCCCAAAATTTGACTTTACGATCGATGCCTAAATCTTGTGCCAAAATTTGCAGGCGATCGCATTCCGGTCCTTCTCCAACAATCCAGTACTCTGTATTGGGTAGATTTGCCTGAGCGAAGGCACGCAGTCCCAAATGAAAGCCTTTCCAGTGTAGGAGTCTACCGATACTGATAAACTTGACTGTTGGTTCGTCAGACATTTCATATTGACCGAGATGTGCTATGTCTTCCTCAGATAATCCTGATTCAGGTAGAATCTGCACTTGTCTTGCACCCAGTTTGTAAAGTCGCGCGGCTGTATCTTGAGTTGTTGCTCGGACGACAGTAGTGTTCTTAACAGTAAGATGTACAAATGGATCTATTTCTCCCAACTTGCGCACTAAGCTACGGATAATTTCATAAATTTTGGCTTTGAAGCTAAAATCTTGCCAGAAAGTGATTGGTGCAGACTCTCCACCCCCCACTGGTCCCCATACGAGAGGAATTGGTAGTAGGGACAGAAAGCAAGGATTGGAGTATTTTACAAAAGTAACGTGGTGGCTCAGGTCAAACTCAATTTCCTGATGCAGGCGACGAGCAACAAAATAGGCTTGAATTTGCCACAGATAATAATGCAGTTGTATTCCCCCAGATTGTCCCCATCGACGACTATCGTGCCAAAAGGGGAGGGTGAAATAAATGAAGTGAAGATTGGGGATAGGGTTGCGTGCTAGTTCTGCCTCGATCGCGTCCCGGCTCTCATCCGGTCGTGTGAGTACCCAGACTTCATGATACTTGGCAGCCTCTCGAACAATATTCCAACCAACACCAGGTTCGGAACCCATACCTGGTTCGCAGGAGTATGCAGATATTAAAATTTTCATGGTCGGGAATTGAAAATAAAGGAGTTAAAGTTTTTGCACGTTAGCAATGAGAAGGCTGAAAAATAAAATTGCAGATATATGTTTTTCCTAAAGAAGCTAAACCCGCATAATTTTCGATGTTTTGGTGTTCTTTAGGAGAGAACTCATCCAAACTCTTCAGCTTACCATCTAGCAGGAAGAAACCTTGATAGCCTAAATTCAAAACTTGAGCGAATATCTCGAAAATATCGCGATCGGGATGATGTTTCTGCTCGATTTCAATCAGAAGATTTGGGCGTTGAGTTAACAGTAAATTTTTAGCTCCGTCAATTGTGGCTGCTTCATGTCCCTCTACGTCAATTTTGATAAAACCAACGTTTGTATGACCTTGTTCGTCAAGTCTTTTTAATGGAACTTGATATGTTTTACTCCCTTGAGGAGTAGCTTTTGCTTCCAGGCTTCCAAGTTGGTCGTATAAAAAGTTATCGACAAGTGGTATGGATAGATTTGCTTGTCCTTCTCGATCGGAAAGAGCGATCGCGTAAACACTTGTATTTGAGCGAGCCGATTTAGTAATAAATTCTGCTAATTCTGGATTGGGTTCGTAGGCAAAAACATGACGTGAGAGCCGAGCTAGAAAATAAGTGTAAATACCTTTATTTGCCCCAATATCGATACTATTTTTCTGGCGATCGACCAGCGATTTCAGAAATTTTAACTCAGGCTCACCTTTACGATAGTGCATCGCCGCCATTAAGTGAATGACAGCCGAGGGAGGCAATGCTTTTCTAACTAAGTCTTTTGTAGACATTGCAATCATTTAGCTACTCTCTCCAACTCTTACAATTCCGTACGTTTATACATCTAAGCTTGCATTTATGATTTCTCTGCCGTTATTAAGTAACTCCCATACAGTGCCAGAATCGGAAAATTTTCACTTAGTAAACGAGATACCTTGCCGCTGCCAAAAACTTGCACTTTTAAAAAACCAATTTGCTTTAATTTCTGTTTCAGCTCAAATGAATAATGTTCTGAGACATGAGCACCTCCTATCACGCTACCGCCGGACAATTTTAACAGTAGATAATTTGGGTTTGGTGTTGTGAGTAATAATTTACCTTTTGGTTTCAGCAAACGGTAAAACTCCTGAAGAGTTCGCTCTATATCTTCATCATATAAGTGTTCGATAAACTCACCAGCAACTATTCCATCAACAGATGAGCTTTCCATTTTTATATCAGTCGAGTACGAACAAATCTTTTGTTTGTATATTCCAGAAGGTATTTTTTTCAAACTACTTTTTAGGCAGTCTAAGCCGAAGAGCTGTAATTCGCTATTTAATTCTTTTAGAACTTTTCCACCTCTTCCTGTGTTGCAGCCAACATCTAATACAGTTTTAGTATGAATAGATAGGTGACGAAAAAACTGCTTGTATCGATCTATGGTAAAAGTATCAGTTTCATGAAACTCCTGCTCCTGATTAAGTTCCTCGTAGCTTTTGGTATTTGAATCAATCATAGCTATTTTCTCCTTGTCAATAATTGTTCGTAAACTTGAGCAACTTGCTCTGCTGTTTTTTTCCAGGTAAATAATTTGACTCGATTCAAACTTTTGTCAATCAATTCTTTGTAGTAAATAGAATCTTTGTGCAAATGCATCACTGCATCTGCAATTTCCGTAGCACTATTCGGATTAACTAAAATCCCTGCATCACCAACGACTTCAGGCATAGCAGAGATGTTTGAAGTAATGACTGGAGTACCGCAAGCCATTGCCTCTAAGATAGTGATACCGAACCCTTCATGTAGTGAAGGTGCAACTAGGACATCAGCAGCATTATATAACTGTATTAGGGTAGATTTTTTTGGTTTGCCAAAATATTTAATCCATTGACTTAAGTTATGAGTTTGAATAAAATCTTTTTGCTCGTTGGTAAAATCTGCTCCTACTTTCCAAAATTGTATTGGCAAACCTTTTTGAACTAAAATAGCTACTGCTTGTAAAATAGTAGAAATATTTTTTCGGGGATGATTTACGCCAACATTTAACAGACAAAATGTCTCAGCTCGAATTTCCTGTCGATCGCGAAACGACTCAACTTCCACTTTGGGTAAAGGTCTGAATATCGCTTCAACCGCATTAGGAATAACACTAATCCGGGCTGGCTCAATATCTAATATTCGGGTTGTATCTTTAGCAGTTGCATGAGAAACAGCAATCACGCGATCGGCATATTTCATGCCTTTGACAGCATAGAGCCAAGCACTTCTACTAATGAGCGGTAATTGTACGGAACCTTGAAGATTATCCCGGTGGAAAAAGTTAATCAGATCGTGACAAGTGACGATCGCGGGTTGACCAGTTTGCTTTAACCAATAGACAAGATGAGCGTCGCAAGGTTCGATAATATGAAAAATATCTGCTGTTTGTTGTTTAACTTTACGAGGATAGCACCAGAAACGTTCGTAGTACTTCCGCACCCTGAGCGAAAAAGACGAACTACTGCGATCGAAAGAACGCGGTGCTAATTCAATAATTTCCCAATCTGGACGGACAGCTCTAAGTCCTGAAATTAGACCGTTTGTATAAACATCAATGCTAAATTCAGCCATTGTTCGCGCGATCGCTACACGCATTGTTCAACCTCTATCAGTTATCAGGTATCAGGTATCAGGTATTAATTGTTAGTGGCGAGTGAGTCGTGAGTTCATTTAATTACGACTTGCGACTTGCGACTTGCAAATTGAATTTTCTCCACTCTCTACTTGCTGCTTCAGAATTGTCTGCCAAAGTTGAAACGATCTTCGTGCAATTTGTTCGTGCGAGTAGTGTTGCTGAACTCTATTCAAACAGTAACTTTCTACTTCTTGTCGCCAACTTGGTTCGCAAATTAAGCGCTCTAAAATTGCTGCTAGTCCATGTGCGTCTTCTTCTGGAAATACCAAATCAGATCGCCCGATCGCGTGCGGAATTTCGCCAGAGGTAGAGCCGATAACAGGAACCCCCATTGCCATTGCTTCAATTAAGACGTGACCGAACTGTTCTTTCCAGGTGGGAGTCGTGCGTGAGGGAAGTACAAGTACGTCAAATTGAGCGATCGCCATTGGTGCTGCTTCATGGCGTACTGCTCCTCTCCAAGTCACGAAATCGGCAATCTGCTGCTTCTCTGCTTCCTGACGGAGATCTGCTTCACTAGAACCAGAGCCGCAGAGAATGAGGCGGCAATTGAAACCACGTTGCCGCAGTTGGCGGACTGCGGCAAACAAAATGTCTATTCCTTTTCCTGCTACCAGTCGCCCCAGAAAACCAATCTGGAACTCTTGATTGGTGCGATTATTGCGTTCGGTTGGTTGAGGCGCAAATAATTGAGTATCTACTCCCATTTGGGGCATAATTGCGATCGCTCCATTGTACCCCCACTGATGTAATAAATTGGCTCCTTCATGGTTGCCAGCTATGATTGCGCTAGCTGTATTCATCACAAACTGTCGCACCCAACGCCGTAATTTTGGTAGGTGGCGATCCATATTTTCCCAACCGAATATAATCAATTTCTTGCCTGTCAGTCGCGCCCAAATTGCTAGCTCAAGCGCACAAAGGGAGAAGACTTCTGCTTCGACTTGTACGATATCGGGTTGAAAATCATTGAGGACTTGCCAAACTCGCCAAGGTGTGTAGAAGTAAGCACCGCCACGACCTGCAAACAATACGGGTGCGCCATAAATCTGAATTTTGGAGTACGGTCGCTCTAATTGCAGTCGTCGATTCCATTCCAATGCTCTCCAATTAGTAGGAGCTAGTAAGCCAACATCAATTCCTTCAATTTCCGCGATCGCTTGAAGTTTTCCCTGATTTACGCCTACGACATAGGCATGGCTGACAAAAAGAACGCGCAGGCGAGAGTGATTTTTACCTTCTTGTTTTTTGCTGTTAATAAAATCATCTAGTATTTTCATCGATTTATATGTTTAAAAATTATAGTTTGCTACCGAAAACTGTTGCTGGACTTACCCGCGACTGAATTTTTGTAATTATCCAAGCGATCGCTTTAGGGCGAAAATGCGGTGCGTATAGCCAAGTAATAGCCGGTTTTGCTAAGGCTACAGGCATGAATCCCACCCAGACAAACCAGAAACTATAGATAGTTTGTTTTTGCCAATTAAAGTGAGAATATTTCCAGAGCGAACGAATTCCCTTATAAACAAGTGAGAGGGAACGATCTGAGGGAATCGGATGATTTTGAGGATCTAACCGTAAGGAAATAATGCGCGACCACAACCGTCCTATAGCTCTTTGTTCTAAATCTTTTGGTAATTTATATCCCAGTCCATTTGCTTTTTCTGATAGAAGAGAATAGTTTTGTAAATCGTGCCGAACAAATCTCTGAAAGCGATCGCCTGTTACCGTAGTTAAAGCCCACTGATTGCTATTATGAATTCGGTAAACACCCAAAGGTTCTTCAATTGCTGCCACTTCTCCATAAAAAGGAATTGAGATCGATAAGTAATCGTCAGCTGTTAGTTTATATTCATCAGGAATTGGAAAGACTTGTTCTAGTGCTTTGCGATTGAGTGCATTGCCACTAGTAGGCGTGCTAGCATAACCACCAACTTCTAGTAAATTACGCCATACGTCGCCACTAGATAGTGATGTACCTTGCGGACAGGAATATCCGAGAGGTTGGCTGAAGGTATCGACTACATTTAAGCGGTAATGGACTTTAGCTAATTGTGGTTTCCAGATTGCAGCTATACGTTCGACGGCGTGAGGGAAAAGATAATCGTCAGAGTCGAGAAAGATAATAATCTCGCCTTTGCTGATGGCAAACCCACTATTGAAAGCTGCTGCTTGTTTACCATTTTCTTGCAGTATGGGAATAATTTTGTTACCGTAACTAGCAATAATATTACGGGAATTATCTGTCGAACCATCATCGACCACAATAACTTCTGTATGAGGATAAGATTGGCTCAAGGCACTATCAACTGCTTCGGTTAAAAAGCGATCGTAATTATAGTTGTTAATGATAATGCTAACTAGTATTTCAGTTTTCATAAACATAATACTTAATAGAAAATATCTTCATTTCTCAAATATCAAATTTTAAAATATTTTCTCTCTCAGTAATTGCTTGACTGTCTGCCCAGCCACCTCCCAATTAAGTCGTGTCTGATATTCGTTAAAAGCAGAGAGCGCCAAAGCTTTATACTCTTTATAGTTAGTAAATAGATGAACTATATATTTACAGTACTCTAAAACCTCAGCTTCTTTGTCAAACAACTCACCATTTAATCCTGTTTTAATAATTGTCGGAATTCCACCTACTTTAGTAGACAAGCAAGGTACACCTAGTGAATTAGCTTCGCACAAAACAATTGGCGAACAATCAGCTAGTGAGGGCAAAATTAGAAAGTGAGACTCGCCAATGAGTTGCTGAATTCTCTCTTTTCCTTCGCGAGTCGATTTACTAATAAAACCTAAAGGCTTAACAAAACTAGGTAAAGAACCTTCCGCCACAGGTTGAGAACCAATCACAGTTAGTTCTGTATTCAAACCTAGATTATTTAACTGATAAGCTACCTTCAGTGCAACGTCTCCTCCCTTACGAAACCAATCAACTCCAATAAATAACAACTTGCATCGAGTTAAGGGTCTAGAATCAATTAAATCTTTAATTTCGTAAAGGGTTTTGCTATTTTCAATGTTTGCACCAAAAGGTACAACCTTCACTTTTGCTGGATCGGCTTGGTAAAATTCAATAGCCTTTTGAGCTGCCCATTCAGATGAATAAATTGCCAGCTTAGAATTATGAATAGCTGCTCTCTCCATTAGATGTCCGTTTTCGACTGACTCATGGCAGAGATTACTATATTGGGGGTAAAAATCTATGATATTAGCAAATGTAGCATCTGCCCAGAAAACAATTGGCTGCTGGCACTCAAGATATGCAATTGGATTAATCGTCGCACTAAACACAGCATCTACTCTAGTTTCAGACAGTTTTTTAGAAATCTGATTGGCAAAACTACGAATTGTCAAAGGTTCTATATTTTTTATGTATCTTTTTTGGAAAGCGTCGTAGTAATGGCGCTTGCTCTTTTGTAAAACTTGCAACGAGAAACTATTTTTTAAAGGACCAAAATACTCGATAGATACAGATTGTTGTTTAAGCGATTGAGCAATGTAATAGCCCGTACCTGACCATTCATTGATACTAACTGCGCCTAAGTCCTGGGCATTATACGTAGTTGTGTAAGCTAATTTCATGGTGTTGGTTTTCTGTATCAAAATTTTTCGGCACTCATGATTCTTGATATTTTGAAGGCTGAAACTATGTCATAAGCTAGGACTAAAACTGGCTCGTTCGAGTTTATTGAGAGGGAAATTTAAGTTCTTTAATTGCGGACAGCATTTCAACCAAAGTATTTCTACCAGCAGGAGTAAACATCCACATTGCTATATAAAGTATGCAGTACAAGATAGAACTGATAAATAAACTAAGTCCTATATTCATACTCTTTGGCAATAGCCGATCTATGCCAATAATTGCAACAGCAGCAACTGTTGAAATCAATACTGGTCGAGAAAGAGTAATTGCTAACTCAGTTAATTTCAACGATGTCCCTCGAATACAATAAGCAAACGCAGGAACTAGGAGAATCACTTGAGATAAACTAAAAGCTGCTGCTACTCCAATAGCATTCCAGTGAATACCGATGAGAAAGGCACTTACATCCACAATAGCTGCGATCGCTCCCCAGCGGAACATTCGAGCGGTTCTACCTAATGATTGATAAATCCATCCAGTCCACAGAATCCCGACTAAAGCAGCTGGTGCCAATAACCGAAAGATCGGTACAGAATCTAACCATTGCGGTCCTAAAAATGCCAGAACTATCTTATCAGCAGCAGCAAATGTAAATGCAACAATCGGCATTCCAAGCGCAGCCATAGCCAACAGAGTTTTATACAAGTAGGCATTGTACTTCTCGGGTTCGTTTTGCAAACGACTGAGAGTTGGGAGAGCTACGTGCCCTACCGGAGTCGTAATCTGTCGAATTGGTAAATATAACAATTGATAAGCTTTAGAGTAAAGTCCTAACTGTTGTGGACCCCAAAAGTAACCAATCAAAATATTGTCTAAGTTACGCGAGAAATATTCAACAAAATAGAAACCAGTGAGGTTACCACCAAAGGCTAACATTGAGCGAACGCCAGAATTTCTGATTGGCAAGCCCGGTCGCCAGTCACTAATAACCCATACTCCAATGGCATTGACAAATATAGTGATTAATTGCATGAAGACCAATGCCCAATAACCCGCACCATACAAGGCAGAGATGATAGCAGTAACTAAGCCAGCTGTTAGCGAAATAATTTGGATTTGAGCAAGGCTAGAAAAGCGCATCTGTCTCCATAGCAGAGCCTCGCACTGAGCAGTTAAACCGCTAAAGATAAAACCACTCGCCAAGGCAACCGTAATCCAAGTTAAACGCGGTTCCTTATAGAATAAAGCGACGACAGGCGCTAATGCAGCGACTATGAGGGCAAGAATGCACCCCATCGCCACGTTGATCCAAAATAAAGTGCTGACTTGTTTGTGGTTAATATCAGTTTTCTGGATTGTTGCGGCAGAAAGACCGAAATCTTTAAATAAGCCCAGAAATACCATAACTACATTTACCATACCAACTAGACCGTAGTCTTCAGGCGAGAGCAATCTTGCCAGTACGACTATCGATCCCATCTGAAGGCAAAATTTGAATGCTTCGGTCAAAACAACAACTGCGCCGCCACGAATAGAACGTTTTTTCAGATCGGTTTGTAAATGTTCAACTTGCAAGAATTTGTCAGGATCTTTAGTTGGAGGATCTTCTTTTAAAAACTTTGGCAAGATACTACCTCCAATGGGAAAATCATTAAATCATTTTTACTATGCAAAAATGTTTCTACGATGTTGACTGTATGCGAATTTAAAAAATAGCATTTTAGAAGAAGCAAAAGAGAAGAATGTCTTAAACTACTATTAAATATCTTTAGTAAAAACAACTTGCCATTATCGTTATTAGCGTTAATAAGTAGAGAATAGTATTTCATTAATTACCTTTTTTAACTAATAGAATTCTAGTTTTTAGATAACAATATTCACAAGTAAACAAAATCAATTTCATAAGTCCTCTGCTTCAAATTTATAAAAGCGATCGAGTGCTATCTTGTCATTGACCTAAAACAACTTCCTGATAAGTGCCTGATTTGAGAATTCTGCCCCGATCGAGCTGATAAATACGATCGCAATGTTCGATCGTCTTGAGACGATGGGCAATGATGACGATTGTCTTGTTGCCACTCAAGCCTTTAGTTACTTCTGTTACAAGCTGCTCGGTTTCAGTATCTAGAGCAGCAGTTGCCTCATCAAATACCAAAATGTCTCTTCCATGATAAAGCGCACGTGCAATACCTATTCTCTGGCGTTGCCCTCCAGATAAGAGAACTCCCCGCTCGCCAACAACAGTTTTGATACCGTCTGGAAGTTGCTCGACTACTTCGCTGAGTTGAGCGATCTCAATTGCCCTTCTTAATCGATCGAGGTCGATTAAACAATCAGGAACACCGAAGGCAATATTTCGCTCCACGGTATCATCAATTAAAAATATGGACTGGGGAACATAGCCAAGCAGATTTTGCCAAGCGCGCAAATCTTCATAAACCGAAACTCCGTCCACTTTAATATCACCAGATTGAGGAAGAAAAAGACCCAAAACAACGTCGACTAAAGTAGTTTTCCCAGAACCGGACTTACCAATTAGACCAATAGATTGACCTTTTTGAATGGTCAAGGAAATTTCGTCTAATACTTTCCTTTCAGTATCAGGATACTGAAAAGAGATCTTGTCCAAAACTATCTGCTTCCACGCTGAAAAGGGTAATGGCTCGGAACTTGATAACAAATTATTGACGCGGTAACTAACGCCAGTAGATAGACTTTTTGATTTTTCTATCTCCTGAAAATCAAAAAATAATTTATCAATGGCAAAGGCATTCGGTCTAAAAGTATTGATATTACCAATTAAATTACTTATCGCTGGCAGAAGGCGGATTGAGGCAAGACCGAAAATTCCCAAAACAGCTGTTAAATTTTGTCCTTGTCCTTGATTTAAATTAACATATAAAAGTGTAAAACTGACTAGAAATGTAATCATAAATGCTTCAATGACAAAGCGTGGAAGATTACCATAACTAGCATTCAATGAAAAATTTTTAGCGAGCCTGTTTGTCTGTTGCTCCATCTGTTGCACGAAATAAGATTCGCACCCAATCACGCGGCTTTCTTTCAACCCTCCTAAGCCATGATTTAGGATACGGATAATCTCTTTAGATGCCGACCATCCTTCTTGCGCCCAGAAAGCTAAGCGACTTTTTAGTAACTTAACTAGTCCGACGAGGACAGGTAATAATAGGGCAATCTGAAGCATTGCCAAGGCACTAGTTTTAATTAGAAGTAAAGTTAAGGCTACAATGATAAAGCCATTAGAGACAGCTGTTAAAAGAGACATCACTACATTGATACAAACGATTTCAGTAGTCGTAATAACATTCTGAATTATTGTTGCAGAGTTCATTCGTAAGTGGAAGCTGTAGGGAGCTTCAAGGTAGGTCTTTAAAAGCCTATGGCATAGATCCCCTCGTAAGGTATGACTAAATTGAAATACTGCTTTTTGAGCTTCAAAACTCAAAAATGCTTTTATGTAAAAAGCAATCAGAACCACTGCACCTAAAACAATCAAAAAATACTGTTCGGAGACAAAATTTAATTGGTTGTGGATTAAGCCCAGCCAGTAATTAGTCTTAATTATATTTGGATTAGTAGCGACAGTAATAAATGGACCAATCATGGCAGTTCCAACCACTTCTAAACCTGAGATGATGAGGAGGAGAAATGCTATTACTAGAAGTGATTTATGATGTCCCTTGGTGAGGTATAGAAGCTTAGATATGAATTGTGGCATAAATATTGCGATCGAGATGAAAATATTAGCTAAACGACTTCTATTCTCGTTATAAATTCTTAGTTAAAAAATAGCTACATCTATCAATCCTCTTAAAAATCGCATACCCGTTGCGTAGGCAAGGATTTTGAGATTCCAAAATATAGGTAGAGGTCGAAGATAGATACTGATATTCTTTATAGCCTTGTAAAGTGTTTATACCTTCTAAGATGAAGAACTTTGACATATAAAAGTTGCGATCGCTTAATTCTATATTGGAAACCACATCGGAAGTACCCATTAGTACCATATCGAAACAATCTATTTCATTTTCTAACTTAATCTGACCAATACAGTTTTCAATATCGATGGTAAAACTATTAGTACAGTTTATTGGTAACTGATAGAATTTAGCAGTGGAATGATTTTTGTAACGCCTTTGCAATTTAGTAAATTGAGGAGATGATTGATTTATACAAAATACTGTAATACCTTGAGCTATTTCTTGACAGGTATTGAGAAGCAACTCAGCCATTCCTTTGTCTAAGGACACTCCAATTAGTAAAAGATTTTTAGCATTTTCTTCCTTTATTAACCTTTTAATGGTACTCAATAATTCGTCATTTCTTATTTCTGAGATAGGAAAAGGCAAAAAATATCCATATTTAGCTTCTAAAAGATTTAGAGGTGATATCAGTTTATGACTTGTTTGCTGAATTTTCTTCAAAAATTTTTTTCTAAGTTCCGAACGAATGAAAACTCTGTTATTTCTTAGTTTAGCATTCTTAGGCATTACTTCTGATGAAATAATTTGAATCTCGGATGATTTCAGAACCTCTCTGGCAGAACTGTTCGAGTTTCGATCGCTTAACTTTAATAACTGATTATCTAATGAGATAACTTCCAAGTTACTAGCAAGGCTTAATTGACTACACGCTCTAAGCATTAGACAAATATTCTTAGTCCATTCACTCAAATTTCGGTCTGGCAAATGATGAACGCTAGCTCGATATACCCGCCAATCAGATGATGCAACATGTTGTTTGTTTGTCTTTGTTAGTAAGTTAACAATCCACCGCACGCGATCGAGTTCAGTATGACTTAAGTTAGGAAATTCGTCACATCGTTTCTTCGCTTCCTCTAACTTCCCTAAGCAAAGCAGAGCAACAATAAAGTAAGCCCATTCAACAGGATCGGGATCGAAAGCTTTGTATACTTCGAGAATACATTTGATCGATGGAATAATCCATTCGAGTGCTTTTTCGGCATTGCCTTTGTAAAGACTGCAAATTGCTAATCTTAATTTAGGCTCATGCATTATCCCGACATGATAAAGGCATCTAAAGTATAAAGCTTCGGCTTTATCGTATTGATGTGCCTCTAGTTCTTTGTCACCTTGGTGAATCAGCATTGAGTTCAACCCATCACATTTAATATGAGAGTTGATCGCTCTAGATGCTTTTTCTACAACAATAAGTGGCTCAAAAGGACTGGTTTGAATCACTTTTTGATGAGGCTTGAGATTCTTATGTAAATTAAACCACTGAAAAATTTGGTCTCGCTGTTTCAATGTGTGACGAGAGTGAGCTAGCTGATAACCAGCATTAATAATACTTTCAAGCTCCTCTTGATTCTGAAATAAATAATCTAACTTATCTAATACATTATGTTCGTCAGCAAAAACACAATTCTGCATATCAACGAAGCCCGCAGCTTCCAGAGCTGAAGATTGTTCCGTAATCAAACAAGCTCTGGAAGCTGGAATCTCAAGATGTTTCCGCACCATTTCCTTTGCTACAGTGCCACACGCTGGAACAAACCAAGAAGCGTTAATAGTGCGAGCATATCGTTCGCCATAGATCATGCGAGCAGTCGCTTGCTTGCCACCATAGCCTAGATGTGGACACACAAGGGAAGGATAATATTGTGAAACACATTTAAATATCTTTTGTCGCCAAGGATAGAGAGCATAGTTAGCTCCAGTAAAAAGTACTGGTACAATTTTTGACTCGCCATAATCTCTATATATTTCAGCATCTATAAAATTCGGCCAAACAAATAAGTTTTCAGCAATTTCTGGTGTGTGTTCAGCCGCAGTAATGCTAATAGAAAAGAAGGTTCCTATCCCCCAACGTTCCATGTCAGATAAGAAAACTGCACGGCTGTTGCACCATGCATCCGCATTCAGTAAACCTAGTTTGGGTACTTGCGGATGAGTATGAGTATTTTTTATTGTTAGCCTATGGCAATCTAAAATATTGCCAGCATTTTCAAAAAGAGTCAAGTCGGGCTGATATTTATCGCAGATTTGCTGGTAATCGCAATCCTCATGGATTAAAATGACTTCAAAGAACTCTGACAAACATTTGATGTGTTGCTGCCTATGTAACAGAGTAAAATTAGGTAAATTTTGGTCGTGCTTGGGCTGAAAGAATACTAGCTTAGGTTTAGTAATATTTTCCATGTTTTTTTGAAAAATAACGGTATTTTATAGAGCTGCTATGATTGGCGTAGCAGTTAGCTAATAAGTCAATCACTCTTGAAGAGGTTTAAAACCTTGCTATAGTTGGCATAAAACTATAAAAAAATAAATGAGCGTATTTGTCTAGCTTACTATCTTTTACATTTTTGTAATACCTTTTTGCGATCGAGCTTGACTTTTCCTCGTCACTCAATTATTAGCTTGGCTTCAGTAATGCTTTTTCATAGCCAAAATGTTTTTTGAAATTATTAATCGGCTTTTCGACCAAGAACCAGGAAGGGATGGCAATAGCGAGTGTAGCTATAACCTTCAAAACAAATACAAACAATAGTGGAATTGAATTAGCTAAATTAAAGTACCAAAATATATGGTCAAAGATAGGATTCATAAAATAATGATAGACATAGATTCCATAACTTATTTTGCCAATAAACACGAGAGGTTTCAGTTCTAAAAATTTTCCTAAAATACCACCAAAACCTTTTGCCGCACCGTTGATTAACCATACAAAGAAAACGGCTAAAACGGTGGGTCGAATCAAGGCATTAAGTAGCACTGTTCCGCCAAAACCGAAAGAAACGATTGTAAAAAAAACTAGTAATGGTAGGCAAATCCATAGACCACAATTACATAAATTTTGCTTGATATCCTTAAATTGATTACGGTTATGTGTATAGAATGCTAACAATGAACCCAGTCCAAATGCATCTAAAGATCCAAGAGGAAAGACACTGATTTGAATTGAACTTAAACCTAAACCGTAGTAGCCTATAAATCTAAATATAGGTGCTAGAGCAATCGTTATTAAGATGGCTCTTAACAATTGTTTTTGGGGTAATAAAAGTATCACAAGTGGCCAAATTAGATAAAATTGCTCCTCCATCGCTAACGACCAAAAGTGGGATGCATAAATATCCCACGAATTTTGAGCAAAAACCATGATATTGGTCGTGTATGTTAAGTGCCAAAGAAAGTCGCTTCTAACCTTCTTAAATAGAATTGCAGCGACGGCAAGAGTCATGTAGTAAATCGGAAAAATTCTTAGAAAACGACGTATGTAAAATCTTTGAAGTGTAAATCCGATACTTTGCTTATTTGAGCTAATGATATCTCGACATCGTAAGAGTATACCAGCGATCAAAAACCCACTAAGTACGTAAAAGAGCGTAACTCCCGATCCCCATTCCAAAGGAAATGCTGGTTCCCAAGCAGCTAGAAGAGAACCATAAACACTACCTGGTATATAATGCTCAAGCACTACACCAAACACAGCCAGTGCTCTTAGAGAGTCTAGCTGAATCATATAACCTGGGCTGCTAGTTTGAGAAAGCTTTTTGAATACACTCATGTTTTTTTGCACAGAGTACTAGATTGTACCAACGTGATGACTCACTCGCAGAAGCCTACCGTGAAAGCCATGTGCGAAATTTGTTGATGTCTTCTTTGTACGGGCGTAGCAGTCTTTTGACGTGGAAAGCAATGGAATGTGCTTGCTCGCGAACTGTAGTTTCAAATCGATTGTGTTGCATCCGATCGAGCAACCCTACAGCAGCTGCGTTAAGCGGTGAACGATCGGTTTTTTGATAGCAGTATAGAGGATAGGGGGGGAGCTTTGGCAGACTGCGGAAACCGATCCGTCGGACATGACGTATCACTGGATAGTGAGCATCATAGAGGTGCCATATCGTCATGGGGGTTGGCTTTCGACTATCGACGTTGAACAATAGATATCCACCAGGTTTGAGACTCTGATGTAATCGACGCAGAGCCTTAGGAACATCGACCACACAGGTCATAACATCGAATGCAGTGATCAGATCGTATGTGTTTAGCGGAAGTTCGTCGGTTTCAAGATTGTAAAATGTACCCTGTATTCCCCGCTGCTCGAACCGCCAACGCGCAAAGTTTACAGCTGATTCTGAGACATCACCTAAAGAGGTCTGCCAGCCAAGCGCATTGAAAAAGAGGCTGGCAGTTGCAGCACCGCAGCCGAAATCCAGGTGATGCCCAGGGGGTACATGCTGGAGGGCATCCGCGATCACGACACCATGAGGCTGAGTCTGGTTTGTGTGATACCGCAGCGTGCCAAACAGCCAGAGTGGTTGAGCTTGATAGAAGCGGTGAATCTCATCAGGTATCGTCGATTTCCCTGTCTTGTGCCACTCCTCCGCAACCATTTCTGCGGAGTGCTCGCAGATCCAGCAAACCTTTTCAGGAGGAATTTCAAAGTACCTACTGAGTTCGTCGATGACTCCTTCGTACGGATCGGTAAAGCGATCGCCGGTAAGACAGCGTCGCCAAATATCCATAAGCTCTTGACGAGTACGTCGTGTCGAACAGCTTGTAATTACGTTCATGTGTATATCTCCTATGTTGTAAGCGATCGTTACCGACTCAGCTATGCTTGGACGAGGTTTTGAACATTACGATAAATAGTTTTGAGACGAAAAGGCCACCATAGAAAAGATAAGATGTGATAGTATCGGGCAGCGTTCTGATTTCCAGCCGATCGATAACGGTTAGCAATGTGTCTGTAATGGTGAGCAACAATACGTGGACCTAAATGCTTGACAATTTCAAAAAAGTGTTTGTTAAACACTTGCCTATAACCTTCGGCTTCACGTACCAAATCTTGAGAAATAGTGTCATTGCCACGACAATCATAAATAAACGTAGGCTCTGCCACGAAACCAAAAGGATAATGTTTTGCTAGCCGGATAACGGTATCCCAATCTTGATAAGAAATGATTTGTTCATCCAAATAACCAACGCTCTCAAGTGCTTCCTTTGCAACTAAGAGTCCTGAAAATAGTGGTCCGTAATGAGTCAATAACTCGTGATAAATGTAGCCATCTAATTCTGGAATTCCATAAGCAGTCATGCTTTCATCTTCTTTCAGAATTAAGCATTTGGAATGTACAACTTTTACGCTTTCACTTTGAGCAACTATCAGTCGTGCTTCGAGACTCTTTGGAGTGAAATAGTCATCAGAATCTAAGAAGGCAATCCATTCTCCTCGGGCTTTCCTAGCACCTGTATTTCGAGCGGCTTGAGCACCTCGATTGGTGTCATGACAGAAGTAGCGAATCCTGGGGTCTTCTTCAATCAGAGAAGCAACAACTGTTTCCGTGTTATCTTTAGAACCGTCGTCAACAACCAAAATTTCAAAATTCTGATGGGTTTGCTTCAGAACACTTCGTATCACTTTCCCGATTACGCGATCGCGCTTGTAAGTAGGAATTACAACAGAGACAAGAGACATAAAATAATTTATTTTGATAATTTATCTCGGAACATTACAAGAGTGAATAGTTTAGTATGGCGAACCTGGAATCTGAATGTGAAGCCAGGGCGGTCGAAAAAGATAGGCAATTCTTAAACTAGAATTAGAATGAGAGTTTAAGAGCAGCTTTTCTACAAGATAATACTATTGATGAAAGTTTTTCAGAGTCTAATTTTTCGGAATCTGTATTATGCGTTAGGCTATGTTGATAGCCTAATTAACCTCTACTTTATTCATCTGTATTATATGATGAGAAATGAACAAGAGATTTGCCCAACGCAAATTGGGTTTTCCATTCAGCCATTCTTCGCTCACCTGTTCGTAAATTCCAAAGAGAAAATATTTATGAGACTCAAGAAATTCTTTTATAAGTTCAAGTGGTACGTGTCGTTGATTGCTAGGGTTCATACTAGCTTCCACTTGTAAGCAGTCTATTCTCTGTTCCGTTAACATATTCACAGCACCTTTCAAAACTTCAAGATCTCCTCCCTCTGTATCGATTTTGAGGTAACTAACGCGGTCAATTCCTTCCGTTTGACAGAATTCATCTAGCGTAACGACATCTACTGATTCAGTCAGCACAGTACTATCTATGGATGGTTCCTTCGACTGATTTAATAGAAAAAACATATCAGAGTAATCGCCTTGGAGAACCATCTTGCCCCTGCCCTTTGCAGAACCAAAAGCTAGTTGGTAACAATCAACTTGCTTATTATCTTTTAAATTATTTTGCAGCTGACGAAATGTATCGCTCACTGGCTCAAAGCAATAAATGTGAGAATTTGGGAACTTGTCCAAATAGACTTTTGAAGACTGTCCTATATTTGCACCTATGTCAAAAACAATGTCAGCGCGATACCTTGGCAACGAGGTGGCAATGTCTTGAAAAGGATCGACCCCATGAGGTAATGAAGAACGATGGAGATATGTATGGTATATTTGGGTACTGATTATTTGCTCTACTAACTGCTTTGTTATACTTTTTAAATTCATGTTTTTCTCTCCGTTTACTGCTCGTAATTACGTATTTAACAATATCTTGACTGCTTAATTAACCTCTATTTATTGTGAATATATTCCTCAATCCCGTTGATTTTACTACATTCAAAATATGCCTTCGCCTTGCAAATTCTACAGAGTTCCTTTGGTAGCACGCTAGAAATTCCTGCACAACAATACCAGCAGACGGGGTTTGAGGTTTAGCTCCCATATCAGCAAACACATTGACTGCGATTTGCTGCGCTCGAAAATCAACACGAGGAGTCGTAACTCTGGGGCTATCTATGCCATTACTCCAAAATTGTTTCATTCTTCTAAGCCAAGTTTTCATTCTTCTAAGCCAACTACCTTCAACACGAGGCGTTGTAACCCAGGCACTATCTAAACCCCATACCCACTGGATAGAGCCGGTTGAAAAGACTTTGGCACCACTCGCTGCCGTGTAACGCACGGCGTTAGAAATGTTGGGATTCGTTCCAGGTGGAAGTGGTGGCAGTATGCTGTTAGCTTGGACGGGTGAGTGGGACAGAACAACCAGTCCAGGTGGAGCCAAGCCATTATTTAAAAGTGCATCCCACTCATAACCCACCAAACCCTTGAGTCTGTCCCCATTCTTGAGATTGGTATTGGCATAGTAAGGATCGGAAGCATTACTGATTATAAAATCATGCCCGCGATAGACATCACCGCGATCTGATACGTACCCAATTCCCAACAGAGTATTCTCCGGTCGATTGACCTCAGAGCTGCGAAAAAGCGTAGTTGCGGCTATGGGGTTTGTTTTAGCAATAGGGTCAATTGACTTACCAACACCGATTTTAGAAGTATCTTTGTAGACGGTCATCACGCGATTCGCTTGTCCACAACTAGAAGGATCGAACCGAACTTGCCAGTAGGCAGTGTTTGCTGAGAAGAAGGCTAGGTTGATGCCATTGTCCCTAGCTTTTTGAACGTTATTGCGCTCATCCATCGACCAATACTCATCGTGACCAACCGAGAGGAAGATCTTCTGAGAATATAATTGCCAAGGATTAGTACTCACATCTATATTTGTATAGTAGGAAACATCATAACCCTGGGATTCTAGCCAGCGAGTCATGTTGTACTCCCATGCCAGCATATTATTGCAATTGTACCCATCGGTGTTTGTCAGCCCTAAATTAGTTGCTGCATACGGGCGATCGAAGGATACTTGATAAGCTGGTTGACCCCCAGTACTATTAGCGTCATATACGCTGTAACCGCCATAATTGTTGTAAGCTTGAGCTGTGGTCACGGCATCCTGGAAACCTAGATCGGATGGGCGATTATCATCCCGTACCACAAACGGAACATATGTTTGTTTACCCGTTTTACCATCGGTCAATTTTGCCAGGTAGAGACCTGTAGTCCAGTCTATGCCTGTTTGAAGAGTATAAGAGGTATTCCATTTATACTCGACCAGTTTGGTACTGGCGTTCGTCACGATCGGAGCCGCTTGAGTCACCCCATTGAGACCCGTCACGCTGGCGATCAGTCTACCACCCTTACCACCGTAATATCCCAAGCGGTAGACATCCAGTCTGTATTCTCCGGCTTGAGCCAGAGAGATTTTCAGATTTAACGCTTGCCCTTTGTTGATACTGGTCGCATCCCCATAGCCAGCAATCTCATCGTTCATAGCCAGATTGATAATTTTCCAGGCGGTTGTTCCAACCTTTCGATTTTCCAAGACGATCGCATTTTGAGCCGCAACAGCCACCGCTGAACTAGCAATGGATTTACTGCAACCCCATGAATCAACCCAGCTTGCCAACATCCGCACCTGCTGTTCCAGTAAAAAATTATGTAATGTTAGCGATCGCCCTGTTTCGCCAACAATATCAATCCAATGACCGTCTAGTAACTGTTGCCATTGGTAGTTAATAGTCACTCCTGCTACACTCAAACTAGCATTGTTAAAAATACTTGCAACTAAGGTATGACCGACTGTAGCACTACCTCTAAGAAAAATCAGATAAGTATCTTCTTGTGCAAGCGGCTGAGTAAATTGTCGGACATTCTTGCCATAATCTTTACGCATATCGAACACTTGACTTGTCATGCGATTAATTTCACATTGGCTGCAAAAATCTTGCTGACGTAATCTTGTTCTTTTTCAGTGATTTGGTGAAAGAGGGGTAATAAAATAGACCGTTCTTGTGCTAGTTCGCTCTCAGGCAATCGATCGCACCTTCCGAGTTCATGCTGACACTCTGCCAGAGCAATTCCACATGACCAAGCCTCAATTTGATATGCCTCTTCGCGATGGGCGCACATGATCCCGCGTCGCGTGGAAATACCCGCATCCAACATCGCCTGCATGACCTGCACCTGGTCGCACTGCTCCGGTAAGCGGACGCAATAGCTCTGCCAGTTACTTTTTGCCCAATTTGGCTCGGTGGGCAATTTTAATCCAGGCACGTCTGAGAGCTGGTCTTGGTATCGCTCTGCTAATAAACGGCGACGTGCCACAATTTCTAGTAGGCGTTTGAGTTGTTCCCGTCCCACTGCCGCTTGGATATCAGTCATTCGGTAGTTGTAGCCCAACATCGGGTAGGACTCGAAAATCACTTGTTTCGCACCGTGGCGTACAGTATCGGGGACGCTCATCCCGTGTTGTCGCCACAGACGAAACTGCCGATCCCATTCAGGATTGCTGGTGGTTAGCATTCCACCATCACCAGTCGTAATTACCTTACGGGGATGGAAGGAAAAGCAGGCAATATCGCCGTGGGGTTTGCCGATCTTTTCCCACTCCCCATCCCAGAGAATTTCACTGCCAATTGCACAAGCCGCATCTTCGATGACTGGCAAATTGTAGCGACGGGCAACGTCCAAAATCGCTTTGAGGTCGCAAGGCATTCCCATTTGGTGGACGACGAGAATCGCGCGGGTGCGATTGCCGATCGCGGCTTCAATCAAAGTGGGATTGATATTGTAAGTGTGCGGTTCGATATCCACAAATACGGGGATCGCACCGCAATAGCGAATACTATTGGCAGTGGCAATATAGGAGTGACTGACGGTAATTACCTCATCCCCAGGTTTTACGCCAACAGCTAATAAAGCTAAATGCAACGCCGTGGTGCAATTAGACACTGCACAAGCATAGTTTGCTCCTACGTAAGCGGCAAACTCCTGCTCGAAGGCGGTGACTTCGGGTCCTTGCGTTACCCAGCCGGACATGATTGCTCGCTTAGCGGCATCTGCCTCGGCTTCACCCATCCAAGGTTTGGAGATCGGGATGTGCCTCTGTTCAGACATTGCTTGTTTCCTTTGCCAGCTTTTGTTCGCGCCACCATTTGACAAGCTGACACAACCCCTCTTCTAGTGAAACCTGTGCCTCAAAACCCAGCAATTCTCTGGCTTTGCTCGGATCTGCTAGTCGCCGCTGCACGGGGTTAACTTTGCGTTCTGCACCATACTCTGGCTGCAAATCTGACCCCATCACCCTAGCCAAACTGTAGGCTAGGTCGTTCAAACTGCTTTCTACACCACTAGCAATGTTAAACACTTCGTCCGTCACGTCGGCTTGAGCGGCGAGAATGTTTGCCCTGGCGATATCTTCGATATAGACGAAATCCATTGTTTGCTTGCCATCACCGAAAATCAGTGGCGGTTGACCTGCGGCTATGCGATCCATCCAGCGGATCAGGACTTCGGTGTAAACGCCATAAATATCCATGCGCGGACCGTAAACGTTGAAGTAGCGTAAGGCTACGTAGTCCAACCCGTACATGTCATAGAAGCTGCGTAACAGTCCTTCGTTAAATGTCTTAGCTGCACCGTAAATCGTGCGGTTGTTGTAGGGATGGTGCGATTCTGTGGTAGGGAACTCCTCTGCCATGCCGTAGATTGAGGCGGAGGAGGCGGCGACTACCTTTTTCACCCCAGCATTCACCGCCGCCTCTAAGACGTTGAAAGTCCCATTAGCTAGAACTTCCATTGCTAGGCGGGGTTCTTGAGCGCATTGAGTGATGCGGATCGCTGCTTGGTGGAAGACGATATCCACACCTTGCATGATATCGGCGAGGAGTTGGCGATCGCGGATGTCACCTTCGACAATGACTAAATGTCCGCGTTCTTGTGCTAGAGCTAAGTTTTGGCGCTGTCCACGGGTAAAGTCATCCAAAACTATAATTTCAGCAACTTCTTCTTTAACTAACAAATCGGCAATGTGGGAGCCAACTAACCCAGCACCACCCGTAATTAATACACGTTTATTTTGCATATGCTTTAATTGCTCTGTGATGGCTCATATCCTTCTCGCCAGCGTAAAAACCGAGCAGGAACGCCAGCAACGACGGCAAATGGTGGTACATCTTTGGTGACAACGGCTCCAGCACCAACAATACTACCTTTACCAATCGTTACCCCAGGAAGAATGACGGCATTCATCCCTATATCAGCTCCTGATTCTACTTTTACCGATTTAATTTCCAGGTCGGTTTGAATAATCGGAACATCTACTGGAAATGCGGTATGTGTTGAACCAAGTACTTTTGCTCCTGGTCCCCATCCCACATAATCCTCAACGATCAAATCACGCGCATCGAAGTAACTCTGCGGACCGATCCAAACGTAGTTACCGATCGCGCACCTGCCATCAAAGCGTCCTTGAATGTAGCTCTGCGAACCAATGAAAACGCGATCGCCAATCTCAAATGTTTCTAAATGTTTGAAGCCAACACCACTACCAATCCGAACGCCATGACCGAATCGACGTGCCATTGTACGCCAAATAATTCGCCGCATTAACAAGTCAAAATCACCCTCGCCAATCGTGAAGCGATTGTACAATTCAAGTAATTGGTCATTGCTGTACTGATGGCGCAAATGTTTTGCCATCCCCACTTCAAACTCTGGGTCTGGTTTCAGCTCTTGGGAGCCGTGTGTAGCTGTGACTACCCTACTTTTTGCCAATTCATACATGGAAGATTCTCGCGTACTACAGCACTTACAACTTCTAATTGGTTGAGAGAAAGTTCGGCATACATAGGTAAAGAAAGGACTTCCCTTGCTGCTCGTTCGGCGTGGGGAAAATCTCCCGACTGATATCCTAATTCGGCGTAAGCTGGTTGCAGGTGTACGGGAATGGGGTAGTGAATGCCTGTTTGAATCCCCTGCCTGTGTAGTATCTGTTGCAACCAATCTCGTCGGGGCGATCGCACGGCGTAGACATGGTAAACATGATAGCTGTAGGGCATAACAGTAGGAGTTGTCACCTCCGAACTTGTCAGTAACTTGTCATACTGTGTGGCATGTGTTCTTCTTGCCTCAGTCCATTGGTCTAAATGGCGTAACTTCACCCGTAAGATTGCTCCTTGGATGCCATCCATCCGGTAGTTATAGCCTTTGAGCAGGTGATGGTATTTCTGTTCTTGTCCCCAATCGCGCAGCATCCGCATTTTGCGCTCGTACTCGGGATTATTGGTGACGACCATACCACCTTCACCACACGCCCCTAAGTTCTTGCCGGGATAAAAGCTGAAACAACCAATGTCGCCAAGACTACCAACTCGCCGTCCTTTGTACTCGGCTCTGTGTGCCTGTGCCGCATCTTCAATCACCACGAGACCGTGACGGCGAGCGATGTCGAGAATCGGTTCCATGTCGGCTGCTTGACCGTACAGATGCACTGGCAGGATTGCTTTTGTCCGCTCGGTAATTGCTGCCTCAATCTGCGTCACGTCAATCGTATATGACACTGGATCGATATCGACAAAAACCGGAGTGGCTCCGGTGTAACAAATTGCGGCTGTGGTGGCAACAAAAGTGAAAGGAACGGTAATCACTTCGTCACCCGCACCAATTCCAACGGCTAATAATGCTAAGTGGAGAGCGCTAGTTCCTGTATTGACAGCAATGCCATAATCGGCATTACAGTAATGAGCGAACTCTTCTTCTAAAGCAACAACTTCGCTGCCTAGCACAAATTGCGTACTTTCTAAAGCTTTGAAAACGGCAGAATCAATTTCGTCTTTGATACTCAAATACTGCGCTTTTAGGTCTACGAATGGGATCATACTGCTACCTCCGCTCCGCTTAGTTCAACTAATTGACCTTGCTGCTTGATGGACTGGGTAGCAGCCTCTAGAATTCTGACAACCCGCAGTCCTGCTTCCCCATCGGTAATTGGACGTTTGCCTTGCTGGATGCAATCAACAAAGTGTAATGCCTCGGTTTGCAACGCTTCAGTCATATCTAACTTTGGCGACCACATATCTCCGGTGCGATAGCCAACTAACATTTGGTAAACGTTCTCAGGACTGCCATTGACTGTAATTCCTTTGTCGTACACCTTAATCTTTTCACTTGGTTCCAGGTCGTCATAACAGATCATTTTTTGACTACCCCCAAGCAGGGTACGACGAACTTTAACTGGCGCTAGCCAATTTACGTGGATGTGGGCGATCGCGCTGTTATCGAAAAATAATGTTAGGTAGGCAATGTTTTCTGGTTCGCCAGGAATGTGACTCATTCCTGTCGCCGAGACAGCGGTTGGCTTAGCTTGCAACACGTAGTCCATAATCGAGAGGTCGTGGACTGCCAAATCCCAAATCACATTTACATCGTGCTGGAATAGCCCCAAGTTGACCCGGACAGAATCGTAGTAATAAACGTCGCCTATTGCTTTACTGGCAACGAGTTCCTGCATCTTACGGACTGCACCCGTGTAAACAAAGGTGTGATCTACCATCAGTACCAAATTTCGCCGTTGAGCTTCCTCAATTAGTCTGATGGCTTGTTCGGAGCTAACAGTCATTGGTTTTTCGACGAGTACGTGTTTGCCAGCCTGCAAAGCTGCCAAAGCTAAATCGTAATGAGTCGAAACTGGGGTCGCGATCGCGATCGCATCGATTTTTGGATCTGCCAATAAGTCTTGGCTATCTGTCGTCACTTTCACGGCTGGATAACGCGATTGTACTTTAGCCAGCCTTTCTATTTTAAAATCGCTCACGGCTACGACCTTTGCTCCTGGGAGATCGGCAAAGGTACGAACTAAATTGGGACCCCAATAGCCATAGCCTATGACACCAATATTAATTGTATGAATTGCAGAATTTTGCTCATCCGAACAAATATTTCCCCGCTCGGGGTAAGTACTTAAATCGACATTTTGTGTCAAGCGATCGCGAGTATTTGTCATAGGATTAGATCGGCAGAAGTAAATTTACACAACTTCCAGTTTCTAGACCTTACTACAAGTAGTCTTGCTAACTGCAAGTTTTCTGAAAAACTGTATCTCTAAGATTTTGAATATTGCGTGTTTGTGTTGTAAATAATGTCTACTCGGGCTGAGCTTGAGTTATAAGAAATTCATCTAAATTGAATTGTTCGATCGTAATCGAATATTTGTTTTTGAGCCGTTATCGATTAATTTGCGTCCATTCGTAGCACTGCCGACCACCCGAGCGGGAACTCCAACTACAGTTGCGCGATCGGGAACATCGCAAGTCACAACTGCTCCAGCACCAACTATGGCACTTTCTCCAATTGTGACTCCTGGCAGGATGGTGGCATTGCTGCCAATAGAAGCACGGCGCTTGACTCTAGTTTTAATGACAGACCAGTCAGCTTCGGTTTGCAGGCTGCTATCTTCGTTGGTGGCGCGAGGGTAAAGGTCGTTGGTGAACATGACTCCATGACCGATAAATACTTCGTCTTCTATAACCACACCCTCGCAGATAAAAGTATGCGACGATACTTTACATCTAGTACCAATAACAGCATTTTTTTGAATTTCTACAAAAGTTCCGATTTTGGTTTCATCCCCAATTTTGCAACCGTAAAGATTGACTAACTGTGGATGAAAAATACTCACGCGATCGCCTAGTTCTACATCATGATTTATTGCCATTTTTTCTAGCTCGTAATTATAATTAAACCTGAAAAATGCCAATCGATTTATTAAATTTTTCTGAAAATAAAAATTTTTTCCAGTGGCACTGCTTATATATTTCTGTTTGACTTTATATGGATGAAGTTGGATTTGGCGAACGACCATTCACTGTCTGCCAGCACGTCGATCCCAGCTCAGCTTATGTAGAAAGTCGCCATGCCAATTCCCTCACCTTGAGTCAGATGGTTGCAGACATGCGCTATACCATTTGCACGTTTGCCACCTTTACAGATTGGTTAATCCTACGGCACTGATGTAGCTAATACAACAATAACTGTACGGCTTAATTCTGCAAATGAGGCAGTCGAGCTGCAATTGAAAAGGTCGTGTAAAGACAGTTTACGATCGCCAGGCAACTGCCATAACATGCCAAAACGGTTTGCGATCGCCAAGCGGCTATTCTAAATTTAAATGCTGTTTCTATCGTCTAACCAGTAAAGTTGAACCTATCCCCGAACATTTGCTTGTACGTACTGGTAATGCAAGCAAAGATTGCAGTTGCCATCTAGGGGACATCCGGCTCCGATAGCACCGTAAGTTCTGCCAGAACTGACCGATCGGACGATCAAATTCTATAAATAAATTTCGAGTTGTTACGTACATGTTTTTTAAGTAGCTCTCTCACCCACGATTTTTAACGAACTGCAAGAGCCTTGTCTGACTGGATCGCAAAGAATCGGTCGACTCAGATCCCATTACCTAGTTTGGTATCGCATCGATTTAGATTTGATACCAGCAGAAGCTACCGCTACGTCAGCAGATAACAGTTTCCCCCAACTAGATATTGCAATAGTCACAAAAACTAATAGATAGAGTAGACATTTTGGTAGGTTGCATCAAAATCTCGTAGCAAGGATTGCAGAGATTTGTGTATAAGTTCATTCAATCACTCTAGTGATAGATATACAATAAAGAAATAATAAAGATAATGTAAATTTCCTGTGAAGTACTTTACAAGGGACCCAAAAACCGAAATCTTGTTTAAAACAGATTGATAATTTTATGGACTAAGTGGTAGATTTGTACATGCCCTCCCAATCGAGAGTAGCAAGGACTTGTTTTTAGCCGTATACGCACTCAACTCCCTAAAGAGGGAAAGAAGTAGCAAGCGAACTGTGTATTCAGTTGAGTATCAGGCTGATTTCAAACTTGAGTAAGTTTCTAAGACCCGTTATTAAAAAATAAACAGAGTCTATTATGAGAAATGTTAGCTCCTCTCATCAGTCGCCCGCTCAGATCTACAGCCAGCAACTTCAGCCTCAACCTCAGCTCTACACAACTCAACCTGATGACACCAATGAAGGTGGATTGAATGTCAGTTGGTTGCTAGGAGCAATTCGGCGCAGAATACTAACAATTATTATTGGCACAACCGCAGTTGCCAGTGTATCTGTATTACTAGCTGCGATCGGAACTCCAACTTATGTTGCTAAGTTCGAGCTGTTAACTGAACCCGTAACCGCTGAAGATAAAGTTGTATCTTCTAAAGAGGAAGAGAAAGAAGAAAAGGATTCTCCGGGGTTAGATGAGACAACTTTGAAGGTTTTACAAAGTCCGAAGTTGATGTCTCCCATTACTCAAAAACTACAATTATATTACCCTGGCAGCAGCACACCTCAATTGAACATCAAGCTGTTGCCCAACACAAATATTTTAGAAGTTAGCTATAAAGATCCTAATTTTGAAAAAGTTCAATTTGTCTTGGACACAGTAGCTGAGGCTTACTTAAAATACAGCCTAGAGGAACGTCAGACAGACGTTAATTTAGGAATTCAGTTTGTCGAATCTCAACTGCCACAGTTGCAGAGGCAAGTGGAAATTTTACAACAGCGCCTTCAGGGTTTTCGGCAACGACATGGTATTGTTAATTCCGACACTCAAGGTCAACAGCTCTCTTATCAGCTCGATCGAATTGAACAGAAGCGACTGGAGATCCAGACTCAGTTATCTAGCAGCACAACTTTTTACAATAATCTGTACGAGAAACTGCGATTGCAACCGGATACAGCGGCAGCAATTACCGAACTGAGCGAATCGTCTCACTATCTGAAGCTGTTCAACTTACTCCAAGATGTAGAAACTAAAATTGCGGCGAAATCGTCACGCTACAAAGAAGATAGTCCTGAATTTCAATCTCTGTTAGCTCAACAGCAGCAGTTGCTGCAAGCTGTTAGAAAAGAGGAACGGCGCATCGTGGGAGATCGATTGCCAAATGGAACGGCAGACTTAATAGATACAGCCTCTCCCGGTTCGGCTCGTTTAAGAGAAATTCAGAAATTGACTAATGCTGCTAAACAAATTCAGTCTTTAAAAGCGCAAGACTACACGCTCAGCAAGTCCGAGAACTTATTAAGACAACAAGCTAAACAATTTCCAATAATTATTCGCCAGAAAGATGACTTAGAGCGGCAGTTAAGAATTGCTTCCGATAACTTAAACCACTTTTTAACCAAGCGCGAAGCACTACGAATTGATGCCGCTCAAAAACAAGTGCCTTGGCAAATACTCACTCCTCCTAACGAACCTCAAAATACCGCACCTACCGTTCAGCGTAATTTAGTTCTAGGCACAGCTTTAGGTTTATTAGTCAGTTTTGGAGTTGCTCTGCTTGTAGATAAACTCAATAACGTTTTTTATAACTCAGAAGAAATTAAAGATAAAACTAAATTATTAATTTTAGGTGAAATTCCTAGCGTAAAGTTCGAGCGAAATGGCAATCTGGGGCAAAAAACTGAGTTATCTGAGTTCTGGGAGGCTTTCCGATCTCTTTACACGAACGTTTCTTTTCTCGATATTAATGGGACGATTCGTTCTCTAGCAATCGTCTCAGCCGCTCCCGAAGATGGTAAATCGACAATTGCATTGTATTTAGCCCAGACAGCAGCAGCAATGGGTAAAAGAGTTTTATTGGTAGACGCAAATTTGCGTACTCCTGCCATTCATAAAATGTTAAACTTATCCAACTCGCAAGGACTGAGCAATGCGATCGCCGAAGGTTTAAACTTTCAGTATGCGATCCAACAGGTGCGTAATGACTCTGAGGAAGCTGAGGATCGCGAAGCTTTTCAAGAGGCTACCGCACAGGGCAGAGAAATATCTAAGGATAATTTGTTTATCTTAACTGCTGGTTCAATCCCCCCCAATCCATCGATCCTGCTGTCATCACCGCAAATGCAAAGCTTGGCAGAGCAACTAGAACAAGCTTTCGATTTAGTGATATACGATACATCTCACTTAATTGGCTTTGCTGATGCAAATCTTTTAGCTAGGCATGTGGATGCTAGTATTTTGACTGTAAACATGGGCAAAACAAACTGTTCTGCTCTAGCGAAGGCATTAGAGCAGTTAAACTTCTCTGCCACACCAGTTTTAGGTGCAGTTGCTAGCGGTATTCAAAGACAGCCGAATAAACTAAGTTTTCTATCAAAGCGTCAGTATGGCGTTCGCTTGTTCGCGCTCGATCGCACCTGAATCTTAAATAATTGTATCTAGATTGGACTCACCAATCTTTTCTTTGTAAGCGCCATAAGTTACGCTTGCAAAATAATCATAATAAATGGCAAGCTTGCATCTAATTTAATTTTCTTAAGACACGCTTAAATTAAGCTATGAATGAGTAAAAATAGAGAGTTTTAGTGATACTTTAATAAGTATAAGTTGTAAAAGACTTTGAGTATTTAAATTAAAGCATTGCTGCTAAGGTTTCGGCTAAGTAATAGATCGAGCAAGTTTTAAATGAATCGGTAAGCTACTATCAGTTTGCCAGAGGCATTCAACCTGCTTCTGCCAACTATGTCAGAGATTAACAGCCGATTTCGACTATTTTTTGTGCGTGCGGAGATGGCTTTATACATTACGCACAGCCAGGATTGTTAACTGAGGTTCCACATTGCTGGCAATAGAGAAAGAATGAAAAATACACGACAATTCACGCTAAATAATAGAGATTTATTTAGCGAACAACATCAAATTCAAAATCAATCCTTTGAGACTCTAGATTTAGAATTTAGAGTATTAAAAGTTTATAAAAAGCTTGACGTGATCGATTCACCTGTTAGTGCTTTACCGTTTGAATCCCAAATTAACTTAATCTTAGAGTGGGCAACGAGTAAAGTTAGTAAATTCGTTTGCGTGGCTAACACTCATATGCTAGTAGAAGCTTACTGGCATCCAGAGTTTGCCACAGTTTTGAAGAATGCAGACCTTGTGACTCCTGATGGAATGCCTTTAGTCTGGATGTTGAGGTTGTTGGGAGCGCGTACCCAAAATCGCGTTGCAGGAATAGATATTCTTTTATCTTTATGTAAACTCGCTCCTTTGAAGGATGTGAGCATATTTTTCTTAGGTTCTGAATCACCAATTTTAGAGAAAATGAGAGAGCGCTTGACGCGAGACTTTCCAGACTTAAAAATTGCTGGGATGGAGCCTTTGCCGTTTCGTCCACTCACGCGCGCAGAAGATGAAGCCTTGATTGAAAGAATTCATCACAGTGGAGCCGGGATCGTTTTGGTAGCTTTAGGCTGTCCGAAACAGGAATATTGGATGCAGCATCATCAAGATAAAATCCGAGCAGTAACGATCGGTTTGGGGGGAGCATTTCCTGTCTATGCAGGAGAGCAAAAAAGAGCGCCCCATTGGTTGCGTTTTGGTGGTGGTGAGTGGTTGTATCGGTTGCTGCAAGAACCACTGAGATTATCACGTCGATATGGTCAAACTATTCCAGTATTTACCTTGCTAGCTTTAAAGCAAATACTGCTATGTTACTTATCAAAATCTCAAGGTTGATAGGATTTGATTGTGTAGCGATCGCTAGTCACTGGTAGTTTGCAAATAACTAAGCAAATAACTAACGATAGCTAACAATCGAAAATTAAAATTCTCCTGCGAGAGCGGGAATACATCGTTCGCACAAGAGCGGATGTGCTTGAGATGCACCTACATGCACGGAATAATTCCAACAGCGATCGCATTTTTTTCCGTCAGCCTTAGCGACTCCAATTCCCAAAGCATCAGATTGAAAATTATATTTCAATTCTGTTAGGGTTGCAGGAGTATCGAGCAATTCTACCCCAGAAGTGATGAATAAATAGCGTAACTCATCAACACCGTTGGAATGAGTGGATGGCTGTACGTCCGTACTGGGATTTAAAGATTGCAGTCGTTGTTGCAAATTAGTATCGGCAACATATAACAACACCTTTGCTTCGAGAGAAGAACCGATCGCCTTTTCGGTACGTGCTTGTTCTAATACCTTATTCACTTCAGTGCGGAGTTGACGCAACTGAACCCAAGATTCTGCCAACTCTGGATTTTGCCATTTGTCCTCTAACTTCACCCAGCCAGATTCAAAGACAGATTCATGCGACGTGGGGTAGGGAAGATATTGCCAGATATCCTCTGCCATATGACACAAGACAGGGGCGATTGCTTTGGCTAAGTTTTCTAGAGCAATCTGCAACACTGTTTGACAGCTGCGACGGCGGAACGAATTAGCGGCACTGATATACAGGCGATCCTTGGCAATATCCAAATAGAAACTGGATAAATCGACGACACAGAAATTCTGCACGGTTTGGAAAAAACGGAAGAATTGGTATTTATCAAAAGCCTGAGTTACCTCAGTAAATACTTCCGTCATCCGGTGCAGCATGTAACGATCCAGCTCTGGTAACTGCTCGTACGGTACTGCATCCCGACTGGGATCGAAATCGTGCAGATTTCCTAGTAAGAAACGAGCCGTGTTACGAATTTTATTTCTCGCATCTGCTAGCTGCTTTAAGATATTTTTACTGATAGGCACGTCGGCGGAATAATCTACCGACGATACCCACAACCGCAACACATCTGCGCCGTAGGGTGGTTCCTCTTTTTGATTCTTACCCCCGTCAATGACTACCGTTGGATCGACTCCATTCCCCAAAGACTTACTCATCTTCCGCCCCTGTTCGTCTACGGTGTAGCCGTGAGTCAAAACAGTTTTATAAGGTGCGTGACCGTTAGTCGCAACGCTCGTGAGTAAACTAGACTGGAACCAACCGCGATGCTGATCCGATCCTTCCAGGTAAAGATCGGCTGGATAAGCTAATTCTTGCCGCTGTTGAAGGACAGCCGCCCAAGAGGAACCAGAATCAAACCAAACATCCATCGTATCCATACCTTTACGGTATTTTCGCCCGTTATCGCGATACTTTTCTGGGAGCAACTCTTCTACCGACATTTCCCACCAAGCATCCGAGCCTTTTTCAGCAAAGATATTTTGGACGCGAGCGATCGTTTCTTCATTCAGTAGCGGTTCCCCAGTTTCTTCGTCGTAGAATACCGGAATTGGTACGCCCCAACTGCGCTGGCGGGAGATACACCAGTCAGAACGCTCGGTTACCATTGCCGTGATGCGGTTTTCTCCTTGAGCGGGAATCCATCGGACATGGGCAATTTCTTGCAGGGCTGCGTCTCGGAATCCTTCTACCGACGCAAACCATTGCTCGGTTGCCCGCAAAATTACGGGTTTTTTCGTCCGCCAATCGTAGGGATACTTGTGGACGTACGGTTCTTCCTTCAGCAACGAACCAGCTTGTTCTAAAGCTTGAACGACTGCGGCGTTACCTTCTCCCAATACATTTAGTCCGGCAAAGTGTCCGGCTTCTGCGGTAAAGTTACCATCAGCATCGACGGGGGAGAGGATCGGCAGATTATAGCGCATCCCCACTTGATAGTCTTCTTGTCCGTGTCCTGGTGCAGTGTGGACGAGTCCCGTACCGGATTCTGTCGTCACGTAGTCGCCGCCAATGACAATCGGACTTTCGCGATCGCACAATGGATGGCGATACTTGCAGTGTTCCAGTTCGTAGCCTTTGAATGTCGCTTTGATAGTTAGTGGAGCGCCAAGTGTAGTAGATAGTCTTTCAACTAAATCCGCCGCAACGATGAGATATTTGGTTGACGGTTGACGGTAAACGCTGGCGCTACACTGCGTGAAGACAGTTGACGGTTGGTTTTCGACTCCCGACTCCCGACTTCCGACTCCCGACTCCCGACTCCCGACTTCTACAACTGCATAGGTCAAGTCGGGATTGACTGCAACTGCTAAGTTGGCTGGAATTGTCCACGGGGTTGTCGTCCAGATGGCTACCCAGAGATGGGGGAGGAAGGATTTGAGTTTGGGGAAAGCTGATGGCTCGATGTGAGTTATCGGGAAAGCCGCATAGAGACTGCGAGAAGTGTGTCCTTCGGGATACTCTAATTCTGCTTCGGCTAGGGCGGTTTTCGAGCTGGGACTCCAGTAAACGGGTTTGAAGCCGCGATAGATGTAGCCTTTCAAGACCATTTGCCCGAATACGCCGATTTGGGCAGCTTCGTATTTTGGTTTGAGAGTCAAATAGGAGTTTTCCCAATCGCCGACTACACCCCAGCGTTTGAGGCTAGCGCATTGTTCTTGCATGGCTTTGAGGGCAAAGTCCCGTGCTTTGTGGCGCAGTTCCAAAGGTGTAAGCGAGGCGCGTTCCTGCGGCTTCATGCTTTGGATGACTTTGAGTTCGATGGGCAATCCGTGACAGTCCCAACCATGAATGCAGCGAACTTTACGCCCTTGTTGGAGTTGATAGCGGTTGATGATGTCTTTGAGGATTTTATTCAGGGCGTGACCGATGTGTAACGAGCCGTTGGCGTAGGGCGGTCCGTCGTGTAAAGTGAAAATCTCGCCAGAATTTTGCTGTGACAGGCGATCGTAAATTTGACGATCTGCCCAAAACTTTTGGATCTCCGGCTCGCGCTTGGTGGCGTTTGCCCGCATGTCAAATTTTGTCTTGGGCAAGTTTACGGTATCTTTGTAAGAAACGGGCGGCAAGGTTGCCTCGCCGGTATTAGTTTCGTAACTTCCTGGTTCTGTCACAGCTTTGATTTCTAAAATAGAGGCAAGGTTATTCAACTATTTTAGAAGTATTTCTACGGAAGGATAAGTCCCATTACAGTTTAATGCAGGCGATCGCATTGTATTTGTAGATCCAGCCATCAATATAACTTCATTTTTTTCGTTTTACGACTTCTCGTCGGTTTCTGGTGGTGAAGCTGGTTGATGCTTTTCTTCTGCATCTTCAATTGCAGCTTCTACTAATTCGGGACTGGGGGGATCGGGACGGTGTAATTGAGAGATCTCATCCTCTGAAGATGATTCAGTTTCAGTTTCAGTGGTAGTCGATTCTTCTAGTTGGGTGGTTTCGACTGGGGTAGCCGCTACAATTTCTGGGTTTGGTTGAGCTTGGCGATCGACAATAGCGTTTTCGGTTGGAGGAGACACTTCTACTTCTAAAGCGTTTTCGGTTGGAGGAATTACTTCCACTTCTGAGGCGATTTTTTCTTCAAAGGTAGACGCTGACTCCGTTGTTTCTACGGCTGTAGGGGTTCGATTATCGACAATTTCGACAGTAGGAGTAGATTCCACTAGCGGTGTCGGAACTTCCTTAATATCACTCTTGGGTTTTAGCTGTTCTTTAGCTGCGGTAGCTTTACTCGTTGCTTTCTTGCCAAACTGTGACAGCTTTTGTAGGGGTGAGATTTTGGTGACTTGCTCTTGAACGCTGCTTTTTACCTGTGCTGCGCTAGGGACTGCTGTTTGTTGCTGTTGAGGGGTTAATTGGCGGCGTAACTGTAGAGTTTGGAACGCATACCAACCCAGTAATACGACTCCAGCAACTTGACCTAATAGGAGTCCTCCTGTAATTTGCTTGGCACATACCCATAAGACTAAAGCATAGAACAACCCTACGCCGCTCCAATAGATATCGTTTTTGCGACCGATTTCTGGGAAGAAAAAGGCGGCTAAGTAGATGCCAAGACTACCAATAGCAACAGCTAACGCAAGGATGTATGCAAGCATTTCTCATCTACTCCTAACTTAGAGTGTTTTCTGGGGATGTCTGCTGGGGGTGTTTTTTCAACTAGCTACCTCTACCATTTTGCGGGAGATTGTTGACTTAGATACAAAACAAAAATTAATTCTCTGTATCTACTTACCAGGTTGACATTTTTACCCTAATGTTGTTCTCTGCTGTATGGGCGATACTGTGGTACGGGTAATGCCGTGGCGCTCGCACAATGGAGGCTTCCCGATTAAATTGATGTTAGTCCGTAGCTTGTTAGTTATGAGTAGCTGAAAAAGCTGGTAGTGAGAGAACGATCGCTCTTATCTTTGCTGAAATCAAGACTGGGCGATCGCTCTGGACGAGAAAGATTTCTCTATAAACAAGACGTATCCCACCCAAATGCCAGTTGACCCGACAACTTGCGCTGCGCTTCCTCCCGCAAAGGATGATAGCGGACTCCCTGGATGTCACGGAATAATTTTTCCAGACCCAGCTTGCGATAGAACGCGCTTCCCCCCGCAATTTCCATCGCCAAATCAGCGACGTTGAGTACCGCTTTGGCAACCAGTGTCCGTCCTGTCATAATTTGATTTGTGGTCTCAAAGCCAGGTTGACTCACCACGGCAGTAGAAATCATGTGCTCAAGTGCTAACTTTGTAGCTGTCAATTCATTGTCTAAACCTCCCACCATGTAGCAGAGGTGTTCGTCAGTGTGGCGTTTCATTGCCAGTTGAATTGCGCGATCGCGGACTGCTTCTGCAACCCCAACATAAACAGAATAAATCAACGGAATCGCCACCATCGAGATCAGGTGAAAGATAAAATGCCACTTCCCTTGTGCTCGTCGTAAAACAATTGCCGCATCTGGTACAAAAACATTAGATAACACAACGTCATGGGAACCCGTTCCCCGCATTCCCATCGCTTGCCAGGTAGGTTCAATTGAAACGCCTTGGGAATTCATGGGAACCGCGAAATGTAATACTGTAGAACCTATTTCTGGATCTTCATAAACGGCACTGGTCATCAATAAATTCGCAGCAGGCGCACCACTAGCAAAGATTTTGCGAGCCGTAATCAGAAATCCACCCTCTACTTTTATCGCCGTGCCATTACTCTGTAACCAATCCGAGCCACCACTGCTGAGAAGCACGAGTTGCTCGGTCGCCACCCGTTTCAGCAATCCATCGACTGGAGCATTTTGATGATGCCATCGCCAGGTTGGTACCATCACCTGATGGGTATGCATTGAAAAAGCCAGCGCCGTTGAACTGGAATAGCGTCCTAAAATCCGTAGCACAGCGCAAAGATCGGTATAGCTGGCTCCGCCACCACCTAGTTCGGTCGGGACACCTGCTGCCACCAATCCAGACGCTTTCAACCTGGCAATGTTATCCGCGACAAACAAGTCGCTCTCATCGGCTTCGACTTCTCTGGCAGCAAATTGGTTTCCCAATGATTCCGCCAAGGATAGCCAATCTATCCCCTCTTGTTGGACGATCGGTGCGGTCTGTTGTTCTAACATTGGTCAGTCTCCTTTAAGTCTTGTGATACTTTTATTCTGATTTGCTGTATCAAGTGTTACAAGTTCAATATCTGAACCTAATGTGGGATCTTCCTAGATGTGCTATGAGAAAGGGATATGGGCAATTCTGTCCGGTAGCAAAGGCAGCTGAAGTAATTGGCGATCGCTGGAACCTACTGGTACTGCGAGAGATGCTGTATGGCAATCGCTACTTCAACGACATCAGTCGCGGCGTGCCATTGATGTCGCGTGCGCTCCTAGTTCAACGACTCAAAGAACTTGAGAAATTGGGGATTGTCGTTAGCCATGAAAAAGAGACTGGTCAAGGATATGAGTACGTTCTCACACCTGCCGGAGAAGCCCTGCGACCCATCATTGAGGCAATGGGGGTTTGGGCGCAACAATGGGGGAGCGAACAAATTGCCCCAGAAGACTTGGATGATGCCCTATTGATATGGGGTATGAGACGACGAATCAATCTTGAGGCGATACCCTCTCAAAAAATAGTGCTCCAGTTTGACTTTCGTGGGTTAACCAAAGGGCGCAAAACTCATCGCAGTTGGTGGATGATATTCGAGGATGGAGAGGTGGATATGTGTCAAAAAGATCCAGGCTTTGAAGTGGATGTCTTAATATCAGCCGATCTGAGTGCTTTCACCCATGTCTGGATGGGCTATACTCACCTGAATCTTGCCCTGAAGCAAGGGACAATTTGTTTTGAGGGCGATCGCGATCTCGTGCGTCAGATCCCAACCTGGCTATATCTCAATGGAGAATGGCGTTATGGTATGGGCATCGATCGCTCCGCCGCACAGTTGATGCAGGCTAACAAGTGCGTTGCAATGGAATGTAATGAAACTGTCGGTGCGTAGTTTAAGCTTATTTGCATCCACTGAATGCAGCGATCGGACAGTAGAAAAAAAATGAAGCTCGATTTACGTCATGCTAAAGCAAGATTGTACGGGGTGGCATTCGCGATTCTGGTTGGAATTGCTATTGTTTTAATTAGCATCGAAGTATTTGCAGGCATACCCACACATATACCCACACAGATGAATGTCAGTCATTCCAGCCCAGCAGGGGGAAAAGCAACCCCTCCAGAACAGATCCGCATAATTGTGCGTCAAGCGAGAGATAGTTGGGTCAATGGAGATGCAGATGCTTTCGCTGCTTTGTTTACTCCTGATGGCGAGTTGATTGTCCCAGGACAAAAATGGGTAGGTAAAGATGCCATTCGCAAAGCAGCCGCAGACTTTACGACTTATGCATCCAACGTCAAAATTGACATTCGTCAAATAATTATTGAAGGCGATCGCGCTGCCGTAGAGTGGTATTGGGAAGATACAGAAAAAGCTTCAGGTCGTCGCAACCGAGCAGACGATGCCATTATTGCCGATTTTGTCGCAGGCAAAATTAAGCGCTGGCGCGAATATATCGACAGTAAAACGCCAGAAAATAGTTGACAGTTATCAGTTGTCAGTTATCAATGTAGAGACGTTACATGTAACGTCTGTTATCAGTCATCGGGAAGCAGGGAGTCTATTTAATTACGACTTACGACTTACAACTTACCCTGATTCAAATAATATTCCGATCGCGGGAATAAATCTGTATTTATGGGTTGAGGTTGACCGTCTTTGGCGTGGGAGTAGAAATTTACCTGAGCAGCCTTGACATCTTGACGAATTGCTGCAACATTAACGCTTGCTTTTGCTAAAAAATTCAATACAGCCGTATCCTCTAGTTTAGTTAATAGCTGTTGTCGATTGAAGTCAAGGGGGCGATCGCTACCAATTAAAACGTGTAAATCGCCGCTCATGCTTAACTGCATCACGTAAGGGAATACGCTGCGGAATGTCTGTGCTGTGCCTAAGCCTACGTTCCACTCCACAAACATACCACCAGGGGCGAGGTGCGATCGCACGGCTTGAAAAAATTCTTGCGAGTAGAGCATACCAGCTCGCGATCGCCAGGGATAGATCGCATCGGCTTCAATGATGTCAAATTGGTGTTGGGATAGTTCCAGCTCTTGCCGTCCGTCACCGACAATAAATTGATAACGCGGGTCTTCAAATAGATATTTGAGCGGTTGACCGTTAGGAGTTTGAGCATATTGACGCAAAATTGTCAACTCAGCTCCCAGTAACTCTACCACTTTGATCTGCCGAGTTGCAGGGTTGACTCCTGCTGTATGAGCTGTCCCCCCCGAACCCAGACCAATAATTATGACTTGGGCGGGGTGGGGATGAATCAGTGCGGGTAAACTACCTAGCAGTGCGTGGACTTGCATGTAAGGGAAACTGGCTTGTGCTTGTCCGCTAGCGAGTAAAGTCCCTTGTCCGTTTACCTCAGTCACGGCGGCTACACCTGTCGAATCTTCGGCAGCTAGGAAATATTGTGCGGGTGGAATGCCATGTAGAGCAGCCCAAAGACGGGTATTATTGGGAAATACAGCAATTATGACAGCCAGGGCGATCGCCAGCGTACTCGTCAGCTTGTCTTTCCTGAGATTGAAACATAGCAGGGCAAATCCCAGTCCTAACCATGCAATGAATCGCAAGGAACCTGCCGTACCGAACTTATCCAACAGCACTAATCCCGTC
Source organism: Scytonema millei VB511283 (assembly GCF_000817735.3). Lineage (NCBI taxonomy): Bacteria > Bacillati > Cyanobacteriota > Cyanophyceae > Nostocales > Scytonemataceae > Scytonema > Scytonema millei. The sequence goes on along the minus strand of NZ_JTJC03000001.1, from coordinate 868,971 downwards.
AGCAGGCTACCTGTAGTATTACCCAAGATATTTGCAACTTGAATGAAACCGACTCGCTGTCCAATTTGGCTATCTTCTGTTTGTACGGCTTTCTGTACTAACGGAAAATAAAAACCAAGCCAGAAATTAGGCAATACGAGCATGACCGAGGGTATAACTACATATCTGAAAATGACAATAGAAGTAATGTTATTTAAGTCAATGTAGCCAATATCCGTGCGTAAATCTGTCGGATGAGATTGGTAGTAAATGCTAATCAGCCAAATAGAAATTAGCGCATAGGCAGCTATACCAGCTTGAATCGCAAAAAAGACTTTTCGAGGTTGACGAATAAATCGAATTGTTGCTGCTCCTGCGATGCTACCTAAGGCATTACCAACGAGAATAAATGCTAGGAGATGGGCGTAAGTATAGGCGATCGATTGCAGTACTGTATCTAAAACTCGAAACCAAATAATCTCTAAAGAAATTGCGGCAAAACCGGAAAGAAAAACCAAAAAGCACCACTGCCATAGAGAACGCGATCGCAGCGATCCATTTGCCGTATTTGATGCAACTAATACAGGACGATTTGGCTGAAATTGACGAGAAATAGACCAGGCAACAATTCCCACCACAGCACTTAGAATTGCACCGAAATAAACTGTTTTTTCGTATCCAAAAGTCCCGATAATATACCAACCAGAAACGAGCGTTCCCAGCCCCGAACCGAGTGTATTTAAACCGTAGAGCAGACCAATCCGAACTGCTGCGCCCTCTGCATGACGGCTAGTTGCTTTCGTTACTAGAGGCAGAGACACGCCCATTAAAGTAGTAGGAATTAATAAACTGACAAACACGATCGCCAACATCATTGCTGGAGATTGTGCCAAAGATTTTCCTTGCAAAAACAGCAAGTCGTAAAATAAAAAGCGGCTGCAAACAGCAAAAATAGCAATGCCAAAATTGCAGCAACCATAGATTTGTACTGCCTGACGATTACTGAGGCGATCGCTAATCCAGCCACCCAGCCAGCCACCTACACCCAGTCCTAACAAATAAGAGGCAACTACAATCGTTACCGATCGCACGTCAGATCCAGAAAACAACCCCAGCATTCGCTGCCATACCACCTGATAAAGCAGCGCTGTAAACCCTGAGAGAAAATAAATAATAAATAGGGCAGGGATCGCCCCCACAAATTCAACTTTTTTGGGAATAAGAGATTTTTGATACATAAAAACTGATATGCAAGGCAAAAGTTAAAAGTCAAAGGCTAAAATGGCGGAACTTAGTATATACAAGCGTCTTAAATCTGAATTAAAAATCTCTCAGTTCGAGAAATAAAAGACTACTTTAAGGGTATTCGGCTCGCTCGGTGATAATTAAATTAATCAATGTGTCAATTAGGCGATCGCGCTCCATTGGCAAAATATCTCTACCATGCAACATTTCCTGCACGATCATATAATGTACGATCGCCCCGATAAAAATTCGCGCTGTTGCTTCTGGGTCTGCTAGCTTGAGATGCGGACAATTTGCAAAATAGTGACAGAGGCTTCTAAACGCAGTTTGCTCGATATTGCGAACGAAGGCACGGGCTAACTGCGGAAATCGTCCCGACTCTCCCAGAATCAGCCGCATAAAGTTGAGGAACTGTGGCTCATTTATCCCACCATCTAATGCTCTATTGGCAAAATTTCTTAGAACAACCTGGGGGGTCATTTGCAAAATCTGCTCGTCCGCTGCGCCAAAGATGGATTGAAATTTTTGCTCGACCAGACGTTGAATTAGCGCGATAAACAAGCTTTCCTTGTCTTGAAAATGACTGTAAACCGTGGCTTTTGAAACTTTGGCGGCGATCGCAACTCGATCCATACTAGTTGCAGCATAACCGCGAGCCAAAAACTCTTTCATGCCACCTTCTAAAATGGCTTCAGTTTTCTCTGGAGAGAGCTGTCTGTCACTACATCCAGATTTTCCCTGTCTCATGCCGAGTCGTCCTTAAGGCTTGATATCGATCTTCTCTTGACATTTTAAGCTGAACTGATTAGTTTAGTGACAGAAAGTGAACTAGCCGGTTTAGTCTACTCTATTGGCAGAGGAGGCAGCAAACGATGCAAAATGCCACGACTCATCGGGTTATGAGGCGATTAGAATTTTTCATGTAATGTCTCAATTTTTGGCACTTTCAGGAGTCCGTCACTTATGCAGGATAAGGTTCAGAACTCAAATCAGTTCGTCAAATCGATCGCCCAACGAGGAGTACCGATCGCTGGAATCATACTGTTAGGCATTGGTGGTGCAGCGACGTATGGATGGATGCAAATGACATCTGTTAAGCGCGAGACTCCTACGCCTGTAACAGCTCCTAAAATCGAGACGGTGACAGCACTTGGACGACTGGAGCCACGCGGCGAAGTCATTAAGCTCTCGGCTCCAACCTCCAGCCAGGAAAATCGGATCGACCGATTGCTAGTGCAAGAAGGCGATCGCGTCAAAGCGGGTCAAGTCATTGCAGTTCTGGACTCGCACGAGCGACTCAAAGCAGCCCTAGCTGAAGCGCAAGAACAGGTAAGCGTGGCTCAAGCACAACTGGCTGTCACCCAAGCCGGAGCCAAGCAAGGTGAGATTGAAGCTCAACGAGCTGAAATTACTCGATTAGAGGCAGAACGTCAGGGCGATATTCAAGTTCAAGCTGCAACAGTGGCTCGATTGCGATCGGAACTACAAAATGCTCAGACCGAGTTTAACCGCTATCAATCGTTGTATCGGGAAGGAGCAATCTCAGCCTCCGAACGCGACACCAAGCAATTAACCCTCGACACGGCTAAAAAATCTTTACAAGAAGCCCAAGCTACCCTCGATCGCACTTACTCCACGAGTTCGCGAGAACTGAATAAGGCAAGAGCAACGCTAGCTCAAATTGCAGAAGTACGTCCGGTCGATGTGCGATCGGCACAAGCAGAAGTGAATCGCGCGATCGCAGCTCGCGATCGAGAGCAAGCAAGTTTAGACCAAGCTTCGGTGCGATCGCCCATAGACGGCGAAGTGCTATACATCCACACGCGATCCGGCGAAGTCATTTCGAGTGATGGCATTGTGGAAATTGGACAAACAAGGCAGATGCAAGCGATCGCCGAAGTTTATCAAAGCGATGTCAGAAAAGTGCGTGTCGGACAGCGCGTTCGAGTGACCAGCGATTCGATTCCAGGTGAATTAGTGGGAACGGTCGAGCGAGTGGGTTCTCAAGTACGCCGACAAACAGTTGTCAACACCGACCCCAGTGCCAATATTGATGACAGAGTGGTTGAGGTGCATGTCGGCTTGAATACAGCCTCTAGCCAAAAAGCTTCTAAGTTTACGAATCTACAAGTCAATGTGGTAATCGAGCAATGATTGGATTTTTGCAAAAGCTTCAGCCACTCCAACAACTTCAACGCCGTACCCCTCTCGGATGGCTGCAACTGAGTCACGAAAAAGGACGCTTGCTGGTTGCACTAGCAGGAATTGCGTTTGCAGATGTGTTAATGTTCATGCAGCTTGGCTTTCAAGCAGCACTTTATGACAGTAATACTCGCATCAATCGCGCCATCTTAGCCGATATTATTCTAGTCAGCCCGAAAGCACTTAACCTGCAAAATCTCTCTACCTTTTCACGACGGCGGCTATTTCAAGCAATGGATGTTCCAGGAGTCCAGACAGCAGACGCGCTGTACGTGAATACGATTAACTGGAGGAATCCCCAAACTCGCCTCACCGCAACCGTACAGGTGTTGGGATTCAAACCCGATCGCCCTGCTTTCGCTTTACCGGAAGTCAATCGGCAATTAGACAAAATCAAGCTACCAGATACTGTTCTGTTCGATCGCGGTGCGAGAGGCAAATATGCCCAAGCGATCGCCCAAGTGGAACAAGGCAAGCTGGTTACAACCGAAGTCGAACGACGCACGATCGCGATCGCCGGACTATTTACTATTGGTGCTTCGTTTGGTGCAGATGCGACTGTAATAGCGAGCGATCAAACCTTTCTGCGACTGTTTCCCCGCCGCGATGTTGCCAGTATTAGCCTCGGACTGATTCGGTTGAAACCAGGCTACGATCCCCAGCAAGTTGCCACTGCCTTAGAATCTCATTTACCCGAGGATGTGCGCGTCATGACGGCTCAGGAGTACGTGCAGTTTGAGGAAAACTACTGGAGAACCGCCAGCCCAATTGGATTTGTGTTTGGGTTAGGAACCGCAATGGCATTTGTAGTTGGCGTTGTCATCGTATATCAAGTGCTATCGACTGACGTAAACACGCACCTCAAGGAGTATGCCACCTTCAAAGCAACGGGGTATGGTAATTCCTATTTGTTGGGCATCGTGTTTGAAGAAGCAATTATTTTGTCATTACTAGGATTTATTCCAGGTGTCATTTTGCCGTTTGGACTATATGCATTGGCTGCCCAAGCTACAGCTTTACCGATTTATATGACTTTTTCAAGGGCGGTACTAGTCTTGGGGCTAACGATTGTAATGTGTGGGCTTTCGGGTGCGATTTCAACTCGTAAGCTTCAGTCCGCCGATCCAGCAGATATGTTTTAGGAATTTAGGAAGACAGTATGGCAATCGCTATTTCGGTGCAAAATCTCGATTACTATTTTGGTCAAGGTCAACTTCGCAAACAAGTCTTGTTCGATATCAATCTCGAAATCGACACGGGCGAAATTGTCATTATGACAGGTCCTTCCGGTTCTGGAAAAACAACATTGCTCACATTAGTTGGAGGATTGCGATCTGCCCAATCAGGCAGCTTGCGAGTCTTAGGACAAGAATTATGCGGTGCGACAGCTCAACAACTTACCCAAGCCCGAAAGCACTATGGATACATTTTTCAGGCACACAATTTGCATGGAAGTTTGACCGCACTGCAAAATGTCAAAATGGGGTTGGAACTGCATCGAGAGTTGTCTGCCGCCCAAATGAAAGCGCGATCGATCGCGATGTTGGAACAAGTTGGATTAGGCGATCGCATCGATTACTATCCCGACGGTCTATCTGGGGGACAGAAACAAAGGGTAGCGATCGCCCGCGCTCTCGTCAGCCATCCCAAACTAGTGTTAGCAGATGAACCAACGGCGGCTTTGGATAGCAAATCCGGTCGAGACGTAGTCAATCTGATGCAATCTTTGGCACAGGAGCAGGGCTGTACGATTTTGCTAGTGACGCACGACAATCGAATTTTAGACGTTGCCGACCGCATCGTTCATATGGAAGATGGAAAACTCAAACGCAACTCTACAGCTATGACCGTCTCACATTAAAACAACACCATTCTTTACGCCGCCAAAGAGTGGCTACAGTCCAACCGTAATGTTCTAAAGTATCGGCTACCGATTGGGCTTGGTCGATTAAAATGCCGCTGAGAATGCCCCAAGTTGAGGGTTTAGAAACAGAAGTAATTTGGGGAATTAATTGAATAATGACATCTGCTAGAATATTGCACGCAATGCCATCGAAAGATACTTGAGTCATTTGAGGTAGCGTCAACACGCTACCCTGTCCTACAATTATGCGATCGGCAGAAATTTGATTCAGTTGTCGATTGCTGTGGGTAGCGTTGACTGCCATAATATCGGTATCTACAGCATAGACTTGGCTAGCCCCAAGCAAAATTGCTGCAATTGAGAGGATACCTGAGCCACAGCCAATATCTGCAATAACTATATCTTCTCGATTGGAATTGGGAAGATCGTCCAAGCGCATTTCTAAGGCTTCTAAACATAACTGCGTTGTGGCATGGTTGCCCGTACCAAAAGCAGTTCCAGGATCTAGCCTTAGCAAAAGTCGCTCTGATTTTTCTGGCACTGGTAGCCAAGCAGGGTAGATTAAAATGCGATCGCCCACTTCCTGCGGTTGCCAGTACTGTTTCCAGCTACTTGCCCAGTCTTCTTCATCAATTAAATGCCACTGCATCTTAGGCGGTTCTAACCCTACCAGCAAGGCATCCTGTCGCAGCCACAGCGAAAGGGCAGCTAAGTCGAGTAACTTTACTTGTTCTTGCGGCAAATATGCTTTTACCAAACAAACATTACCATCATTCTTCTGTCGTTCGCTTGCCATCCCACGACAGCCAAAATCTTCTAGTCGCCAGAAGATCGTCTCTTCCAGGTCTAGATCGCACAAAATTTGAATTTCCCACCAGTGATTTGCCATATTTAACGGTTAGCAATTAGCGATTAGCAACTAGTTGCTAATCGCTAATTGCTATAAAGTTACTGTATACGCATCGCGAATGCCTGCAACCTTGGTGATTTCGGTCAAAATCCCATCGGGCAGGGGGTCATCTAAGCTCAGTACCATCACCGCATCACCGCGCACGATTTTGCGTCCGACTTGCATACTGGCGATGTTGACGTTAAAGCTACCTAGCAAAGAACCGAGTTTACCAATGATTCCTGGCATATCTCGGTGTAGCGTGAATAGCATATGCGAACTGGGGGGAATGTTAATTGGGAATTCGTCAATGTTGGTAATGCGAATTTCGCCATCGCCCAATAGCGCCCCCGTCACCGAATGTTCGCCCATCGAACCCTTAGCTGATAAGTGCAAGGAACCTGCATAATCCCGGATGGCAGCATCCCGCGTTTCAATAATCCGAATGCCCCGTTCTTTGGCTTCGACGCTGGCATTGACGTAATTGACTCTTTCTCGCAATGCTTGAGAAAGTAATCCTTTCAGGGCAGCAACAACCAATGGTTGGCTCTTATTAGTAGCAAGTTCCCCTTGCAGTTTGACATTGAGTAAATCGACTCGTCCCCCAGCTAGCTGACCGACTAAATTACCCAGAGTCTCGGCAAGTTGCATGTACGGTCTGAGTTCTTCCAAAATATCGGGGCTGAGTCCAGGGATATTGACGGCAGAACGGGCTGGTAAGCCTAGCAAGACATCGCGGATTTGCTCTGCTACGTCGATCGCCACGTTGACTTGTGCTTCTGTGGTTGAAGCGCCGAGGTGAGGGGTGAGGATAATTTCCTTTCCTAATGCTCTTAGCGGCGATTCCTTCAGGGGTTCTTCCTCGAAGACATCCAAAGCCGCCCCTGCGATTTTACCCGCCTTAAGTGCTTCTGCTAGCGCCGCTTCATCGATAATGCCACCCCTAGCACAGTTGATAATCCTGGCATTGGGTTTCATTTTAGCTAGTGCCTCGGCGTTAATTAAATGTGTTGTTTCTGGAGTTTTGGGAATGTGCAGCGTAATGTAATCGGCTTCTTGTAGTAGGATGTCTACCTCGACTAAGCGGCAACCTAACTGTTCGGCTCGTTCGGTAGAAATAAATGGGTCGTAGGCGAGTAACTTCATCCCCATCGCTTTAGCCGCCGTAGCAACGTGGGAACCAATCTTTCCTAAACCCACCACGCCCAAGGTTTTTTTGTAGACTTCTGCTCCCACAAAGGTTTTACGATCCCACTCACCGCGTTTGACGGACGCATTTGCATCGGGAATGTAACGCGACAATGCCAGCATCATCGCGATCGCGTGTTCGGCAGCGGCGATCGTATTTCCTTCAGGAGAATTGACAACAACAATTCCTTGGCGGGTAGCAGCAGGTACGTCTACATTATCTACGCCCACACCAGCACGACCGATAATTTTCAGTTGATGCCCAGCTTCGATAATTTCTCTAGTAATGCGGCTACCAGAACGAATCATCAATGCATCATACTCTGGGATCGCCTGTACAAACTGCTCTGGTGTTAGACCGATTTTTACGTCAACAGTGGCAACTTGGGAAAGGATATCAATTCCTGCCTGGTCGATTGGGTCAGATACGAGAACTTTAGCCATGATTAACGATAGGAATCCAGTGGGAAAAAGGCACTATTAATGATAAGTGAACTGTCTGCTCGTGTGAGTAATTTGTTTGTCTACTCGCTTTGAGCGACAGCAGCGATACACAAGACCAGGGATGATTCCAGTAGCGCGTTACTCTCAGCTCAAGGGTTGCCTTTAGTTAGGTTAAGTTGTGCTTTCGGTAATTCGCTGCCGCAGTACGATATTTTAACAGTTAAAAGGGAGTAGGGAGTAGGGAGTAGGGAGTAGGGAAGAAAATAATTCTAAATTCGCCTTGTCCCCCTTTAACAGGGAGTAGGGAGTAGGGAGTAGGGAAAGAAGATAATTGTAAACTTCCCTTGTCCTCCTTGTCCCCCTTGTCCTTTCAGCTCCCTCAGCTCCCTCAGCTCTCTTCTCCCCCTTGTCCTCCTTGTCCCCAACTCTTATGAACTACCTTATCGCCGTGTTACCCGATCGCATTCAAGCAGAAGCAGCTTCTGTAGCCTTAGAAAAAGAAGGTATACCTACCGATCGCATTACTATTCTTGGTAGAGGATATAAAAGTGCAGATGAGTTTGGCTTAATCGATCCCAACGAGCAAGCTGCTAAGCAAGCAAAACTGATGGCTTTCTGGCTCGTACCGTTTGGTTTTGCCTCTGGAGTTGCTTTCAGCGTGCTATCTGGTCTAGATACCTTTGCTTGGGCGGGTGAAATCGGCAATCATGTCATTGGTGGTTTACTAGGTGCTGTAGCTGGTGGTATGGGGAGCCTATTTGCTGGTGGTGGTGCTGGTTTGGTGTTTGGTAGTGGCGATGCTTTGCCGTATCGCAACCGTCTCAATGCAGGTAAGTATTTAATTGTTGTTAAAGGTACGGACGGCATACTTCGACAAGCAACGAGCGTACTACGTCGATTTGAACCAGAAAATATCCAAGGCTATGCTGAAACGACTGGCTGATGTCAGTTGTCAGTTGTCAGTTATCAGTTGTCAGTTATCAGTTGTCAGTGTAGAGATGTTACATGTAACGTCTCTACAAAGAGATCGGTTATCAGTTGCGAGTTGTTAGTCTTCAGTAGCTAGTAGCTATGAACTGTAGCGTGTCTAAATCAATTGTAAAAATCCCGTCCATCTGTCTGTGACATGCTAACTGTGCTTTCACAAATGACAAATGACAATCAAGAGCGAGTAGTTTACAACGCAAATAGACACGCTATATTAGCTGTAGTTTCTTAATTTTTGGTCTCTATGTGTGCTTTGCAAAGAGTTTTGTAGAAGTTTTTGCCAAATTCATCGAGATTGAATTCTGTCATAATTCGTTGTTTATGATTTAATAAATATTCTGTATTGTCGCTATTTTTTACTCGCAATAAAGTCTCAATAGCAGCTTCGCTATCACCAGATTGAAATAGCCATTCTTGAGGTAGAATTTCTAACATTCCATCTAGACTAGAAGCAACTATTGGTAAGCTATAGTACATTGCCTCTAACATGACTAATGGTAATCCTTCTAATCGAGAGGGAATGACGAGCATATCTATGGCAGAGTACACATATGATAAGTCATTTCCCCAAGGAATAATTTTGACTCTCTCGCTTAAACCAGAGGTTTGAATGAGTTTTTGTAACTTCTCTTCGTCTGAGCCATCGCCTACAATTAATAATTTGATATTTGCTAGCTTGCTGGCGTATTTTGCCATTGAAGTAATGAGAAAGTCATGTCCTTTGTGTTTAAATTCGATTCTAGCAATCAGAGCCACTACATAATCGCTGTTATCTATACCATATTTTTGTCGAGATATGTTTCGCTCCTGTCGCTGCCATATTCTTAAGTCAGGACCGTAATATACTACAGAAATCTTCGATTTCACTCCATGCTGAACTAAGTTATATTTAGCCCGAGCGCTAGTCGTAATAAATGCATCTGGTAAGTTATAAAAATGCAAATTAATGAAATCTCTGAATCTAGAGAGTTTGCCTTGCATTAATGATAAAGATTGTGTTAGCGGAATAAAGCTAATCACTTTAAGCTTGGCTTTTTTCGTTGCTAGCAATCCGAGAGAACTGAGTTCGATCGTGCCTTGAACGACAATGACTATATCGGGTTTAATAATAGAAATAGTTTGAGCAATTTTAGCAACTACGGGAAATGATAACAACGCTCCTAAGTTTCTAAATCTTGCTGCTTTAAACTTCATCGGATACAGTTCGAGATGCTTAAATTCTTGTACTAGTAAAGTTAAGCGATCGCAAAGCCTTTGATTTCCTTGATAAAATATGAATCCAACCTTAAGATTGGTATTTTCTAGTAAGTATTTAACTGCATCCACAGCAGAAATACTATGACCGCCAAAACCAGAGCCATCATCGTAAAATAGTATTCTTTTCATATTTTTGAGTCAGCAGAATTATCAGAAAATCAAGACAAGCTCAACTCTCTTCTGGGTGCTGTACGCAGAAGATCGATAATCAGTCCATGTCAAATGATGCTCGCCGCTTCAAGGTCTGCATCTATTAGACGCGATGAGCTGCACCAAGATGGCGATCGCTGAAGCACAGCAACGCCATAATTACTTAATCTTAGAAAGACTTAAGATGTATTTTATACTGCAAGTATTCCAATTCTCACATTCTTTATCTTGCGAAAAAAGTATTTCCGAATACAGATTCAAATTATAATTTTTGCCATTTGCATCTATTCTCTACTGAAGAAATATTTGTGTAAATTATAACATGAAATAGTTTGAGGGAAAAGAGGGTTACTGTGCCGTTCGAGAAGGTGAGGAGTAACTGTAATGTTGGTAACAGATGACTAGTGTTAGGATATCTGCATAGGAAAACCGGCTGGAGATCGAAACACGATCGGTTTTAGCCTCTCGCAACGTCTATGCTGGTAATACATGTACCAAAAATACAAGAAATAACAGCAGTTGGATTTTATGCGGATAACAATAAGTGTCAAAAAACATAGAACATATATAGCCAATTAAAAGTTAGAAAATTAAGATGTTGCCGAGAGAAGACTTATTAAAAGGCGTAGAAAATCGAGAAACTATCGTTCGTGTTATCGATTTAGCAGAGCAAGCAATCAAAACTTGGGAAGTGGTACTCACTGATTTTTTGTCACCCCCAGAGTTAGCTGAAAGCCAGCAAATTTTTAGTCGTTTGACTGATGTGCAATTAATAGCTTGGGGCGGTTATCCTCAAGCAGAACGGCAACGATTAGCGATCGCGCGTGCGGAAGTTCCTCTCGATTCATCACAAGTGGCAGTAGCAGCGGTAGATATTGCAGGTAACTTTCTATTTGACACTGCTACCCATCGTGACTTTTTAGGGGCGATGCTAGGAACAGGAATTGTGCGGGAGAAAACTGGCGACGTTATTGTATTGGGAGAACGGGGAGCGCAAGCAATTGTTGTGCCAGAATTAGTAGAATTCTTAGCAATGAATTTAAAGCAAGTGCGTTCCGTACCTGTCAAAATTCAGCAAATCGAGCTGAGCGAATTAAAAATTAAAGAACCGAAAAAAAAGGAATTAACGACAGTAGAAGCCTCTTTACGATTAGATGCGATCGCCTCTGCTGGGTTTGGGATGTCTCGCAGCAAAATGGTAGATTTGATTGAAGGTGGAGACGTGCGCGTTAATTGGAAAGAAATTAGCCAATCCAGCACTCAAGTCAAAACTGGAGATTTAATCGCGATTCGTGGCAAAGGACGATTAGAAGTTGGAGAAGTCGCCGTCACGAAAAAAGAGCGATATCGCGTCCAATTAACCCGATATATGTAGAGGCGCACGGCTGCGCGCCTCTACGAACGTATGATATGTCCGATCGAAATCACTATACCATTAGCCTTGTTTAAATACTTTCCCAACTAAACTGACTAAAGCTTGGCGCGGTAAAAATCGAGATGCATTGGCACTAAGTTTGTTAATAAATCCTGGGATAATCGAAGAACGATTTTTTTCTAAAGCTTGAAGTGATTCTTTGACGACTTGCTGAGGAGATGTGTAGTTTTTCGATACTGTCTCTGAAAAAGTGGAGGGAAAATCAGCCTCTCGGAAAAATTTCGTTTCAGTGGGACCAGGACAAACAGCTAAAATTCGTACCCCATACTTGCGATTTTCTGCCCACAATGCCTCACTAAAACTGAGGACAAAAGCTTTACTAGCTGCATAAACAGAAAAGTAGGGAATCGGTTGAAATGCAGCAGTAGAAGCAAGATTGATAACGCCTCCAGAGCGACGCTGGCGCATTCCTGGTAAAAATTTGTGAGTCAAGTCTACCAACGCTAAGACATTCAACTGTACCATTTTGACTTGGCGATCGCCATCTCGTTCGGCAAAATCGCCATAATCTCCAAAACCAGCGTTATTGATTAATAGATCGATCTCTAATCCCTTTTCCGTTACCGTATTGTAGATAGCTGTAGCTGTTTCTGGTACAGTTAGGTCGTGGACGAGGACGTAGACTTGAATTTGATGTTGTGCTTGTAACTGAGCTGCCAGCTGTTGCAATTTGTCAGCGGAACGAGCTACTAAAACTAAATCCGTTTGTCGAGAAGCTAACTCATGGGCAAAAGTAGCACCAATTCCCGCAGAAGCACCAGTAATTAAAGCTGTTTGCATATCAGAAGTGAGTCGTGAGTTGTAGGGGCGGGTTTGTTGAGAATACCGAGTCTAGGACTGGAAATTCTGCGGTGAAACCCGCCCGTACGAGTGAATTATGCAGTCGTGAGTTGTAGGGGCGGGTTTGGTGTTGAGAAGACCGAGTCTAGGACTGGAAATTCTGCGGTGAAACCCGCCCCTATAAGTAAATTGCGAGAGCGATCTATCAGTCAAGTTCTTAAGTAATTCTAACGCTTGACTACCAGTTACCAACTACCAGTGACTGATTCCCAAACATTGCAATATATCTATCTTTGGAAGTATGTACTACAGCTTATTTTTGATAAATGCTAGAAAATTGTGTCTTAAGAACAGTTTAATTGCGACCTAAAGTTATATTTTCTTAAAATTAAGGATTTTTTGCTAACACTCACAATTAAGAAACGCTGATGAATCACCATAAGCTTTTAAATTGGCTGAGAAAATATCCTTGGCTTTGTTTAGCGTTACTAGCCATACCTAGCACGGCTTACGCTGCTGACGGTAAGCCCACAGGAATCTTAGGGGCAATTGATGCTATCTTTTCCTATCTAGTGGCAGCGCTGTCCCAAATTCTGTTTTTTAGCATTGGCGGGATGCCGTTTATCGTCCTGTGGTTGATTATCGGTGCGGTATTTTTTACGATCCGCATGAGTTTCATTAACTTCCGTGCTTTCGGTCACGCGATTTCTGTCGTGCAAGGACATTACGATAATCCAGCAGAAGCAGGAGAAGTCACTCATTTCCAAGCGCTATCAGCAGCACTATCGGCAACAGTGGGCTTAGGAAATATTGCTGGGGTAGCGATCGCCATTCAATTAGGCGGTCCTGGGGCAATGTTTTGGATGACTGTCGCAGGGTTGTTAGGGATGTCCAGTAAGTTCGTTGAGTGTACTTTGGGACAAAAGTATCGTATTGTCAAGCCGGATGGTAGCGTTTCCGGCGGGGCGATGTACTACCTATCGCGTGGCTTGGGCGAACTGGGGCTGCGTCCTTTGGGTAAAGTGCTAGCACCACTATTTGCCGTATTTTGCATTGGTGGGTCTTTCGGTGGTGGCAATATGTTCCAGGCAAACCAGTCCTTTGCTGCGGTATCGGGAGTTATACCCTTGTTGCAGGGACGGAGTTGGCTCTACGGTCTAGTCATGGCTGTGTTAGTTGCTTTAGTGATTATTGGTGGCATCAAGCGGATTGGTTCGGTGGCTGAGAAACTGGTTCCAGCAATGTGCTTGATCTACATCCTCGCCTCTTTATTCATTATTTTGACGAACATACCTCAGATTCCCAGTGCAGTTGGCACAATTCTCCGAGAAGCCTTTTTCCCACAAGCGATCGCCGGAGGATTTATTGGGGTATTAGTGCAAGGATTTCGCCGTGCCTCTTTCTCGAATGAAGCAGGAGTCGGTTCGGCAGCGATCGCCCATTCCGCCGCCCGTACCGAAGAACCGATCCGCGAGGGGATTGTGGCATTACTCGAACCTTTCATCGATACTGTCGTGATTTGTAACATGACAGCCTTGGTAGTGGTGATTACAGGTGTTTACACCGACACAAAGGCAGACGGGGCGCAACTCACAAATGCTGCTTTTGCTTCCGCGATTAGCTGGTTTCCGGTCGTACTAGCGATCGCTATCTTTCTGTTTGCTTTCTCCACGATGATTTCTTGGAGTTACTACGGCGAACGCAGTTGGGAATACTTGTTTGGCGATCGCACCACTTTAGTTTACAAGGCACTGTTTGTTTTCTTCGTGTTTGTCGGTGCTGTCGTCAACCTCGGTGCAGTCCTAGAATTCAGCGATATGATGATTTTGTCAATGGCTTTCCCAAATATCTTGGGTTGTTTTCTGCTGTCGAACAAAGTTGCCGCCGATTTACAAGATTACATGCAGCGCCTTCAAACTGGAAAGATGCCCGTGTTTAAGTGACCAGTTATCAGTTATCAGTCAACCGTCAACCGTCTTCACGCAGTGTAGCGTAGCGTTTACTACCAACTACCAACTACCAACTACCAACCACTAGTTACCAATCAAAAATCATGAGTTGGTTACAGAAAGACCGAGTTTTAGTTCCGATCGATTTTTCAGAAGAGTCTTTTGCTGCACTATCTCCAGCACGAGAATTTGTGAAGGATGCGAGTCATTTGTACGTCCTGCACGTTCTGTCTCACCTGCATCCAGCTGAACCCGGGGCGATGTGGAATACTTTAGACGATCGCTCGCGCCAGCAGCACGTAAAAGAGGCTTTGAACAAACGATTTCAAGCTTCGGAGTTTGAAGGAGTTCAGATTGGCGTTGCTGTTGGCGACCCTAGTTCGGAGATTCTCGACTATGCTAAGGAGATTAATGCCGATTTAATTGTGATTCCATCGCATGGCAAAACTGGCTTGAGTCGGTTTTTTCTCGGTTCGGTAGCAGAACGAGTGATTCGCTATGCTCATTGTCCTGTGGTGGTGTTGAAAAAAAATTAGGTTAGTGGTTTATCAAATTCATCGCGACGTTAATCAATTTAGGCTAATACTTTACTAAGAGATTAGCCTATACTTCTCTATTTTTCATTCAATAACGCCTTACTTCAACTGCTCGATTAAGCGATCGCCCACTCGCAAAGCATTTGCAATGACAGTCAAGCCAGGACTAACACTGGCATGAGATGGGAAAAAACTGCTGTCTACGACATAGAGATTTTGCACTTCGTGGGTACGACAGTTCAGATCCAACACCGATGTTGCCGGATCTTCTCCAAACCGACAAGTGCCGCACTGATGAGCAACGACTTGTACGGGCATATCGCTGCGAGGATGGGTTGTGCGGTTAAATATATTGGGCTGAGACTGCTCGACGCTTTTTAATACATCGACCCAACGATATACCAGGCGATCGTGCGCTTCTACATTATTCGCCGTGTAATCAATTCGCAGTTTGTCTCCCACATAGCGAACGCGATTGTTGGGATCGGGCAAGTCTTCCGTTTTCAGCCACCAACCGATGGAATGGGTTGCCAACTGCCGCAAGCCAAAATCTGGCATCAGCCTAGACAATGCCGATAAAATTGGTGGTGCTTCGGCAAAAATGACATCTTGAAAAATCCCACCAGAGTTTTGGACGTGACCCATCGGATACGGAAAATTCTTGTCTCCCCAATAAAAATCATTTAGCCCTAGCGTGCGGGAAAATGACCCAGAATTAGCGGTAGAGGTTAACTGCACCACAACCGATAGCAGTTGTTTCATCAAATTTCGCCCCACCTGACCGGAGCCATTCGCAATACCGTTGGGGTGTTTTTCGTTGGCAGACCGCAACAGCAATGCTGCCGAGTTTACGGCACCACAGGCAAGCACTACAATATTGCCTAAAAACAAATAGGACTGTTCCCCAATTTTTGCTTGAACTGCTTTGATCTCCGATCCTGATGGATTGGTATGCAGGCAAACAACCTGAGCAGAGGTTTTAAGCGTCACGTTTTCGCTATTGAGGAGGGGGCTAACTCCGGTGTCTTCAGCATCGGTTCTACCGCGATCGCCCAACCCTAGCGGTAAATGAACGGGATGCAATCCCTGCTGAGCAAGCGTGTCACCAATGCCTTGCACTATCGGCTCGTGGGCAACTTCCCCAAAAGGATAGGCTTCGCTATGGGGCGGCTCGGTGGGGTCATCTTCAACTTTACCGTGTACCTGATACAACTGCTCGGCTTCGGTGTAATAAGGCTCAAAGTCCTGATATTTCAGCGCCCATGCCGGAGAAATCCCGCTTTGATGCTGTACTTGCTCGAAGTCGCGTTCGCGCATTCGCTGCAAAACGCCACTCCAGATTTTTGTATTGCCACCAACGGCATAATACGTTTGCGGATAAAACGGTTCTCCTGCGTTGTCGTACCAGGGTTCTGGCGCGTGAAATTGCTCTTTCTTAAAAACTTCTGTATCGACCAACTCCGAACTTTCACGATGGATCAGTTCTCCGCGATCGAGCAGCAAGATCTTTTTACCAGTTGATGCCAGCTTTCGCGCCAACGTCCCGCCGCCTGCACCCGTACCAACCATAATTACGTCATAGTATTGGTCGTCAATTATCATAGGACTCTCCTACTGCCAAACGTAAATGAGCGTGTACAACACGATCCAAATGACATCGACAAAATGCCAGAACAAAGACGTTGCTTCAACACCAAAATAACCGTTGTCGTAGTTACCAGGGATAAACGATCGCCCCAGCATTAATGTTTGCAGTAGAATTCCGGTGAGAACGTGCAAGCCATGAAATCCAGTTAATAAAAAGAACGTGCCACCGAACAAACCCGACTGATAGCTAAATGGTAAACTGCGCCATTCCACTGCTTGCCCAAAGAGGAAATAGCTACCCATTGCCATAGTAATTAACAGAAATAGGCGAAAGCCCCACAGTTTTTTATCGTGTAAATAACGCTCAGCCACGTAGATGACAAAACTGCTGGATACCAGCACGATTGTATTAATGAATGGCTCTCTGGTTTCCAAGCCAGTCACACCTGGCGGATACCAGTCTAGGGTAGTGGTTTTGTAGACAATGTAACCCGTAAAGAAGCTCAGGAAAATGACACTTTCCGACAGCAGAAACACGATAAAGCCAAACTTACTATTGCCTGCTGCGTCATGCTCTTGGTGCTGTCGAACGTTAGTTTCAACGTCTTGCGCGATGGCTCTTTCTGCTGTCATGATGTTTGCTGCTGCGTTAGAGATTCAGGAAATTCAGTCAAGCCTGGATTGGGAATGTTCCCTACCAATGGTTGGTTCCTACCGTAGCCGTAGGGACCCGAAACTACGAGCGGTGTTTCTTCAAAGTTTTCCACAGTCGGTGGTGAAGAGGTGAGCCATTCTAAGCCATATGCCCGCCACGGATTGTTGCCTACTTTCTCGCCCCGAATCCAAGAACTTACCATGTTGAGAATAAATGGTAGCGTAGACAGCCCTAACAGAAAACCGCCAATACTTGCTATGACATTCCAGTAGGCAAATTCCAGGTCGTAGGATGCAACACGGCGGGGCATTCCCATCAATCCAAGGGGGTGCATGGGCAGGAAGGTCAACGCCGTTCCCAGGTAGGTCAAGGCAAAGTGCAGTTTGCCCAATCCTTCGTAATACATGCGTCCGGTCATTTTAGGAAACCAGTGATAGATTCCGGCATAAATGCCCATGACGATCGCGCCATACAGCACGTAATGGAAATGTCCGACCACAAAGTAAGTGTTGTTGACGTGAATATCGATTGGCACAGAAGCCAGAAAAATTCCAGTAATTCCAGCAAACAACCAATTACTAATACCGCCGAGCGCAAATAGCATCGGCGTGGTGAAGCGAATCTTGCCACCCCAAATCGTTGCCACCCAGCCAAAGACTTTAATGCCAGAAGGAATGGCAACCAGCATCGATGTCACCATGAAAAGTATCCGCATCCAACTGGGGGTGGCACTGGCAAACATGTGATGCACCCACACCAAACCACTGACAACCGTAATCAAAATAGATGATGCGGCAATCACCCGATAGCCAAATAGGGGTTTGCGGGCATGAACGGGCAGAATTTCGGAAAACATCCCAAATGCTGGCAGAATCATCACATAGACTGCCGGATGGGAGTAAAACCAGAAAAAGTGTTGGTATAAGATGGGATTGCCACCCCGCTCTGGTGTAAAGAAGCTCGTACCAATCGTGAGATCGAGCAACAACATGATTGCTCCCCCAGTTAGGGCAGGCAGCCCATACAGTTGAATTAACTGTGCCGCCAGCACCGACCAAACAAAGGCAGGTGTTCTAAACCAGGTCATTCCTGGCGATCGCATTTTGAAGATGGTAGTGACAAAATTCACCCCACCCATGATAGAAGATACGCCCGAAATTGCCACTGCCAAAATCCATAACACCTGTCCGTTCAGCAGATTTCCCGTTGGGTTTTGCAAACTTACGGGCGGATATGCCCACCATCCCGACTGCGATGGACCTCCCGGTACTAGGAAACTGGCTAGCATCAGAATGCCTACGACAGGAACCATCCAGAAAGAAACCGCATTCAGTCGGGGAAATGCCATATCTCGCGCTCCAATCATCAGCGGCACGAGATAATTTCCCAATCCCACTAAAACAGGGAACGTCCACATAAACAGCATGATCGAGCCATGCATCGTGAACAGCGCGTTATAAACAGTGCGATCGACTAAATCGGCATCAGGGGTAATCAGTTCGCCCCGCATAACCATCGATAACGTGCCACCAATCAGGAAAAAGAAGAAAGATGTGACGATGTATTGAATGCCAATGACTTTGTGATCGGTGCTGAAGGTGAAGAATCGCTTCCAGTTGTCAGGCGCGCCTGGGTATGGCTGTCCGCGCACGGCTTCTGGAGCCTCGATCGAAATGTTTGTCATAAGTTACTAGGCAAGTCAAAAGTTAAAAGTCAAAAGTCAAAAGTCAAAATTGCGAAACTCACGATCGCGAATTACGAATTACGAATTACGAATTATTTGGTCACGTCAGGCAGGCGGACTATCTGGTTCGTGCTTCGGGGCATAATTTACTACAGGTGGCGATGCTGGTGGGATAGTGTCCCAGCCGCGAATGGCTACTTTGTCTTTCGTTGCACCTTCGCGTTCGTTGGCGCGGCTGTACTCAAAAGCAGCCTGATTAAAGGCAGGAGTGGGCAACCCAGCCGCAGCATCGGCAAGCCATTGTTGATACTCGTTGAATGGCTGAACGACGACATCTGCTTGATTTGCGGCAAAGTAAGTGCCACTAAACATGGAATCGCGCAGGCGATAGGTTCCAGTTTTCACAGGAGTCAGTTCAAAATCGATTTCGTGGTTGGGAACAACATCTTGCTTCAGGCGAAATGCCGGAATGTAAAAGCCGTGCAACACATCCTGCGATCGCAAGGTAAATCGCACGCGGCGATCGACTGGTAAATGTAACTCAGTGCTGGTGATATCCCGTTCTGGATAATGGAAAATCCATGCCCATTGCTTAGCGGTCACGTCGATTTGCTCGATGGGAGCGGTTTCTACTGCATTCTGAATTTCCTGCTGAGGCTTGCTGTCAAAGGGTTCGGCGTAAGCAGGCTGCATCATCTGAGGCATATGCAAATGTACCAGTTCCATCGGACCCCGCACCGCCATTTTTTCGTAAGTCCGATAGCTCACAAAGGAAAGCGTTAACACCAAAACTAATGGCACTGCCGTCCAGACGATTTCCAGCCAGGTGTTGCCTTCAATCGGGGGACCATCGCTCATGTCATACTTGCTGGCGCGATGAAAGACCAACGAGTAGAGGAAGGGTCCGATTACACCTAAGTAAATGAATGTGCCTAACCCAGTGAAGAGACTGAATAGATCGTCCAGCAACTTCGCTTCTGCTGCTGCTTCTGGCGGAAACCAAGAATAGGATTGCTTCGCCATCCACAAGCTTGTCATAGCGACCAGGATGGCATAGACCGTCATTATTAGAATTGCACGGAGTTTCATCATGACAGCGATCGCACCATAGTTAGAACAGCGAACTGAGAGGAGAAGGCAGGGAGTAGGGAGGACAAGGGGGAGCTGAGGGAGCTGAGGGAGCTGAGGGAGCTGAAAGGACAGGGGGAACAAGGGAGACAAGGGAGACAAGGGAGACAAATTATAGCTTCTGATTCCTGACTCCTGTTTTGATTTTTGCCTTTTGCCTTTTGCCTTCCCTAGAGTTGATTGGGATTTTCGCCTAAGCGCAGCATTTGATCCGCTGTGACGTGAATGCCAAATTCAGCACCCAGATGTGCGCCTAGCGTCCCCTGCACGAACATTAAAGCAAAAACAAATAAACCAGCCGCCAGATAACTCCACTGCACCTGTCTTGCCATGTCTTTGCGCCACTGATAGCGTTGAAAGCCGCGCCAAACGGTCATTCCCACAATTAATGTCAAAATGAGTACACCCCCTACGCCGTGTAGAATCATCGTTTCTAAAGCATGAAGCCCCCAGGCGCTAGTGACATCTGCCAGTGGTACAGCTAAAGCAACTTCAAACACACCCGCCATGACTGTAAAAAAGGTAACAATCGCCGATGCTAACAGGTTATACCAACCGACATCAAACAGTGCCGAGCGGGTAACGGGAATTGCCAGAAACTTAAAAACTGCTTTCTCGACGGGAAACAGCACCCCTACAATGTCAAAGGCGATCGCCACGATAAACAACCCTAGCGTTAAATGCACCAGATTGGGATGAATGGGAATTTGGTATGGCAACCCATTCACTCCCAAACTACGCCACTGTTCCAGCAGGTCTGGGTTCATGACAGACCTCCTCTGATTGCATCGACGACAGGAATCGTATGTAAGCCATAGACCCACACGAGTAAGCTGCCCAGGTATGATTGAATACAAACTAGCCCAGCTAGCAGCACGCTCGCTGCGAGGTAAGGAATCGGTAACTGCGGTCTTTCCTGTAACCGAATCACGTAGCGCCATGCGGTGACGAGCGCCAGAATTCCTGAGAGCGACCAGCCTAAAATTGTATGGACATTCAGCGTTGAAACAGATGCAGCATAAGGTTCTGCCAGACCTGCTTCAATTTGTCCAAAAATAATTGCAATGAAGATCGAAACCGTTGCAAAGGCTAGATTCCACCAACTGACTTCATACAATTTGGGATTTTTTGTGAAATACCCCAGGAGATCGCAAAATACTGCAAACAGCACCATCGCAATTACGAAATGCACCACGATTGGGTGAATGGTATCGGGATAAGGAAGGTTATGCTCGTTGAGAGGAGGAAGATACTTAAACACAGATTTTCAGAGTAATACAGTGACAGCGAGCAGTTATAGTGAAATGAAAAGATTGTATCGCTAAAAATTATCGAAGACAGAATAACTACTGTGTAGAAGCAGAGTCGGCAGTAACTCCAAAAATTTGAGCAATAGTTTTGACTTACTTCTAAAGTATCTCCTTTTGCAACTCCAGTCACTTATCCCTTTCTAATCTAGATAGTCGGATAAATAATTGAGCAGCCGGAAAAAGTCCCCTTGTCCCTAGACGTACTAACTTGTCTACTGAAATGCAGCGATCGCAGAATGTCAACAGAAACAACATAACCCGCATAAAAGTAGAGACTATTTTTAAGTCAGCTGGCTAGAGTTTAACAACAAAGAGTCATCCCGATCGCCTAACACCCCGTAGTCGTTGATAGAGAAATGTATCGCTAAAATCAGTCGATCTCCCTCCGTTGGTGGCAATCCTTTGTGAACGCAAAATGGATCTTCCACAAAGCCAAACCCCGCCGAACCACAAATTGTCACAATCCTAGAAGTACCGTAGTAATCAATCACATCTTGCTCGGAACGCAACCGCCATAAGCTGAGAAGATAGGCAAGTTTCTTCTGACGATGACTGCCACGAATACATACATGCGGTCCATTAGCTAAGTTAGTGTCACTTAAATAGAAGTAAAATCTAAGACAACGGTAATCCTCAAGGTCGTGATGAAAGACTTGCCCAATCGCAGCAGTAGATTCATAAATTGCTACTGTTGGGGGAAAACTCCACCACAGCCAACTACCAGCATGAACCGATTCTACTTTTAAATATTTCGCAGCAATATTTAATAGCTTTGGGTCGCGAGCCAGTTTCTCAATTGCTGGACATAGCAAGCTGGCATTGTAATATTTCCCTAGTCGAAAAGATTGACCATATGCACTCTGTGCTGCTAGCCTTTCTTTATAAGCAAAACTCAAGCGTAAATCTCCGTCTCCATAGCAATTATTACGCTCTGCAAATTCGCGGATTTCTCTCACCCAACTATCTGGTAGATGAATCCCCAAGTACAATCCGTCAGCGACTAAAGATTCAACGACTTCATCAGTATTGAGGTGACTAAACACCGAGTCCTTTTCCTCGTAGATTTTAGCGATTCGTTGGCGCTGATAGTAATTTAGCATCATGATTTGGATCGATCTAAAGCGACCAAATACATACATAAATAACCATTGAGGGGTTCTAGAAAAGTACTTTTTGAGTACGCCAATATAGTAATAGCTACAGCTTTTTAGTCGAGTTATTAGTAGCAGACTTTGCTCGCGCATCAGCAATTTGCTCACACCTAAAATTAGTATTTGGCAGAAAGTCAAACTCAGGCAATCAAACGCAAAATATCACAAATATCAGCTAACATTAGTTTCTTTCTTTACAATTCACATATTAAAGTATTGCCAAACGATTATAATGGAAAAATCTAGTTGAGCATAGCAGCAATTTACTACTCCGATCGTCTTGACAGAGCTGGATAAAATTTACATAAATTCTTTAGATATTCTCGGATTTTCTGTAAGGGTAACTCGATTCGGGTCGATGAGTGGGAGGAAAAGTCTTGGTAATTATCTTCATCTGCGTAGGCGGCTAGTCTAGAAAGAACTCAAACCATAATAGCTAAACTACTTGCACTCCTATCACTACTATTAGAGATATAGGCGAGCGAGTATGACTTCTACACCTTTACTTTCGGCTTATTCTCGACTCATACTAAAAACTTGTCAATTCAGAAGTAATCTCACGCTTTGTCAATCCCAAAAAGTTCAGGAAAGTGTAGGAGTTAACTGTCGTTCTGAGTTATGTCGAAAGATGAAATAAATCACTACGCCAATACTGGCAAGTCCTAACAATAACCCAAACGTGACACAGAACTGCGGTACAAAGGAGCCGTAATCATCAGATGAAAGCACCTCTCGCGGTTCGTAGTAACCCAGCGCGATCGAGGGAAAGCATCGTCAGAGCAGATATTGGCAGTATCTTTCGGTCGAGTGATTGCATCTCTACCTCTGTCTGTGCTATCTTGATTAATCCACGGACGTATAGCTCAGTTGGTTAGAGCGCTACGTTGACATGCTGACTGTCATAAGCAGCACAAGACTTTCAAGAGTTAATTGCCAATACCTGCTGAGCTTTGAGTATGCGTTTTAAGTATGCATCTACTCAAGAATTTGTCATTAAACTTCATTCAACCTGGCGTATTCGCCGTGATACTTCAAAGCTGCTCGATTATACGCTAGCGCTGCTTCTTCGATAACACGGTAGTAACCTAAAAAGTGCTTTCTACCATCGTGCTTAATCCAGGCTCCGTACTTCCCCACAGCCTTATCGAAACTTACTCCTTTAAATCCGCTGGTATTATTCCTTGGCTGATTCGTGTTGAAGCGGTTTTGCTGACTGGTAACAACTCTAAGATTGACTAATCGGTTATCAGTTTTAACACCGTTGATGTGGTCAACCTGCAAGCCTCCAATGCGGATATTGTAGAAACTCTCTAATACCCAGCGGTGCATACAGATTTTGTGAATCCCTCTTTTACCACCGTAGTCCACATAGCTTATATCGCTCACGGCATAGCCTTTGTTATAGTGCCACTTCCAGCGATTGACTACTTCAAAAACCTCATCGTCAACAATAGCCATCTGCCCCTGCGTCAATTCAACAGTTTTCATTTCTTATGCATTAACTCTGTAACTCACTCAATTGATTTTTCAGGGGTCATAACCTGGCAAGCCCAGTCAACTTCTACTTCCCTTAGCTGGTAGAAAGATGGATGAATGATTCCTATTTGCATTTATTTAGCTTCAAAACGTGAGATAGCATACTTAATGAAATCGCTGTAGTGACGTGCTTTTTCTACTTCTTGGGCTGCATACTCCTCAACATAGCCCCATAATTTATCAGCCATAGCACAGAATTCATCAACAGTGATTTGAGATATCGCACCATCTTTGACTCGCTTTTTCTTACCAAACAGGATGTACTTGGCTAAACCTTCTCCAATCTTCTGAACGGTGTTACTTTTTATTACTTGTTGAGGCTTACGTACAAAATAGTTAGCCACAGATTCCATCATGTCTTTGTTTGTGTAGCCACCTGTCAGCACTTTTCTAACCAAATCTTTCGAGTCACCGCCAACCTGTAACTTACTAAGTCTGATATGTATGGCTTCTGCTTTAGTGATATTTCTAGATTCGTTGTAGGCTATCACTAACTCTGGAACTTCCTCTATTTCTACACCCTCAAACAACTCTATTCTTACTAACTGGTCTAATATTTGAGTCCCTATGCCTAACCCATCACCAACTAGTCCTAAGACCTGAATGATTGCTAGTAGCCTATGCCTGCCATCAAGAAGAAAGTAGTCACCTTGTTTGCTTTTGCCAACAATTAAATCTGTCTTTAGCCATCTATCTTCTTTGAAAATCCCTACTGATAACTCTGCAACCTTAGATGACTTAGTTTCATACTGGTCGCATACATACTGGGAGTTTTCATATGCTGTCTTTAATTCACCTACAGATAGGCACACCTCACCAGGCTTGTCATGTCTCTGAAAGTGATTAGTGAAGCAGTCTGGGTCAGTCCAATCGTATTCTGATGCTAATAATTCAATGTCAACCTGCTTGAGTGCTTTCATGTTCCTCCTGATTTTTTATAGCTCGACAAACATACTCTTCAGCTTGTTTGAAGGTAGTGAAACCCTTTTCCTTCATGGTTTCCGACAAGAACCAATCAAGCATTGTGTTTGTCTTTTCTCTCAGAGTCTCAAACCTGATGATTTCTCTTTCCATATAGCTGAGATATTCGCTTAGTTGATACTCTCGAATCTCTTTGTCAGTAAAGTATCTTTCCTGTACTCTCTTTAAAAGCTTTGGACAATCTTTATAAAGATTGAGTGATTTGTATTGACTGAAAAGGCGTATCTCGTCTTTTAATCTACTATTCTCTTCTTCTAACTTCGCAACCAGATTGTTATCCTCTATTGGCGCATTACCTATCACGTGAGATAAAGGTTTTTTCTCAGATATCTTCACTGGTGGTGTATCAAGTTCAGGAAGTTCTACACTTTCTTTAGGCTGTATTTCAGGCTTTGATTGTTTCTTACCACCCTTACCACCAATCTTAGAGGTGTCCATAGAACCCTTCTTACCATGCTTGTTGGTGTAGGTTCTAGTTTTGGTTTTCTCACTGGCGGAATCGCCAGTTAGCTTCTTTCTCAAAGCTTCAACTGTTTCATGATGAAGTCCTACTACTTCAGCAATCTTTCTACTAGACCATTCATTCCACTCTTTATCCTGAAGAAGCATGATAGCCGCTTGTTTCATGTCCTCTTTGGTTAGTGGTAGTCCTTCATGTTCACGATTAGCTACAGTACAGCTATAGAGTTGTGCATCTCTTTGAGTACCCTGCCTGGAGATTACATGAATGATTTTTCTCCCAACCTTCTGGTAAGCAGCTAGTCTGTGAAACCCATCAGCCAACCAGTAGTTAGCGCCGTCATAGAAAACTATAGGGTCATCGTTGAATCTCTTAGAGATATCACCAGAACCAACTATTTCTGCTAGTAAATCAACCCTAGAAGCGTTAATCTGCTTTCTTACCTGTGTTCCGCCATTAACTTTGATTAGGTTGATGTCAAGCTCAATAGGTGTTTCAGCTTCTTGGATTATGGCTGATTTTACTTCACTAGTAAGTTGTTCCTGTGTTGGTGCTTTTCTGCGTCTTGATTGTGAACTTCTTGTTCCAGATAGTGTTCTAGTCCCGCTCTGAACTTCACTATCATTAGGTTTTGTCAATTCCTCAGTAATCATTGCTAGTTCTCAGTGTTGTTAATTGTCTTGCTTGGAGTGTGTTTTGCTAGAAACTCTATTAGCGCCATCCTGATACCATCAGCCACAGATATAGAGCTAACCTCTGAATATTCCTCAAGTTCAATCAAGACGTGGATAGGAATACCAACTGTCTTTTGAATCATTCTATTTGTCTGTCTCATTGAACCCCCTAAATTGGGTGAATAGATATAGAATATCTGCGATTTACATATAGTGGTAAAGATTGAAAAATTAGGAAATCTGCGCTAGTTGTAGAGCATATCTCTACGTACTACACTCAGCCGATATCGTTTGATTGCGTGCCTCTGGTTGAGCTGGGTATAGATAAGCCTCAAAAGCTGCTTATTTCCTTTACGCACGCCCACTTGAGGGCTATTCGGTTGGTTTCGATTTCTTGTTCCTTGGAGGTGAGGTGTTTATCTCTTCCCCGTCCTCTTATTTATATACTAGTGTAATACAAATACTAGTGTAAAATATTTTAATACTAGTTTACATTTTAGACTAGTGTACAGGTCACACTACAATATAAGTATTACTGGTGTTATGTCTTGACAACATGATGAGTAACACGTTACGAGACTTTTGTGAGAAGAGAGGGACAACCTTATTTAAACTGGCTACTGCTATCGGAGTATCGCCAAGCAATCTCTATCGCTTAGGTAAGCATACGGAACAATTACCCAGCTTGGAGTTGATAGACAAAATCCTAAACCTGTATCCAGATGCTTCTATTGACGATTTAATTAAGCACGTCCGAGATACCGATGCTAGTTAACACCCCAGCCCTGCTAAAAGACCTGCTAACGCTACTCCCTGATGTCTTGCCGAGCGTATCTATCGACGAGCTGAAGGAGTTGCCGCGCTCCTCTGCTTGCTACCTGTGGACTAAAGAGGATGTGGTTTTATACGTCGGCTTGACCGGAAATATGCACTTTCGTTGGAACAATCCCAGACCAATGAAGCTGGAACAATTGTGTAAAAGAGGAGCCACTAGGGTTAGCTGGATAAGCCTGAAGCAGGGCAGGCGTTTTGACGAAATGGACGATGAGAAAATCCTAGAGGCAGTATTAATACAGCTATACTCTCCAGCTCTAAATATTGAATGGCATCCTGGTAAGAAATTCCTATGGGCAGACAGAAAAAGACCGAGCAAGAGATTAACCTAGACACAGCAAAGCACCCCTCGATTAGACCTGGGGTGCTTGCCTGCTTTATGCATCTCACTGCTTTAGCATTTCAAGTTTAACAACAGCCGAAAAATTATTCAGCTATTTAGTTTTAGAGTCTACATATACCTGTATTTCTTATTAGAGCGGTCGCGATAAAATATTTCCATAATGTTAGACCGCGACCACTAGAAATAGGCTATGAAAATGCCCCTCTATGCAAGTGAAGGGGCAGTGTTATAAGGTAAAACCAGAACTAGTAATGAGGAGGTAAACGCTTCTTAGATAAAGTTAGATATAGTAGCTAAATATAGGCTAGGACGGGCTTTCAGGCTTACCTCTATTATAATAAATTTATCTACAGACTTGGTAAATATCATGTCAGAAATTCAAATTAGAGCGCACCAACTCCAGCAATTTCCAGAAAAAGGAGATGTGTTTGTAGACCCCACTACACCACCAGTAATGACAGTCAAGAGATACAGAATTAAGGGGACTGGCTTCATTGTGAATCAGCTACCCCCTGGCGCTCGAATGGAAGACTTGGAAGAGATTCAATAATCTATCTTCGGCTTACCTTCCTGTGGTTTAGAGTTGCCTGTATCGCTCTCAAATTTGAGGTTAAGGTTAGAAGTACCGTTACTGTTAGCCCAACTCCAATTCGTTTTTTGGTCGCGCTTGAAATCTGGAATCTGTGCCTCAAATCTTTTTGGCGTGTCGCCGTTGCTAGAACCTCTAGACATTGTTTTTTCTCCTATATGTTGATATCTCTATTTTCTCTCAACCCAACGTCACAATGACCTGATAATTTGCGAAGGCAGAAGCAGCACTCTCCAGCACTCTCACCACACCACCTTGGTGCATATCGAACCTGAAGAGGGTGTTAACTGGCAACAGAAATCCGTTAGTGCCTGATGGGGTGCTACCGTCAAGGGTAAGTCTCACGGGTTGTCCCTCGAAGCTAATCAATATGCCAGTAGCGGTTGATGATAGTGTAATCGTTTGAGCCGTATTGACCGCCACCCTGGTCATCGCTCCCACTACACGGAAAGATTCGTTTGTCTTAAAAGCGTTACTAGTGATAACCCACCTCCATTATTTGTTGAAATCTATAAGTTGCTTGCTCATCAAGCCGTCGATTAGATGGGAATACTCCGCATAGTCCACATTCCCCAGCCGATTAATCAGGCTCATTGGAACCTTGGAGCCATTCTTGAGAGCGTTCTTAAGCTTCTGGATTAGGATTGCCTTGTCTGCTGCTACCAGTACCTCATCAGACGGTTTGTTAAAGCTCTCGTGCCGCTCTACCCGCTTGTGGTGCGGCAGTCCTTGTGAATTAATGCCTCGTTTCATTGCGGCTCCCTATTTTGTGCAGCGACTATACCCAGGGTCATGAATGTTACTAATGAGAGCGGGGTATGGTGAACACTTTTGTCTAAATATTATTTCTTTTGAGTCAGCTTCTGAAGGGCATTTCGAGAAATCAATCGATGTTCACCATACCCCGCTCCTAGTAGTAAGCATTCCTGTCCACCTTGCCAGCTCTATACCACTGGTAGATACGGTCTGCCTGCTGTTCGTACTGCTGCGGTGACAGTCTATCAATCCAACTTTGGCGTAAGCGACCATCTCTCGTCAGAGCGGTATTGTTAAAAGATTGTGTCTGCTTCTTCAGCGCTCCCTGTTGTCTTTTCTGCTGAGCTTGGGCTTGCTGCTGTCGCCGATAGGATACACGCTGATGCAATGCCCAGATTCCCGCTGGATTGTCGTATGCTTCTCTCTCCTGCTGTGGTAGAGACTCGAATTCATCGATGCAATCGTTCAGGATAGCCGACCACTCAGCGTCATTGGCTTGTGAGAAATAAGTGCGCCGCATGTGGTTTACATCGTCGAGAGCTGCAACAGAATCATAATCGCCAACACCAGCAGTATTGCCAGCAGTATTTGAATCAGGAGCGTAGCTAGAATCGTCATCATCTGAACCGTCATCGTCATCAACAGTTTTACTCTTCGGCTCCAGTCTCGGTGGTGGAGGTGCTGCCACAGAAAGTGATGATGTTTTGCCCGTGAAAGATGTCTCGATTAGGGCGAGGTCTTCGGCGGTTAGCTTGTGGTGGTAGATGTAAGCCTTAGCCGTGTCTTCGTCCAAGCCCCACACCTCATTAGCTAACTGAATCTGCTGGGGAGATAATCGCATACTCAAATATGCATCGTCATCGCTATCGAGATACGCCTGAAAAGATGGTGTCTCCCAGCCATATTCGAGACTAGCGGCGACTAGCTTGGCGTTCTGCCCCTGTACTTGCTTGGCTTGCTCCTGTGGCTGCTCGGCTTGGTGCTTCTCGGCTAGATAGTTCTCGTAAGCAATTTCTGGCTGAGGGCGTGTGTCTACTGGCTTGGCTTGCCGTTGCTGTGGCTGAATATTTGCCCATGTAGTATTTTCGTAGAAACCAGGATTAGCATTCTGCTCCTCCCCTGGATAATACGTGGTAGGAGCTGCCAACTCCGCTCTTAGTTCTGGTCCGAGTTCTATTCCGAGTTGATTTGCTCTAGTTGCTGCATAGTTTAGGGATTGGTTAACTTGCTGCTGCACTGGAACTGCTTGGATTTGGGAATACGGAATGTCTGTCATGCCTCACCACCCGATGGATTATTTTTTGCCATGCGCTTAGCGACTGTCTCGATTAGACGATTCTCGCGTTGCTGTTCCCTGTCTGAAAAACGTTTGTACCTGGCAGCATTGGGATTGACGGGCTGCGGTTTCTGTTGTTCGTGCTTGAACAAGCCACGCTCCACAGCTTGCAAGAACATATCGTAGACAGTCATTTGGAAGAATTCGGATATGCGATATGCCTCGTTCCACAACCTAAGAGGCACTTGAAAATTGCTGGCTTGTCTCTGGTCGTGCTGAGTAGGCTCGAAGAATACCACCTGCTCGTCACCAGGCAGATTTGGGATTCGCTTTCGAGTATGCTCCGCTGTCACCTCATAGTAAGGGCGAACTTTATCATCGTGGTGTTCAAACTTGAATAGCCGCTGCGTAGGAATCTTCTTGGTGTAGCTGTACCACGCCTCTCTAGGCTTAGTTGGTTCTTGTCGCTCTACTCCACGGCTGTCGTTAATCAAATCTAAGAGACACTGACAGATGAATCTTTCCTTGTCTGGTATCTGCTCCAGCTTTTCAAACAAAGGCTTGGGTAAAACGTAAGTCTGGTACATCGTCTGATTCCAGTCAAAATCTTCTAACCTTGAAAAAGGTATAGGTTTAGGTGGTGGCTCCGGCTTGGGTTGCATCATGGCTCTTTGGTCGAGTGGCACGATTTTAGGCATATATACTTAAATCCTCCAAAAAATTAATGCTAGGGTTCTGAGGCGGGGACTCTATCGCTGAGAATTTTGACGTTTCCACCAAAGGTCTGGCGCTGGATTACACAAGCCTCATAACCTTCAGCAGTAACGTATTGGGTGTCAAACTTACGCAACTGTTCGGGGCTGAGTCCGCCTTTATGGTAGAGTCTCTTGCCAATCTGGACGTATAGGTGCTGGTCTTCCGGTCTGATGTCTTCCCACTGCAACGTGTCAGACCTGCCCATTGGCTTGATACGGCTGTAGCCCCAGCCTACATTACCCTCAGCACTACCTTGCTTAGCCTTAGACATCACTAGCCCCTCCATCCAATCCCAACAAAGACTTGAGTTCTGCTTTCTCAGCCGGAGACATTTCATGAATGGTTTTCAGCAGAGTAGCCCTAGCACCACCAAAAGTCCTGATAGCAGCCTGTCGCTGTTGCCGTGCCTCTTCCCGCTTCTGGTGATGTAGCCGCATCTGCCTGCGAAGCTGATGCTGTTCTTCTAACGTGAGCTGAGAGTTGAGTCCTTCATCGTTGACGTATTGCCGTGCCTCCTGCTTGCCCATGAATTTCATCTCATTCTTGGCTGCTTCTCGCCGTGCAATCTCCGCCTGCTTATCCCGCTCCTGCTGCATCAACTCCAAATAGATGTTTCGAGGATGGCTAGCCACTGGTTCGTGGCGAGGCTCCTGCCGTATCTGCTGATTGTCGTGGAATGCTGGCTTATATGCTTCCGCTACTGGTGCTGCCTCTATCTCATTTCCACTCTTGTCAACAGTGGTAGCTGGTAAATCTCGATAGAAATGACCTGCTGAATCCAACTGCCAGCCAGCTTTTGCCATCGCTGCTATATGCTCTCTGGAATAACCCACTTTATTACCCCTCAACTCCTAATGATTTAAGCCTTTCTCGTGCCTGCCGCAGCTCATATCTCGCTTCATACAAATCTTGCTGAAGGTTTCGCCTCTTGGCATCAGATAACGTGAGCTGCATTCTCAACTCATCAGGACTCTCCACCTTCAAATCCTTAGCAAACTCGTGATAGCTGATTTTGTGTTCTCGTAGAGAGTAATGCGTAACTGCTCGATATAACAACGACGCAACCGAGCAATGCTCGACATTTCCAGCCAAGTGAAACAGGAATGCCCTCATGGTTGGGTCAATATTCCATGTGTACATATACTTGCTGGCTTGCTTCTTGAATGGTCTGGTCACATCTAACCCAATATCCAATCAGTGGTATACCTGCATTGTATAACACGTATAACGCATTATCGGTAGGACATCTAGCTGAGTAGCAATCTATGGATTATCTGCTGCGATACTCACAATGCTGCATGATTAGGCAGGTAACTATCTAGCACGATGATGGTGAATGGATTATTGAAATTCTTGAGTATTTGACTAGTAGCGAGAGATTATCGCCATGCTCCACAAGTGCAAAGCATAATCTAACTGGCGGAATCGCCAGTGATAACCAGCTTTGACCTGCGAGTACGCACTGAGTACGCCTGTCAGCAATACCCAGTCATAGCAATAGTGAGTGTCACTTATTAGAAGTAGCACTCACGCAATCATCGGTATTTCAAGAATTACGTATCAGGAGATACAGTATGGCTATTGCTAGCGATTGTCATGCCATGCACCCCGTTCACATTATTCAGGCTGGCTACGGGGGGATGGAGAATCTGGGACTCCTGTATTGCATTGGAGCTAAGAAATAAGTGCAGTATTAACAGTATTTATACCTAACGAAGTATTGCTTAAAATAAAGGCGATTGGATATGTTTACGCTTGATGCTACAAATGTTAGGAGGTGTCGGTGTCGTTCGGCGTGGAGAGTCAGGTTGACAATTTCAAACGAGAATTAGTTCTAGCAGTTGAAGATAGTGCGGACAACTTAGAACTGATTATCGAAGTTTTGGAGATAATAGGCTTTCCATTCATCGCCGCTACTGACGGTCGGACTGCTATAGCTATGGCACAGCAACACCAACCGGACTTGATTCTGTTAGATATGTTGCTACCTGACATCAGTGGTTTAGAAGTGGCTGAGCGTCTCAAGCAAGATTCTCAGACAGCAAACATACCCATTATTGCCGTGACTGGTATGGTCACAGAAGAAGAAAAAGGACAGTACTTATCAGCGGGATGCATTGACTTCGTTGCAAAACCTTACGATTTAGACCTTCTGGTAACAGTGATTAAACGTTATCTTTCCTAAGCACCACAACTAAAATCAGTGCTACGTAACTCCTTCATGTTGATGGGTAAGAGGGGGGTTGGTGGTATTTTTGAAGGCAAGCCAAGGTTGTTACACAATCAGGCTTAGAGGCGATGCTAGGGACTTGTAACAATTTTAACAGCCCTATCGTGAGTAAGTAATTATACTTGGTAGCCGACTGCTTCTCATGCTCAACCATTACAAAATCAAACTTTTAATAGCCAATGCACAAAAAAACTTTAGTCTTGGAGCTAGAACCGGAAGACCTAGAGTTGCTAGCTAATGCGGCAAAAGAAACCGGAAAATCTCCCGAGCAGCTTGTTGCAGCGGCTGTAAGGGCTATGTATGGTAGCGTCAACGATGAAGCCATCATCGCCTTCTTTTACACCATAAAAGCGATTAGAAGAAACTCTCGCGAGATGTCTGAAGCTGTCCAGCAACAAAAGGAATTGATACATCAAATTTCTAAGAAACCATGAGTCACTGATTGACCTTTTCCGCCCTTGGGTAGTTGAATCACTCGTAGTCTTGAGAAATGAATAGGAGTGTAGCTAACAAGGTGCATCTCATGTGGGTGGGGAATCACGCTGGCAAGTGCCGCTTCTGAATGAAGACACGGAGAAATTTCCGGTTGATGTTTACTTGTACTGCGGTAGCTTGTACGACAGATGGCTTTTGATTACTCACTACCACTTGGGGAATGCTGTTCTTCTTGCCCGTAGAGCTGGGTCGTTAAACTTGTTTGTGTTCCCGCAGAATGCTGACCCTAGAACAGAAAAGCTGGAGTAACTAGCGGGATTAGCCTGCTATCCTTTTTCAGTTATGAATATACTGCATTACACATCATCCTTCTGGATGAATTGGACGAAGGATAAACTTGATAGACTGGGACATGTCTAACTTATGTCCAACTTATGTCTAACTAAGACGCGCCATGCATGAAGTTGTAACATCTACCCACACTTTGGAACAACCCGCCTTGAGGTTACAAGAACATGGACTCAAAGTGGAGCAATGGGGTAAGAGATTGCAAGAACGTAGCGACCAACTAGCATTGTCACACGGTCAACTGATTGAGGAATGCGGTCAGTTATTCAGCAAAAAGCAGAAGAAGCACTTGTTTACACCCAAGTAGCGCAAGCACAAAAAGATGATTCTCCAGAGTTGATGATGCTGATTACGCATACACAATTGGAAGCAAGAGCTGCATATATTCAAGCGATTACCGTTTTCGCTGAGATGATGCAAAAAAGAATCAAGCTAGTCGGGAAGCATCTCTAGCATTGCCACCTAGATTGACATCTGGGTAAGGATTAGTATGTTTTCTAACCAACAAACGCTTGTAACAAATAACTCAGCCTATTGGCAGAAGAAAAATGCGTTTCCGTATAGAAAAATCGGATTGAGACAACATAGGATTTCCGTGTTGTCCCTATCAGCTTCTCCTACCACCCGTTCCCACTGCGGCGCTAGTTGGTAGGAATTTTTTTTGGTGCTTATTGATTGAATGCGACCGTCCTTGTCCGGCATCGACTATATTTCCACTATCCACATGACAGTAATCCCACTGGGGTGTTCCCGCTGCATAACTTCCCAGGCACTAGATATTAATTTGTAACGGTAGGCATCGGCATAACTCTTAGTCCAGTAACCGTTACGTCCGCCAGTCCAATAGAGTTCGATACCGTCAGCTTCAGCGCAGACAATGTAAGACTTCATAAGGTGATGCCGAAGTTAGCACCTGGATGATTTATGACTGCGTTTAAGTGCGTCAGGTGTCGTACTACTTATTGTACTATTTTTGCCTTCACACCGTGTATCAGCATCTCTCAACACATATATAAATAAATCTTCAAGAGAAATCTACAGACCTTCTATTTTTCTCTGACCAATTTGCCGTCCTCGTCCAGCTTGACTACTGCATACCAGTCTGGGTGTCCTTCGACTTGACCCACACCTACATACAGATTCGGCTTTAATTGGAAGCTGCCCAATGATATCCAGTAGTCTGCTGGTACTGTCATGAATGGGTCTTTAGTCGTGCTAATCAACAATCGGGAGATAGGAAATGCTTCCTCCAGGCAGAAGAATAGCGTTACTGCTTGCCCTATCATTTCCTGTGCTGATTTAGAGCTAGGCATCTGAATCATGAAATGCGTTCCCGATTCTGTCTCGCGTACCAGGAATCCCCCTGCGTATGTAGCAGCACCAAGCAAAGAGATAAGGTGAAAGTTACCTTGAGCCATCAGAAACTCATAGACTCTAGCTAGTCCAACTACATTCAGGTGTTTTAAGGGTACGGCTGGTGCGGATGCTTCCATAGGTTTTTTACGTTCTTACCTGCTGCTTGACTATGATTGTATCCTCGATTGGAATATAGGGATTGCCACTGATGAACTTGGCTTCGTTTCCATTTGGTCTTAGGCATATTATGTACTTGAGTGGTTTGCGGTAATCGTTATCTACTCCTTCGTTAACGCCACTAAAGCTTTTGACGAGTAAATCTTCTCCTTTACCATCTAGGTCGCCTGACCCTACGTATTGAATTAAATCTCCACATCTAGGCTTGGTTCCTTGAGGCGCTAGTGGAGTTTTTTGCGGGACAGGGACACCTCCCCCCTCCATATTCTCCACAGTGTCCAGTAATTTGACTGAAACGCTCACCTGGTCTACGTTTCCATTTCTGGACAGTATGTCAGCGTTTTTCTGTGTATCATTAGACACTTTCTGGACATCATTTGTACTGTCCAGAATCTGTGTTTCTTTCTCTGTATAGCTTTGATTAAAATTACTGGACAACTCTAAATAGTACGAATGGGGGAGGTAATACAACCTGGAAGATAATTTCTTAGGGTTAGGTTTCGCGTTTATTTCTTTACGTTCCGCCATTCGCCCTAACGCCTTCCACATGGTGTCGAGTTCTTCCTTTGTGGTAAGTTCCAGCATTTCCTTTATTTCCATCCCCGGCAATGGATGAGGGTAGTTATGCAGCATCACGTTTAATATTCGCTCCCTCATCGTGCGCCGAGCTTCTACAACTTCCTTTGATACTCCTACCTCCCCGTGGTTGACCCAGGAATTATTTTCAATATTAAGTTCGATGTCTAATGCCGCTCCTCCGGCATCTTGAAGCCCTACCAGCTCCAACGTTCTATGCGTCTCGTTCGGGTCGATGACAAATTTCTTCTTGTTATAGGGGTCTTGTTTTAGAACGTGCTTCAATACCAAGCATCCCCACACAGCACCAGGGATGGCGGAAGAACCTCTTAGCTGCCGCACTCCTTGCGCTTCATTACTTTTACTCAAATGGTGGATGATGATGCAGGTCGCGTTAGCTTTTTCAATGTGCGGCTGCATTTTATAGATTGGGTCAGCATACTCTTTGCTCCACTCTGACACCCCAGAATCGACGTTGATTGCTGTAAGCGAGTCAATGATGACGAGGGTGTAGTTGTCTGCTGCCAACTCCTGCTCTAATAGTTCTGGGCTGTACTTCGTGAGTACTCTTACGGAAGACTTTAGCAAATCGCTCGAAAATCCCCGCTTAATTAAGCGTCGTAAGTTTTTATTCGGTCGCTCTATCTGAAATAACAATACCCTACCCTGTGGAACTCGCTCCCCTAAGAATTCTCCTCCGGTTGCTACAGCATACGCTAACTCGTAAGCTAGTAAGGTTTTTCCCGCTTTTGCATCACCTGCAAGAATAACGCTCCCGCCTCTAGGCAACATACCAGGAACTAGGAAATCCTCTGCTAGCTCCTCCTTGAAAAGACTATCGGTGTTGAAAACATAATCTTCTACGTGCCGCGCCTCTTCTGTCTGCTCTTTCTGTTTCAGTAATTTATTAATTTCCTGTACGCTTACTTTGAAAGTGGTAGCAACTGTCGCTTTCTTTAGGGCTACCAGCTCTGGGTCTGTTTCTTTACAAATTTCTGTGAGAGCAGTTTTAAATGCTTCGGATTCGGACATATTTTTCCTTACACCCTTGTTAACTTGTTTGCCAAATTCTTTATTGGATTTCCATCCGTCTTGTTTCGCCCAATAGCAGAGAGAGCCGATATTTAATCCACTGCGGTTGAAGCTGTGCCATCTCCTTTCACATTCACCCGATTCGTATTTATCAGACTGCTGACTCCATCTGTCCCAATCATCCAACAATGAATCATCACCAACTGAATGCAGTGCCATGCCAACGTGAATCCATTCATCGTGACTGCCTGCTCTCCAAGGACTCAAAGCAGCCAAGCATTCTCTCGCTAGTGCAACATCACCATCACCGTTGTAATTGCGCGTGTAAAGGTGGGTGGATTTGGGAGGGGCTACAGGACGCTTCATCGCCTCGATTAGATAGATTGGTGCTTCAGCCACAGCAATCTCTCTATGGGATTTTCCAGGGAGCCATCTGTAACTACCAGTTTCTGGGTGAACTCCAGCTACTACAGATTGGCATCCGTCCCACCTTAACTCTAAATATTCAACGCCCTCTCGCTTTTCTATGCCGCACAGAGTCACAAGCTTAGTGGTTTTGATTTCGTTCCAGTATTTTTCTGGTACGTGAAATATTTGCTGTTGCCTTCCTTTCTTGCCTGAAGTTACAGCCGGAGTTATCGGTAGGTCATGAGGATTAACGCCAAACATCAGCTCGAAGTATCCCCACGAACTTGTTCCATCAAAATCTACAAATAACTGTCCCTCAGATTTACTACCGCACAGTACACCGATAGCTTTGCAGCGTCCAATTTTGATATGTCTTTCAATAAGCTCTCGTCTTTTTGGGCGCTTGTTCCACCTGAGCGAGTATGGTTGTTTATTGCCGTTGACTGGCGTAAATCTCCAGTCGTCGGGCAGAGCTTCAAGTTCTTTTAGTAAACTTTCCTTGCAGTCGGGGTTTGAGACATCATTCTGTTCTATCATAATAAATAACTACTTCCGTCACAAATTTTTGTTAGAATCTCCGAACGCCTTGCGCCACAGGGCGTTTATCCATTTTTAGGAGCTGCTTAGGTAAAGCCGTAGCGTTTGTAAATACGCTGTTCTATCTCAGCCCTTAAATCTCTGTCGTGAACTACGTCCCAAAAAGCTTGTTCCCAAGTGATAGCTGGTTTAGGCTTTTCTAGTGATGGTCGATTTTCGTTTAACATTGTTAGAATCAACTCTTAAGTAAGAAGTTTTTTACGATGCAGGGGCAAGAGCTGATAACTTTGCCCCTTTTTGCTATGCTGCTGTTTTTGATTTAGCTAGTTGATGCTTGAATTGTCTTTGCAATGCTTCAACTACTACGGAAGAGAAAGAGCGTTTTTGTTTAATGGCTTTTTGATTGACGAGTGCAATGAGTTCATCGGGCAAGCTAACATTTCGAGCTGACATTTTTATCACCATTGCTAACAGCTTGAACCGATATATTATGCCATATACAAAACACGTTTTATGGGTAAACAAATGACAGCAATTATTCGATTGCTACCACGAGAGAATAATTTCATCAGAACAAATCTGGTAATTTCGGCTTTTCGATTACTCCGGCATAGTGAGTAAAGAGAATCTCTACCGAATGCCCAGTTAAGCTAGCAACCTGTACTGGACTCAACCCAGATTGGAGCGCGTGACTAACAAAAGTGTGACGAGTATTGTAAGGTCGGCGATAATCAACTCCAGCTCTCTTGAGAGCGGAATGCCAATACCTACGAGCAAAATTATCATCGTCTATCGGATAGCCAGCAGGCGTGGTAAATACCAAATCCTCAGCATCTCCCCTTCCCAGCTCTACCAACATCTGCTTGACTTTGGGGTTGAGCGGAATGGTTCTAGCCTTATTGGTTTTGGTAGCTTTTCTAACTCCCTTAACCAGCGATTCACCGACCCAAATCGTCGAGCAGTCATCAGCAACGTGCTTCCACTGCAATCCAATTGCTTCACTTGTCCTTACCCCAGTACTGAAGAGGAATTGCACGTAGGGTAGATAGCCAGGAAACAGCTCGGAAAATGTGCCTAGAATCGCTTGAATCTCCTGTTTAGTGAATGGTCTAGGCGGTTGCTTGGGTGGCACTTTAATTGCTTTTACAGCCGTCTTCCAGTGATTATTCTCCAACTTCGCCCAGTCCCAACACGCACTCAAAAGCTGCAATCTTTCCTTCAAAGTTTTAGGTTCGAGCTTGCCTCTGAGATAATTTACGAAGCGACTGACATCTTGAGCATTTATTCGTTTAGCTGCTATGTTTCCAATACCGCTAGATTCTAAATATTTGGGGAGTGTTTTGTATTTTTCAATGGTGCGCTTGTAAACGTATTCTTCCTTCCATGCTGTGAAATCCGCAAAGAGCTGAGACACAGCCCTATTGTTGGGGAGTTCTCGATTGACGGGGTAAACTCTATACCGCTCAAAGGTTTGGTCGAAATTATCAGCTAGTAAATCTAGCTCGACTTGCTTGGCTATTAACTTGGCTTTCTTTCTGCCTTCATCGTTGTCGTGCAAACCAAGGTGGTATGCTTTCTGCTTCCCATCGACTCTAAATCTGAGCCTAATGCTATTACGAATAATTTCCATTGATACTGTTCCTCTTTTTGCTCTTGCCATTTGAGTATGTTTTTGAGTACGGCAGAGCAGATATTGGCAGTATCTTTCGGTCGAGTGATTGCATCTCTACCTCTGTCTGTGCTATCTTGATTAATCCACGGACGTATAGCTCAGTTGGTTAGAGCGCTACGTTGACATCGTAGAGGTCACTGGTTCGAATCCAGTTACGTCCATATCTCAAAACCCTTTCTACATCGGCTACAAGTGGTAGACAAGGCAGATGGACAAAGTTAAGGGCAAAGTCAAAGCAGGTCGATCCTAAAACGCTAATGAAGTACAGTGCTACTAGCAAGCATGTGGACGAATACTTTCGGAATAAAGTAGCAGAGGCAATATTAATAGAGGATACATATAAGTTCATCGAATATTTGAAGCAGCACATCAGCAGCCGTACTCTCAAGGAATGTGTAGCTCTACTTAAAGCAGCGTGGCAATGGGCAGAAAAACAGGGAATTATCAGTCAAAATCCTTGGGCAGATGTAATCAATCGTTTGTGTAATTAATTCTGATTAAGTACTTAAGAACGTTTGAATTTTCTAACATCTTGTAAATTCTGACAAATACTTCTGCAAAGCGCCGAGTTTGTTTTACTAGCTAGGTGCTTTGCAACAAAATAAAGTTATCGACTTTATAAAATAGGTAACTCTTCCAAAGGGATTACTTGACAAACCACTCCCGATGTATGGCGATTAAATTCTGAGTTTGTTCGCGGAGTGCCCTTGTTCTAATACGTATTATTAAAGCGTCAATCCGCATTTTGCAAGCTCGAAGCCGCATTACCTTGGTTTGAAAGCGCACAGCAGACAGATCGAGTTTTTTCCGAGGCTCCTCTTCTTGAGAGATATTAGACACAGTCGCGTACCACCTTTTTACTAAATAATGATTTTCTAGTTTCTCTAAATCCGATTATTTTTCTGACACTTTCTTAAGTTTCTTGAGCGGACAAAGGAGAAGGTTTATCAAAAAAGGGAGAAAGCTTTAAAGTGAAAAATAGTAAAAGTATGTCTCACTACTATCTCAATTTTGAGATACTGAAAGTAATTTTATATATCCCTACAGAGATAGCTTTTTTTAACACAAACTTGTTACTTCAAATACATCTCATCCTCTCAACTTATAGTTTTTGAGTATACTAATATACTTATATTTTTACAGTGCATACCAAGATTTTCAACATCGTTGTACCAACAAAATCAAGTATTTCGTGTCTGCAATCGATGATTTGACCGATGTACCCTCTGAAAACAATTATTGATATTTTTTAGTTTTGGTAGTCAAAATCACTCAGAGATTTAACACCAAGTCCATTCTCTAGCTAGAAGATGGATGAAATAGTGCCAGTTAGTAGTAGTAAAGTAGCAAGACTTGTCCGATCTAGCTCGGACGACGATGCGCTGCGATCGCAAGTCCCTGCTCGAATTGTCTGAATCCAGCTAGAGAAATACTTAGCTAGTTTTTTAGCGACTTAGATGGGAATATTTACCCAATTTCCACAACTAGATGGATAACTTCGCACCCTTGGATCGGGAAAAACAAATGCTCGGACACGACATAATTGTCGTAGTGCTGGCAGCATCAGATGGTGGGCGGAATGCCTTGAGCCACATCCTGGCTGCCTTACCAATAGATTTTCCAGCAGCCATAATCGTAGTGCAGTATCTCGACACTCGATCTCAGCCTAGCTTGATGCTAGATCTCCTCAACCACCCGTCAAGCTTGCCATTATTGCCAGCACACGCAAGGGAGCAATTGCGATCGGGTAGAGCTTACATCGCTCCTGCGACTTCGCACCTGTTCGTGACTCCAAACGGTACTCTCTGCCTATCTAATGCTGTATTTGTAGACTGGACGCGCCCCTCTGCCGACTTGCCATTGCAGTCAGTAGCAGCTAGTTTTAAACAGCGGGCGATCGCCGTAGTTCTCTCTGCTAGGGGTAGTGGTAGTACGTGCGCTCAATAGACTGGCAGGAAAAATTTTTATCGCTCTGCTGAAGTTCTTTTGTACTGCTACCCTGGAATAAGAGTATTTAGAAACTATTTTAGTCATGGAAGTCAGCGCTGAGGCAGGAGCATAGATCCAATCCATGAGTGACGAGCTGTTTAGGCAACAAATTCAAATCATCAATCGGCAGATGGCGATTCTGCACAGTTACATGCTTCAGCTATCTCCGGCGCTACAAAAACAGGTGAGCGAGGTTTTGGAGGAGACTGCTGCTGCCTTGGGCAATCTCCAACTAATCTCTGAGGAGATGCAGACGAATTTAGAAGCATGCGCAGTTGTCGAGGAGGAGCTTTTCCAACACAATCAGCAAGCGATGCAAGAGCGTCAGTATTATTACGATTTATTTCAATTCAGCCCAGACGCTTACTTATTAACCGATGCCAATGGATTAATCTTGGAAGCTAATCGGGCGATCGCTACACTACTAAATGTGCCACAAAGTTACCTGCCTGGTAAACCACTCGCTAATTATATTACACAGAGGGATCGCACCCGCTTTCGCACTCTGATCAACCAGCTTCCTGTTGTCAGTGACGTGCAAAATTGGGAAATGAATTTATGCCCAAGACAAAGCGAGCCGTTTGCCGCTCTTTTGAAAGTTGCTGTTGCCCGCGATAACTCTGGTTTCATCCAGGCGTTGCGAATTGGCGTGCATGACATTAATGAGTACAAGCAGGTGGTGACTCAACCTGCCCTTGCACTTAACCCTGAAGATATCCCAGCTCAAGTAACTACTCCCCTGACTCAACTGCCACAAGCTCTTGACGGCTTACAGGTTCTCGTGGTTGATGACGAAGCCGATGCCCGCGAATTTATTACCGCTGTTTTGGAGTCGCAGGGAATTCACGTCACGGCAGTTGCCACCGCAGCAGCAGCGTTAGAGGCGCTGGAACAATTCCATCCTGATGTTTTGATTAGCGATATTCGGATGCCGTATCGGGACGGCTATAGCTTGATTCGCCAGGTGCGAGAATTGGAGGCACAGCAAGGATGGTCTATTCCGGCAGCCGCACTCACTGCTTATTTAGCAGAGGATCGGGAAAAAGCAATAGCAGCCGGATTTGAGTCGCATCTGCACAAATTGGCTCAACCCACCCAGATAATTGAAATGGTAACTCAGTTGTCTAGACGCGCACCTACATAGCTAGCGCGATCGCCCCGCCCGTCACCTAGTCAATTTGCCCCACAGTACAATTGAGGCTAGCGAAAGATCGAGAGGCAGCGAAACTTTTACCATACTGCTGCTGTTAGCTTCTGCCGAGTTGAATGATAATGCCTAACAGAGAGAGCAGTAAAGACAATGCAGCGACCTCAACGATCCCAGACAGTGACGCTAGATGACGTTGCCATTACCCAGGATTTATCTCGGCGTTCGCCACGTCGCCCAGATCTGCTCTCAGAAAATCAAGCATTGCATACCCTAGCACAGCAGATGGTGACTCAGCCTCAAAAGATGCTCCAAAGTCTAGTTGACATAGCACTCGATCTATGCAGTGCGGGAACCGTTGGGGTGAGCGAGCTTTCGACAACGAGCGATGGAGAAGA
Source organism: Scytonema millei VB511283 (assembly GCF_000817735.3). Classification (NCBI taxonomy): domain Bacteria; kingdom Bacillati; phylum Cyanobacteriota; class Cyanophyceae; order Nostocales; family Scytonemataceae; genus Scytonema; species Scytonema millei. The sequence goes on along the minus strand of NZ_JTJC03000001.1, from coordinate 826,041 downwards.
AATCTTTTGCTGGAATGTATTAGCCGGAACATTGTCACAGTATGTCGGTGGCACGACAAAGCGCGATCGCCCCGGAGTTTGCCTCGATTGCCTACGACACGGCGGAGCCGAACGCGGCACTCCCGTCTTGTTTTCCCATCCCGAACGATATTTCACCTACTTGCAGGAGTTCGACACGCCGATCGTTGAAGCCTTGGTGTTGCCTTTGATTGCGGATAGCCATGCACTCGGCACGATCTGGGTCATATCGCACGACGAGCAGCGACACTTTGACTGTGAAGACGTGCGCGTGATGACGCTCTTGGCAGATTTTACTGCTGCCTTCCTCCGAGAGCAGCGACAAGCCAAGGCGCTGCTAGCTGCTAACGCTGCCTTAGAAGCGGAGATTGCCGAGCATCAGCGAACACAAGTCAGTTTACGCGCATTGGAAGAACGTTCGCGCCAAACGATCGAGCATCTACCAGGGGGAGCCGCGTTTGTTGTCGATCGCGATCTGTGCTACCTACTTGCCGAAGGAGAAGCTTTGTCCGCAGCTGGATTCAAAAGCGAAGATCTGGTCGGACGAACGATTTTCGACGTGCTGCCACCTGCTCTAGCGGCAAATTATGAGACACTGTACCGTCAGGCGTTGGCTGGCGAGTCATTCGAGTACGAACACAACGCACACGATCGCACTTATATCTCACGCGGAACGCCGTTGCGTTATCCAAATGGCGAAATCTATGCAGCACTTGCCGTTTCGTATGACATCACAGATCGCAAGCGGGTAGAAGCAGCCTTGCAGAGATCGGAAGAAAAATATCGCACGTTAGTTTCCGCCACTGCAAAAATGGTTTGGACGGCAGACCCAAACGGCAACATTATTGCCGAAGTCCCAGGTTGGGAAAGTTTCACTGGGCAAACCTTTGACGAATACAAAAATTTTGGCTGGCTGGCTGTCCTACATCCTGACGACGTGGAACAAACCAGGCTTCTCTGGCAAACGGCGATTGAAAATCGTACGACTGCGATCGCCGAATATCGGCTGCGCGCGGTGGCTGGCGATTATCGGCGCGTCGCCGTGCGCGGTGAACCTTTATTGGACGCTGACGGAACCTTGCGCGGTTGGGTTGGCACGATCGCCGATGTCGAAGACATGCGCCGCGCCACAGAAGCCGAACAAGCCGCGATCGACCAATTGCGCCAGAGTGAAGCAAAATATCGATCGCTGTTTGAATCGATCGACGATGGCTTTTGCACGATCGAAGTTTTGTTTGACGAAACTAAAAGAGCGGTTGATTATCGCTTTTTGGATGTCAACCCGTCGTTCGAGAAACAAACGGGCATCGAGAACGCCGTCAGCAAACGAATCCGTGAAATTGCGCCGCAGCACGAAGAGCATTGGTTTGAAATTTACGGGCAGGTGGCAACGACGGGTGAATCCATCCGCTTTGAGAATCGTGCCGAACAGCTTAACCGTTGGTATGACGTTTACGCCTTTCGCGTTGGCGAACCCGCTCTTGCGCAAGTCGGCATTTTGTTCAACGACATCACCGAGCGCAAGCAATCAGAACAGGAATTAACCAAGACAAACCAACTCTTGCAGGCGACGTTCGACAACTCGCTCCAAGTCATCCAACTGTTCAAAGCCGTGCGAGACGAACGCGGCGACATCGCTGATTTCGAGTGGCTGCTGACCAACAAGCAGTGGAACGACCAATGGGGCGAGATGGCGGGCAAGCGTTTGCTGAGGGAAAATCCCGCCGTCGTTGAAACGGGGTTGTTTGATATGTTCAAGCAGGTTACGGAGTCCGGCGTTCCCATCACGCACGAACACCACTACGCTTACGAACAATTCGACGGCTGGTTTTGGCAGACCATCGCTCAAGTAGAAGACGGTTTTTTACTCTCTACGATCGACATCACCGATCGAAAACGCACAGAAGCAGCCCTGCGCGAATCCGAAGCGAAATATCGAGTGCTGTTTGAAATGATGGACGAAGGCTACCTCTTGTCCGAGGTGATTTTCGACGAGAATGGCGAACCGATTGACATTCTTTACCTCGAAGCGAATTCGGCAGCAGTGCGTCTCGCTGGGCGGGACTTCTCTGAGCAACGAATGCGCGAGATTGACCCAAATTACGAAGAATACTGGTATGAAATCTACGGGCACGTCGCGCTCACTGGCGAGTCCGTGCGTGCTGAACGATATGCCAAACCGCACGATCGATGGTTTGATTTTTATGCTTTCAAAGTCGGCGGGCAGGAGAGCCGCCGCGTCGCCGTCGTCTTCAAAGACATCACCGATGCAAAGCACCGCGAAGCGGATCGCAAACGCACGGAAACGAATCTCGCCTTTTTAGCCGAAGTCAGTCAAGATCTTGCGCGGCTGACGAACATTGACGCAACGATGGATGCGATCGGCGCGAAAATCGGCGGGCATTTCAACGTCGCCCGCGTCATTTTCGCCGAAATCAGCGAAGACCAACAGACGGGTCGCGTCAGCCACGAATGGTATCAGCCGGATTTGCCGGACCTGAAAGGCTCTTACGCGACAAAAGACTATTTCTCGCCGGAATTTGAACTTCTCCACCGTGCCGGAGAAATCGCCGTCGTCCGCGATACCGCGAAAGACGAGCAGGTTGACGCAGAGCGTTATGCCGCGCTGGGCGTAGGCGCGTTCGTCGGCGTGCCGCTCATCCGTCAGGACAAGTGGCGTTTCTATTTCAGTCTGCTCGATTCCAAACCGCGTGACTGGCGCGCCGACGAAATCGAGTTGCTGCGGGAACTGACGGCACGCATCTGGATACGCCTGGAACGCGCCCGTGCCGAAGCAGCCCTGCGCGTCTCGGAAGAAAAATACCGATCGCTGTTCAACTCGATGGACGAGGCTTACGCGGTTGTCGAAGTCATCCCCGACGAGGCGGGTGGGTGGAGCGACTTTCTCTTCCTAGAGGTGAACCCTGCCTTCATGCAGCACACTGGGATGGAGTACCCAGTCGATCGAACGGCGACCCAGATCCTCGGCACGCCAAACGCGCGATGGGCGGCGATCTACGGTCAGGTAGCCGAGACGGGCGAGTCGGTGCGCGTCGAGGAGGTAGAAGAAACCCTAAACCGGGTCTTCGACCTCAACATCTTTCGGCTGGGCGATCTGGGAAGCCGCCGCGTCGCGGTGCTGTTCACCGACATCACGGAACGGAAGCGAGCCGAAAACGATCGCAACCGCGCCCAAGAAGCGATGCAGGCATTTTTCAGTAATGTGAGTCATGAGTTTCGCACTCCTCTGACCCTGTTGCTGAGTTCGATTCAAGAGACATTGAGCGATCTGACACATCCCCCCAGTCCCGCACAGCGATCGCAACTAGAACTGGCGCAGCGCAACGCGATGAGGCTGCTCAAACTCATCAATACGCTGCTGGACGTTTCCCGCATCGAAGCGGGTCGCATTCAAGCAGTGTATGAGCCGACCGATCTCGCAACCTTAACGACAGAACTGGCGAGTTCATTTGAGTCAGCCATTGAGCAGGCAGGCTTGCAACTGGCGATCGATTGCCCACCTCTACCGGAGCCAGTGTATATCGATCGCTCAATGTGGGAAAAGATCGTCCTCAATCTGCTCTCAAATGCGTTTAAGTTTACCTTCGCAGGAGAGATTACAGTTCGCTTGACAGCGGCTAGTAACTGGGTTGAGTTAACCGTACAAGACACAGGCATTGGTATTCCAGCCGCAGAACTGCCGCGCTTGTTTGAACGGTTCTACCAGGTGAAAAGGGCAAACGGGCGTAGCTTTGAAGGATCGGGGATTGGCTTGTCTCTGGTGCAGGAGTTAGTCAAACTGCATGGCGGTACGATTACTGTCAGCAGTGTTGAAGGAGAAGGCAGTTGCTTTAAGCTGTTGCTTCCAACTGGGTTTGTCCATCTTCCCCCTGGACAGATTGGCTCACCTCAAACCTTGGACTCAACGACAACAGGTGTAACTGCCTATGTAGAAGAAGCACTGGGATGGCTACCCGAAGAAGCAGGTGGGCAAATGGACAGATGGGCAGGTGAGAAGATCGAGTCAACGCCCGCACAGCCACACACCCGCACACCTGCTCGTATTCTGCTAGTGGATGATAACGCGGATATGCGTGGCTACCTGAAGCGGCTATTGAGTCAACGATGGCAGGTGGAGACAGCCGCGAATGGGGCGATCTCTCTCGCCCAAATCCAGCAACAGCCTCCAGACTTGGTGCTGACCGATGTGATAATGCCAGAAATGGATGGGTTGCAATTGCTGCAAGCGCTCCGGGCTGACCCTCAAACCAAAAGTATTCCGATAATTTTACTATCAGCACGAGCGGGAGAAGAGGCAACGATCGAAGGCTTGGCAGCGGGAGCGGATGATTACTTAATCAAACCCTTTTCTGCTCGCGAACTGATGGCACGAGTTGAAACGCATCTACAACTAGCACGGCTGCGCCAAGAGCAATCCGCCAATCGCTTTAAGGATGAGTTTCTCATGACCGTGACTCACGAACTGCAAGCCCCGCTGGCTGTGATTCTAGGTTGGGCGCGCTTATTGCAAACACAAACCTTAGATCGAGCTAAAACAGCTCACGCGCTAGCGGCGATCGAACGCAATGCCACGGTTGAAGCAAAACTAGTGAAAGATTTGTTGGATGTTTCTAGTCTTCTGTCTGGAAAGTTGCAATTACAGATTCAACAAGTCGATCTCATTCCTCTGACAAAAGAAGTTGTGGCAAAGCTACGTCCAACGGCAGAGGCAAAGACAATTCAATTGATCGAGACATTGCCTTCCCCTAACGCGGGGATATTCGTTTTAGGACAAAGCGATCGCCTCAAACAAATTATGACTAACTTGCTGTCCAATGCGATTAAATTTACTCCCGAAGGAGGGCGGGTAGAGATTTCGCTCACAAGAGCAGGGAGCAGGGAGCAGGGAGCAGGGAGCAGGGGAGGATTCACCACTCACCACTCTTCTTATGCCCAAATTCAAATCGAAGACACTGGCATCGGCATCAATCCTGACTTTCTCCCCTATGTCTTCGATCGCTTCACTCAAGCTGAAGTTCCCAGCCGTCATTCACCTGGAGGAGTGGGGATTGGACTGGCAATCTCTCGTCTCCTGGTCGAACTGCATAAAGGTATAATTGAAGCAACCAGTGACGGAGTTGGACTCGGAGCAACGTTTAGAGTCAAATTGCCGTTGATGACTACCTACGTATTAAACAATACGGTGCAAGGGTAGAGTGATAAGTGCCATGCAAGGAGTTAATTGCAATGGTGGCTATTCTTGCTGGGCGATCTGATCAGTGAGCAGGGGAAAAAAATCTCAGTTTTTTACAAGCCAACATTGTATATCAATTTAGCAATAGTTTAGAATTTTCTTAATGGCAAAATGAGAAACATTAATAAATGTCCATCCTTGGGAAACATAGACAGCTTAACCGAAGGCAAGAAAGCCGCTCTTGCTCTGGATGTGTTTGCCAGCAATAGACAAAATGGGTATCAGTAATACGAGCACCAGACCTAGTGGATGATGTATCTGGTAGGCTTGTAATTTTGCCTGGAGTCGGTTTTCAGTTGAAGGCACGAGAAATTGTATGAACGGGAACGAAAAATCCCAAGCCACAGACTGGCTGAATAGCAGTGGTGAAATGGGGAAACTCATTCGTTCTAAGGACTGGTCAAAAACGCCCTTGGGTCCAATTGCATCTTGGTCGCAAAGTTTGCGAACGACGGTCAGCCTCTGTCTTGCCTCAAATTTCCCGATTAACATCATTTGGGGACCTGGGCGGGTTCAGATTTATAACGATGGCTATTGGCTCATCTGTGGCGACAAGCACCCCCACTCGATGGGACAGGACTACAAAGAATGCTGGCTCTCTGCCTGGGATGCGATTGGGGAACCTTATGAGCGTGCTACTGCCGGAGAAACTGCCTTTCTGGAAAATCGACGGATGTTCCTAGATCGCAACGGCTATTTGGAAGAAACCTTCTTCACGTTCTCCCTTAGCCCCATTCGCGATGAAACAGGCGGTGTAGGTGGACTGTTTCACCCAGTCACAGAGATGACTCAGCAAATCCTAGCAGAACGGCGGCTTAGGGTGCTGCGTGATGTAACAGATTATACTGCCGATGCGAAGACAATCGAAGAAGCTTGTCGCTCGATCGCTCAAGCCCTTGCGGCTCATGAACTCGATCTGCCCTTCACGCTGTTCTATCAGCTGAATGCGAACGGCAAACAGGCGGATTTAATGAGCGTGACTGGACTGGAGCTAGAAAGTGCGCTTTGCCCAAAGACCGTAGATTTAGAGGCATCGCCAGAACTTTGGGCACTTGCAGAAGTGGCGCAATTGTCTCCAACTGTTCAGGGAGCATCCGGTCAAACTCGACAGATCGATGAATTGGAACAACGGTTTGGCGCATTCAAGTGTAGCCCTTACCCAGAAACTCCCAAGTCTGCCATTGTCGTGCCAATCGCCCTGCCAGGGTTAGAGCATCCGTGGGGTGTGTTTGCTGTAGGGGTTAGTCCTCGGCGAGCGTTGGATGAGGCTTACCAAACGTTTTATACGTTGCTAGGTAAATCAGTGATAACGACGCTCACCAATGCCCGTGCCTATGAAGAAGAACGCAAACGGGTTGAAGCGTTGGCAGAATTAGACCGAGCCAAAACCACTTTTTTCAGCAACGTCAGCCATGAATTTCGCACCCCACTAACGCTATTACTTGCTCCCCTGCAAGATGCCTTAAGCGATCGCACCTACCCCCTCGACCCTGTTCATCGAGTCCGCCTGGAACTCGCTCACCGCAATAGCTTGCGTCTGATGAAACTGGTTAATACCCTGCTCGACTTCTCCCGCATCGAAGCCGGACGGATGGAAGCAGTTTATGAACCAACCGACTTGTCAATGTTCACAGCTGAGTTAGCAAGTGTATTTCGTTCCACCATTGAACGCTCTGGGTTGCGGCTAGTGGTCGATTGTACGCCGATCGGCGATCCTGTATACGTAGATCGCCAAATGTGGGAGAAAATTGTGCTTAACTTGCTCTCAAACGCCTTTAAGTTTACATTAGAAGGAGAAATCGCCGTTAGGCTGCTCAAAATCGATGACGATGGTCGCGAAGCGAACCGCCTTCGGCATCGCGTGATGCTACAGATACAAGATACAGGCATCGGGATTGAGCCGGAGGAACTGCCCCATCTGTTCGAGCGATTTTATCAAGTGCGGGGAGCAAAAGCTAGGACTCATGAAGGATCTGGAATCGGACTAGCTTTGGTACAGGAATTAATTAAACTGCATGGTGGCACTGTAGAGGTAAGCAGCACTCCAAGAGTAGGAAGCTGTTTTACTGTCACAATTCCATTAGGCACAGCACACTTGCCAAGCGATCGTATTCAAGCCACACGCACCATAGCATCAACAGCACTCGGTGCAGCCCCGTATGTTCAGGAGGCAGAGCGATGGTTGCCCCAAGAAGAGGGGGAGATCGGGGGAGGGAGAGAGGGGGGAATGAACGGTTGCTCCCCCACTCTCCCACAGCCCTACTCTCCCACTCCTTCTCGCATTCTTCTGGTCGATGATAATGCCGATATGCGCGATTATCTCAAGCGAATATTCAGCGAACAAAACCTTGAAGTTGAAGCGGTTGCGGATGGAGCAGCGGCGCTGGTGGCGGCAAGGGCGCAAGTCCCAGACCTGGTGCTGAGTGATGTGATGATGCCCCACTTAGACGGCTTTGGGTTGCTCCAAGCATTACGTGCCGACCCACAAACTAGAGAGATTCCCATCATCCTGCTTTCTGCCCGTGCAGGCGAAGAGTCGGTAGTGTCGGGGCTAGAAGCAGGGGCGGATGACTACCTGATCAAGCCCTTCTCTGCTGCTGAACTTGTGTCTCGCGTCAACGCTCATCTCCAGATGGCACAACTGCGAAGGATTGCACTGAGTCAGGAAAGAGAGATCGGTCGCAGGAAGGATGAGTTACTGTCAACCGTTTCCCACGAACTGAATACTCCTTTAGTTGCCATCCTCGGTTGGACGCGGTTACTACGCAGCTCACCGACAAATCACTCCATGTTGATGAAGTCGCTAGACACAATCGAGCGTAACGCCACACTGCAAGCCAAGCTAATTCAGGACTTGCTGGATATGTCCCGCATTAGTGCAGGTAAACTGCGTTTGAGTCTTCAACCTGTCGAACTAAAATTAGTAATTGAGAATGCGATCGCCGCAGTCTTGACTGCGGCGATCGCTAAAGATATTCATTTACAATGGAAACCAAGCGTTCGAGAGCCGCATATTATTGTTTTGGGCGATGGCGACCGACTTGGGCAAGTTATCTGTAATCTCCTGACCAACGCAATTAAATTTACCCCAGATTCAGGCAGCGTCACTGTTGAACTGTCAGCGATCGACGAGGACGGCAATTATCCTCATGCCTCTTACGCCCAAATTCGTGTTATGGATACGGGTATTGGTATTGCTGCTGAATTTCTTCCCCATGTTTTCGATCGCTTGAGTCAAGCCGAAGGTTCAAATTCGGCTAAGGGATTGGGACTGGGATTAGCGATCGCCCGTCACCTAGTCGAACTCCACAACGGCACGATCCACGCCGCCAGTTTAGGAGTTGGGCAAGGTGCAACCTTTACCGTTAAGCTACCAATTTTACCAGAGTGGTGAATTCTTCATTATAAGCTGGAGTTAGAGAATAAATCTCAAACCCTTCCATGAATCTGTCCCAAGCCGAGCCAGAATTTGAAGCGTTATTAGATTATCTCAAGCACAATCGGGGTTGTGACTTGACTGAGTATAAACGCTCTAGCTTGGTGCGGCGATTACGAGTGCGAATGCAGAGTATCAACATTGGTAGCTATCAGGACTACTTACAGTATTTGCAAAGCCATGACCAGGAGTGGATGGCACTTTTAGATACTGTTCTGATTAATGTTACTAGTTTCTTTCGCGATCGCGATGCTTGGGATTATCTAGCACATGAGATCGTTCCCAAAATCGTTGCCAGCAAGCAACCTGATGAATCAATTCGAGTCTGGAGTGCGGGTTGTGCTGCTGGACATGAAGTGTATACCCTACTGATGTTGTTTGCCGAAGCTTTAGGGATCGAAGCTTGTTTGCAGCGAGTTCAATTTTATGCCACAGATGTGGATGAAGCCGCGATTGGACAAGCGCGTCTTGCCACTTATAACTCCAAAGAAGTTACATCAATTCCTCCCCAACTGCTGGAGAAATACTTTGAGCCAACTCCTAATGGTTATGTGTTTCACCGACAACTGCGCCGCCAGATCGTCTTCGGTCGTCACAACCTGGCTAAAAATGCGCCGATGTCCAAAATCGATCTATTATCGTGTCGGAATGTGCTGATTTATTTCAACGGGGAGACACAAGCATCGATCTTTGTTCGCTTCCACTTTGCGCTGAAAAACACTGGTTTTCTCTTCTTAGGTAAGTCAGAAACATTAGTCAACCACAGACAAATTTTTACGCCGATTAATTTAAAGCATCACGTTTATGCAAAAGGGCTAAATCTAGAACTGGACAATCACCTATTAATCAACCCCAAATCTAGTAAAAAGCAAGCGCTTGATGCCATGACGTACCAAGTTCGCATCTGGCAAACTGCTTACGAAACGAGTCATGAGGCTCAACTAGCAGTAGACGTTAATGGTCGTTTAGTCGCTACCAACGAGCAGGCAAATATCTTATTCGGATTAACCCTAAACAATTATCACCGTCCTTTTGAAGAACTCGAACCTGGAAAGCTATTGGGTTCCCATACTTCGATGAAAGCGTTTTATCGCAATCGTCGTCGAATCACTTTGAAAAATATTGAGTGGAACACTTTAAAAGGTACAAGTTACTTTGATATTTCCATCGTTCCTGTTTTCAGTCAAAAACAACATTTGCTGGGAGTCAATTTGACATTCATTGATGTGAGCGATCGTTAATAACTAGCCTAAGAGCTGGAAAAATAGAAATTTTGCCTTTGACCCGATGCAAGCGCAAACTGATGAATTTTCCACTTGTCTCTAGCTCGATCTTTTCAAACGCAATTACCTTTTGATAGAGATTGTTTTATATGAATTAGCTCTAACTAAGTATAAGAAATAACACAAGGAAAGTTAGATTCAGTTAGATCGAGCAGAAAAAACTTAAATATCTTCCTCAATCTGAGAACAATCCAGTTATAGTACACCTAACCTTGGTTAGATATTGCATCTAGATTCCAAAAAGTAATTGTGTTGCAAAAAATTTAGAAAATACCTGCGTAGTAGCTCTGCAAATTACCGTTAAAGTGTAATTGTCATGGAGTAAATTGTGAAAACGACGGTTAAAGAACGGCGAATAAATATAAACGGTCTAACCACTCGTTACTTAACAGCGGGTAATGATGGTCTACCGTTAGTATTGCTACATGGAGATAGTGATAGTGCGCTTGATTGGTCATGGGTACTGCCCGCGCTGGCAGCTACGCATCGCGTCTACGCCCCAGACTTTCCAGGTTTTGGCGATAGTGCTAAACCCAACGTTATCTATTCTCTAGAATTTTTGACGCAGTTTGCGCTCGATTTTCTCAACGCGCTTGGGATCGAGCGAGCTGTGTTAGTCGGCAACTCGCTCGGTGGTCTAATTGCCCTGCGTGTTGCCCTGTCACATCCCGAACAAGTGCCAGGTCTAGTGTTAGTAGACAGCGCTGGGCTTGGTTCCTCAGTCACCCCGCTGCTGTCTCAACTGACATTGCCCATATATGGAGAACTTGCCACTACCTGGTGTAGAACACCGCTTGGCGCGAAGCAGCGTTCGTGGGCGCGGGCGGCGCTGTTTTTCGCCCAACCCATGAAAGCTCCTACTGCGTGGCTGACGGATCAGGAGCGAATGGCGCTTCTTCCTGGCTATCTTGAGGCTACCCTGTCCTCGCTACGGGCTTCACTGAATGTAACCGGACAGCGGGAAGTGTTGCTCGACTCTCTACCACAGTTAAATATGCCAACTCTTGTGGTGTGGGGAACTGACGACAAGATTTTTCCAAAAGAGCAGGCTCAAGCTGCTGTTAGTCGTCTACAGCAAGGACACCTCGCCTTGATCCCAGATTGCGGTCATCTACCCCATGTCGAGCGCCCCGAACTTTTTACGAATGCATTAAACGAGTTTCTGACAAAAGTTGCTTCTTAGACAGTTCTCAAGTGTGCTGCGCCCCATTGACGCGGAGAACTGCGCCCGTGATGTAGCTGCTGGCGATTGGGGAGAGCAAAAACGCTACTGCCCAGGCAACTTCCTCCGGCTTGCCAAAGCGATTCAAAGGGATCTCGGACAAAATGCGTTCTTGCACTTTGTCGGGGATCGACTTAACCATGTCAGTCTCAATGAATCCTGGTGCTACAGCGTTAACTCGCACCCCGTACCGCGCCGCTTCTCTGGCTAAGGATTTGGTCAGACCAACGATCGCCGCTTTGGATGCTGCATAGTTGGTCTGACCGAGATTTCCCCGTTCGCCCGAAATTGAGCTGATGCAGACCACAGAGCCTTCTTTGCGATCGTACATCTTGGGGATCGCGGGCATCAACGTGTTGTAGACTCCTTTTAAGTTGGTGTCGATCGCGGCATCCCAGTCTTCGGAGGTCAGTTTGGGAAAAAAGTTGTCACGGGTAATCCCAGCATTAGCGACAACCCCATAGATCGAGCCGAGTTTTTGTTCGATCTGTTCTGCCACTGCCTCCATCGCTGCTTTGTCGGTCACGTCGGCTTGAATTGCCAGAGCTTGATGCTGAGTATTGCGATCGCTCCGGTGGGTGTAAGCTACCTTACTTCCCAACTTTTCTAGCAATCTGACGATCGCCGCTCCAATGCCTCTATTACCGCCTGTTACCAAAATAACTTTATCTTCCAGCCCCAAAGAGATCCCAATCTGCTCTCCTAGCCCATCTATATTGAGCAATTCCTTCATCTTAGTCGCTCCACTGCGATCGCCGTACTACCGCCAGTACCGTGACAAATAGCTGCTAGCCCTAGCTGTCCATTTCGCTTTTGCAAGGCATTCAGCAGCGTGACTACGATTCTTGCCCCCGAAGCTCCGATGGGATGCCCCAAGGCGATCGCGCCCCCATAGATATTGAGCTTCTCGTAAGGAATCCCCAGCATCCGGTGAAACAGCACGTTGCTCAGAGCAAAAGCCTCGTTGTTCTCAAACAAGTCAAAATCGTAAATTCTCATTTTCAGCTTGTCTAAAAGCTTCTTCACTGCCAAAATCGGCACTTCGGGGAAGCGCCAAGCTTCTCCACCTGCCCAAGCTCCTCCAATTACCCGCGCTAGGGGCTTGAGTTCGTATCGTTCCACTGCCTCTCGGCTTGCCAAGACCAAAGCTGCTGCTCCATCCGATATCTGGCTGCTGTTGCCAGCTGTAAATACTCCATCTTCGCCAAAAGCAGGCTTGAGTTTTGTCAGGCTCTCTAATGTGGTTTCGGGGCGGATTCCTTCATCTTTGTCCGCCAGGAGCAAACCTTTCTTTCCCTCAATTTTAATCGGAACAATCTCATGCTTAAACCAGCCTTGTTCGGTGGCGATCGCTGCCCGTTGCTGTGAGTAAAGAGCGATTTCATCCAAGTCAGTCCGTCCAATATTATAAGTTGCTGCCAGGCGCTCGGCTTGCGCTCCCATCGCTTCAGCAGTAGTCGGATCGGTAAGACCGTCGTAGAGCAGAATATCGGTCAGTTGCTCTGGCGCACCTAGCAGGAACTTATACCCCCACCTGGCTCGGTGCGAGAGGAAAAACCCCGTCTGCGACATGGATTCCATTCCACCAGCAAGTACAATTTCAGCTTCACCAGAGCGGATAGCAGTAGCAGCATTCATCACGCTCATCATGCCCGAAGAACAGACCATATCCACTGCATACCCGTTCACCGTCTCTGGAATTCCAGCCTTGAAAGCTGCCTGACGCGGCAAGGATTGCCCATGACCTGCCTTGAGTACGTTGCCAAAGATATACAAGTCTAAAGCTTCTCCCGATACTCCGGCTCGTTCCAACGCTGCTTGCATGGCGATCGCGCCTAAATCTACTGGCGAAAAGGATGCTAGGACACCTCCAAACTTACCAAGCGGCGTGCGTACTGCCGAGACAATATAGGCTTCTTGCATACATCTTCACTAATTTCTTTTCTTTTAAACCGTTATGTTTTTAAGTGCTACTAACTAAAGGCAGATGCTTACATAGCAACCTAAGCAATCTATAAGAATTGGCGTTACGGCTGTCATTAGTCTTTGGTCATTTGTGAGTAGTGTTTAATTGTGAATTGTGAAGTTATAATTGACAAATAACAATCATTTTTTGATAGAGTGATAAGCAAGACAATTGCTATTTCAAAATAAAGTAAAAGGAGCAATAGCAATGGATTGGAACAACAATTTTGAACGGTTCTTGCACCAGTTCAGTGACTGGCAGCGAGAATTTATCAATAACATGACTGCTGCTGTACCATTTACTACATCCAGTTATAACCCACTGAATTTTACTGAAACTTTCAATAAGACTCTGAGATTTCAGGAAGAGGTAGTAACGAGTTCTTTAGAATTCCAAGCTCTGTTAGCCCGTATGTCTATCGAAACTCAGAAGCAATTTTGGGAGGGTTATTTCAATCTGCTGAAGAAAACGCCAGAAAAAAAAGTTGATTGATTCATAGAACTACGTTTATTTTGCATCATAATATAAGCCGCTAGTACAGAACAAAATTAAATAACTAGAGGCTTAGTTTGTTTTCGCCATTTGTCATATTTCATTATAAAAATAATCTTTGTTATCTGACTTGTCCTCTGCACAGAGAAAGGATCGAAGTTCAATAATTTTGTGTTCATCTATACAAGTTCAATCAGCTTTTAGCTTCAGCCATTCAACAATAGTTGGAGGCAGGTTTTGTTGCACCTTGCCGCTGACGTACATGCCAATATGCCCAACTGGGAAGGAATGCACTGTATAGTCAACGCTAGCAATGTATTTCTCAAGCGCCAAGGAGGATGCTGGCGGAACCAGATGATCCTGCTCGGCGTAAATGTTTAAAACTGGGATGCGGATATTCCCTAGATCCACCCGTTTGTTGCCAATTTCGAGCATACCTTCGATCAATTTGTTTCCCTGGTAAAAGTCTTTCATAAACTGTCGGTAGGCTTCTCCGGCTTGGTCAGGACTGTCGAAAATCCATTTTTCCATCCGCACAAAGTCAATCAGCTTGTCCTCTCGGTCAATGCTATCGAGCAGATTGATATACTTTTCCACTCCCAGTTGAAAGGGCTTTAGCATCAAAAACTCTAAATTCAGGAAGTCACCAGGGATGTTACCTAAAGCATCGACCATGAGATCTATATCCTGAGCTTGCGATCGCAGAGTGCATCCACCCCAAACGTTGAGAAGTCCCTCCTTGATGTGAAAATCAACAGGTGTAACCATAACAATTAGGTTTTTCACCTTCTCAGGGTAAAGGGAACTGTAGCAAAGGCTAAAGGTTCCACCCTGGCAAATTCCTAACAGATTAATCCGATCGAGATTGTGGCGATCGCGCACCACGTCTACGCAGTTATTAATATAGCCATTAATATAGTCGTCAAGGGTAAGCCAGCGATCGGCTCGGCTGGGATAACCCCAGTCGATCAGGTAGACATCGATACCAAGATTGAGTAAATTGGCAACAAATGACCGATTTTCCTGTAAATCGACTATATAAGGACGATTGACTAGGGCATAAACGATGAGGATGGGAATATTCAGCGAATGCTCTACCTTGGGCTTAAAGTGGTAAAGTACCACCTTGTCCTCGCGGTAGACCTCTTCTTTAGGAGTGACCCCAATTTGAATATCCTCCTCGCGCAGATGGCTGAAGCTCTCGACACCTTTAAACAGCTTTTGGCTTAACTCCCATTCTCCCCCTGCTTCCCCTGCTCTGTTCATTGTGTTTCTGCCACAGCTTTTTTCAGGCTTTTGATTTCCTTACGCATCTCGTAGATGCTGCGATGAACTTCGTCTACTTCGCTCCGAGTTGGTAAGTCATTCATCTTCAGAAAGACTTCCATTAGCTGTTGCTGTTGTAGCCTGTAGGTCATTGCTGCACTCAAGAATTTGCCTCGGATCTTCAGGGTATCCTCTGAATGAAACGTTTGGGCAAATACTCGATCGAATAAACTACTCCAAACTTGGAGAAACTGTCGCCAGTTCTGAATCGCTTTGTCCTTTTCCTCGGAAGTTGCCAATTCGCGCATCAACTCGTCAAAAGCCCTTGCCCAGACACCGAGCAGCACTAGTTGATAGTCAAAACTCGCCTTATAAAAGTTTATCCAACTATCGAAGCCCGCAAGTAGTTTATGGTTGAACTCGCGGGTGTAACCCAAACTTGGGGTTTGCAGAAAGCTACCCAAGGTTTGTTCGTAGATGTTCCAGTAGAAGTTTATCGGCTCGAATGATATAAAGAAATCGCCGCTTGCCGTCCTGCGGGCGCTCTCTAGTGACTGCTGTAGTAGCTCTGCCCATAGCTGAGCCAACTTTTGCAGCCCCTGTATGTAGACTTGCCATAACTCTATCGGATTTTTGGGCGTTGCCGAGTCCATCCTAAACTCGTCCCCCTTTGAATGCTTGTGCCGACAGCAAGGCTAATATTCCTATGGTAGCGATCGCACCCCACTTGAGCGGTGGATTCTTATCCAGCCAGTCAGTAACGCTTGGGATCGCCAGGTTGTCAAAGTCTCCCTTAACTTTGTCATGGGCTGGTACGGCTTCATAAAGATTGTTGGGCGCATCTTCAGACTTCGGCTCGTCAGTATGCTGGAGTGGGAAAGCAACACGTGCAAATAAGTAATCTAACAATGATGGCGAGAGACGCTGTAGCAGATCTATGACTCTAGCCGCATCCCCTACAGGAAAATCGCGAGTCGGGTGTTCGGCAACGTAGAGGATTGCGTCAGCTACCAAGCTGGGTTGGTAGTAGGGCGGTGGTGCTGATGGCTTCACTCCCAACTTTGTCAGAGCATTGTTATAGAAGGGTGTATTGACTGCGGCAGGCATGATGCTCGTGACGCCGATCGGTATTTTCTCATGTTGTAGCTCGACGCGCAGGGATTCGAGAAAACCTTCGATGCCGTGCTTTGCCGTGCAGTAGGCGCTTTGGAGCGGGAGACTACGCCTACCTAACATGGAAGAGATGTGAATCAGCGCCCCTCGTCCCTCACGCTTGAGATGGGGTAGTGCTGCCATAGCACCGTATACCTGCCCCATCAGACTGACATCAATCACGCGCTGAAACTCTTCTGGCTTTATGTTTTCGACAGTGGCAAAGACATTGTTAGCAGGGCAATGTACCCATGTATCGAGTCGCCCGTACACCTCGACGGCTTTATCTGCGATCGCCTGAACCTGCTCAAATACCGTTACGTCGGCGGTTATAGCGGTTGCCTCACCACCGAAGCTTTGAATCTCGTTTACCAGGGATGCCAAACCCGACTCACTGCGAGCAGAGACAACTACCTTCGCCCCTTTTTTTGCAAACTGAAGTGCTGCCTCGCGCCCGATGCCGCTAGAAGCCCCAACTACTGCAACGACCTGCTGATTTATTGGCTTCAGTTGCATCTAATGTTACTCCTTAAAGTCTGAAGGACGAATTTATCCAGCTTGAATCCGCAGCCAACTTGGTTGAACTCACGAGATTCACTTCTAATAGTTAATAAATACGTCAGAGCCAGCTCGCATACATCACTCGCTAGGTTGACAATCCTGCCGGCTGTGCCGCACTTCTCAGTGGCGATCGAAGCTACCAGACCAGTGAGAATCATAAATATCTTGGCTCCACTGCCAGCGCCAATTAGAACTTTCTTGTGCGATCGCCTCTATCCCGATTCTTGCCGCAGTCGCTGCTTACGTCACGCAATAGAAACATTGCTACTTGTTGAATGCCCTCTTCCCTGTGCGTAGCTCTAATAAATCTGGTGTAGCGATAAAGCCAAAGTAAGTGGCGATCGCCGCAGTAACTGCATGAAGCCAGACATTATTCCCGAAAATTGGAATCAAGCCCAAAGTCGCTTGAGTAGCGGGAATCAGCCCCATGATAGTTAACAGTCCGTAGAAGATTGCCAGTCCTCCACTATAGAGGCGGCTACTACCCAACGAGACAGAGGCAACAATTCCCAGAATTCCTACAAGCAGGTGAACGATATTGTGTAAGACGTTGATCGGGAATAATCCCAGCAAATCACCGTATCCAGACGTGAACGCAAGTCCAACTGCATCAGCTGTACCCGTAGGCGCTTGCACAAAGCCTGGTATAAATCCCATCACACCAACAAGAAGAAAGATGATGCCAGTAATTAAGGCAAAGTATTGTCCTGCTTTCATAATTGAACTCCCTACGATTTAAAACATTTGATTTAGTAAATCCAGAAACGGGATGCCCCAAGTAATAAGGTTGCTACGCTGAGAAATTGGTAGCAATGGGATTGGCGATCGCTTCTCCCTCTGGATCTGTGCTAGCTCCGAAGGCGATGTTTGCATCTAGAACAGCACTTCCACCTGCATCAGGAGGTGCGTGAAGTTGAGCCTGCCCAGCTGCGTCAACTTCTGGCTCTGGCTTGGTTGCTCGATCGGGCGCAGATGCATCATTCATTTCTCATTTCTCCCTGAAGCTATAAACAAAATGGGATGGGCGATCGCTTCACCCAACATACGTTTGTTCTAGCACCAGGCGCTCAACTTCCCCTTCCACCAAAAGAGATGAGCTAGTATTTCATCAAATTGTGAGGATATATACAACCGCCGTCCGATCGGAATCCTACTTTGTGAAGCGATCGAGATCGTCGCTGTTGCAGACACTCCGCGACTAATTGACAGCAATGCAAAGTCCCCTTAAAAATGATTTTGAACTAAGATATATAATTTGGTTTTCGTAGTGACACCAACAGGTAAAAGTTTGATTTTGTTAGGCTGAATTTGAGTGAATTTTGATACAGTAAACGCAATAGGCGATTTTGGAAACAATTTTCTGCTAACCTAGCTCTGCTGAAAACTTGTAGATCGGATTGCACGGGAATTAACGACAAGCAATAGAATAGTTCCTCTATTCTTGTCAGCGCGTCTATCAAAAGCATCAGCTTAGATTAAATACAACTGGTGCGCTCGAATACAATATTTCAAATTTATAGAAAATATTGTGTAGGCGTTAACTCGATCTGCGATCGCTGCATAACAAGTGTTCGTTTAAAAACCAGAATTACCAGTTTGATTACAATTATTTATTAATATTTGCTGGCTCATCAAAAAAAGTAAGTTAGACATAAGTTAGACATAAACTATACATAGTAGCTTTCGCAAGCAGACAAGATATCTGTTAAGCTCCCAATGAGTGACTTGTTAGGCTGTCTCAATTCCTACCGTGTTAAGCAACCAACTTAACATGTGTTTTCTAAGGTGAGATTCCATACAGTAAGCGTTCGCTGATTGAATTGGACGTGCTGTAGTACCTGAATGACTCTGCTATGAGACTTCAATCGAATAGACTATTGCTTGTAGGATTTAGCGACTCTTGCATTCATTGGAAGGACAAGAGTATTACAAAATGCTTTTGAAAAATCTGTTTTATCCAGATCGCTCCTTCCCATGTGAACGATAATTAGTCGTGGAGGATGTGGTGAAAAAGATTTTGGTCATTGAAGAGAACGCACAAACTCGCAGCTTGTTTTCAGAGTGTTTGACAGCTAAAGGTTTTCACGCGATCGCCACTGAAAATGGTACAGTTGGTATACAACAACTACAAAAACAGCTACCCGATCTAATCGTTTGCGGCGTTACTAGAGTCGGGGAATTCGACGGTTTTGGGGTTCTGAGTGCAGTTCGTAGAAATCCTACCACAGCAGTGATTCCCTTTATATTTGTCACTAGTAGAATAAGTCGAGATGACATCCGTAAAGGCATGGAGTTAGGGGCAGATGATTATCTGACTAAACCCTGTACTGTGAAAGAATTGCTCTGAGCAATTCACGTCCAATTAGAAAAAAGAGATACCCTTGAGAAATGGTACACTCAATCTTTCCTACCTCTTCTCAAATGGCGGCTGTATTCCGCTTCATTGAAGAGAATTACCGACAACCAATTACCCTATGTGACATAGCACAAGCAATTTACTTGCTGCAAAAAACCGAACAAACAATCGGACAAATTGCTGAAAGCATTGGTTATCAAGATATTTGCCACTTCAGCCGCTATTTTCGCCAGTTCTACGGTACGAGTCCTCAAGCTTGGAGAAACGAACATCTTTGCTGCGTTGCTGCGAGCTAGAGCTAAGCATAATGGCTGAAACGCCAGTACAACATCCTGACGTAACTTCAAGATTTTGACTAAAGTTTGACTTTTGACTTTTAAATTTTGACTTTAGAAATCCTTGGTGATTCTAATCGCACGTTTCTCCCACTATTATCAGTACGATAAACCCATTTTTGGCTACCATCGGACACCACAACTCGCCAACCCTCAACGATCGCTTGCGAGCAAATTTCTTCCGGTTGAGGTAGTCCCAAGCAACCATCAGACCAACTTTCGCGACTGTATTGAGTCACTTCTAGTTTTTCTGGAGGAAGGTTTTGCTGCTTAGTCAGATCGGCAATGACAGCTTTAACTACTTTAGGAGGCAAGCGATCAGTTTGACTGTTCGCGTCTACATTTTCAGCAATCTGACTTGGTGCAGCTACAGCACTAGAAATAAAATTAACGCTAAAACACAAAAATAAACTACAAATCAAAACCAGAGTTAAAAAACTCCTTGTTGGTAGGCGAGTTGCTAGACGAAATTTCAAAAAACCAATTGTTCTATAGTCCGCGCAGGCGGACTTTGTTGGTATCGCTGCGAATTTAATTTGCCCCATATTCGTGAAACCTTCTTTAAAAAGAACAAACATATTAATTTTCATAAAGTTCCAGTGGTAAATTATCTGGGTCTTGAAAAAAAGTAAAACGTTTACCTGTAATTTCGTCTATTCTAATATCTTCTACTTGCACTCCTTGAGAATTTAGCTCGGTGACAGCGCGATCGAGATCGTCAACAGCAAAAGCTAAATGTCTCAATCCACAAGCTTCAGGCTTACTCGGTCTTGACGGCGGCGTAGGAAAAGAAAATAATTCAATTTGAACCGTATCGCTGACTCTTAAATCTAATTTATAGGAATTTCTCGCCGCCCTAAATGTTTCTTCAATAATGGAAAATCCCAAAACTTCTGTATAAAATTTCTTCGATCGCTCGTAGTCAGAACAAATAATTGCAACGTGATGGACACCTGTAACGTGCATAGATCGCCAAGGAGATAACTGTCAAGGCGCACAGCCATGCGCCCATATACTAAGTTACCAAATAACAACTATCAACCTTATTCTTAACCCGCGCAGGCGGGTTTTGTACGCGGCTAATGTTGAGCAACCCGTTGCCCAATCGCCCGCTTCTGTGTAGTTGCGACTTACAGTCGCCCCTGTGCAAGAGTTGAGATCAACCAACAACCAACCGTTGAAACTGTCGATCGCGCCGATATTCATCCCATCCCGCATCAGCCTTGGCTTTTTCCCTATACTCGCTTGGATTGAGATAGATTGCTTGTTGCAAATTTGCCAAAGCCAAATCCGTATCTCCTGCGGCTGCAAAACAGCAAGCGCGATTGTAGAAAGCATCGCCAAAATCTGGTTTGTGCTTAGAGTCTGGATTATGGCTGGCGATCGCCTTTTCGTAGCGCAAGCGGACGGACTGTAACTTATCCAAACAGTCACACCACAAATTATCCAGAGCATACCAGAAGTCTTGCGGCTCGGCAATCTCTACCTCATTTTCTCCTTTTTGCTGCCAACCCTGTTTGTATCGGTGCATATACTGCATTGCTCGGTCGTAGCTAGAAATTGCTTCTCTGTACAGTCCCAATTCTTGCAACGCCAGACCTCGATGATACCAAACCTGATAGCGTAAATTGCGATGATATGTTTTTGTATATTTGAGTGATTCGTCGTAATTGGCGATCGCCTGTTTATAACGCCCTAAGCGATGTAATGCCAAACCTCGATGATACCAGACTCGATAGGGAAATCCTTTGTAGTAATCTTTAGCACAATCTAAAGCTTTATCGTAGCTCGAGATCGCCTCTCGATCGCGTTTTAACTCAAATAATAATAAACCTCGGTTAAACCAAGTAAAACCGTATCCCGGCAAACGTCCGAGAAAACGATCGCAAGCCGCGATCGCTTCTTGATAGCGTTTTAATTTACATAGATAAAAGCTGCGCTCTCGTAAAGGAATATATCGCCATTCTTTTAGTACAGCCGCTACATAGAAATAGATCGATGGCAATGCAACGAGGGATAGCAGAAAATTTTTCGTCACAATGCCAAATACGAATGTTGCTACAAGTATCCCCAGGAGTAAGGCTAGCAGAACTATAACTTGCATAAACTTATCGATTGGCAAAATTCTTTTAAGAGTTCTGACAGATAGCTTTCCCCATACTGTAGAATTTGCCGTCAGTAGGTTCACTTAATCAAGATGCGCCGGAAATTTTTTACTCCCCTCGCGATCGCCCTGTTCAGCCTAGCGGTTATCCTCTGCTTTTCTTCTGTAACTCTCATAGCCGCGCCAACTCCTCCCAAACCCAATTCAAACTCTGCCGAAATTAGGGGAGTATGGCTGACGAATATTGATAGTGATGTATTATTTAAACGCGATCGCCTCAGTCAAGCAATTCAAACCCTACATCAACTGAATTTTAATACTATCTATCCGACGATTTGGAACTGGGGATACACGTTGTATCCTAGCTCGATTGCCGCACAAACCATCGGGCGATCGCTCGATCCCACGCCTGGATTACAAGGACGAGATATCTTACAAGAAATTATCCAGCAAGGACATCCACAAATGACTTTGCAGGGCGATCGACAACGCATGGGAGTCATTCCCTGGTTTGAATTTGGGTTTATGGCTCCTGCTGATTCCGAATTAGCAAAACGTCACCCTCAGTGGCTAACTCGTAGATATAATAACAAAGAAATTTGGTTAGAAGGTAAACACAAACGAGTCTGGCTCAATCCTTTTCATCCTGAAGTACAGCAGTTTATTCAAAGTTTAATTCTAGAAGTTGTTACGAAATACGATATAGACGGAATTCAATTTGACGATCACTTCGGTTTACCTTCAGAATTTGGTTACGATCCATTTACAGTGAATTTATATCAGCAAGAACATCAAGGAAAAAAGCCACCTAGCGATCCCCAAGATTCCGAATGGCTGCGCTGGCGTGCTGATAAAATTACGGCTTTTTTGAAACAGGTATTTCAAACCGTCAAACAACAAAAACCTAATTGCATAATTTCAATTGCTCCCAATCCTCAAAGAGTTTCCTACGATCTTTTTCTCGCAGATTGGGCAGAATGGGACAAACAAGGATTGATTGAAGAATTAGTTTTGCAAGTCTATCGCAACGACCTCAAAGTATTTCTAAGCGAATTACAATACCCAGAAGTGCAAGCAGCACGAAAACATATTCCAGTAGGAATTGGAATTTTATCAGGGTTAAAAGGTAAATACGTTCCGTGGGGACAAATTCAAAATCAAGTTCAAGTAACTCGCAGGTACAGCTTTGCAGGAGTTTCTTTCTTTTTCTATGAAACTTTATGGAATTTAGCCAAAGAATCCCCGCAAAAACGCCAATTAGGATTTCAGAAAATATTTTCTCTTCCTGTAAATCGACCAAATACTTTATTGGGTTGGCAACCAGATCATCTCTCTAGAAACGCTTCATAAACGTGAGTTCGACGGGGTTAAAAGACAGCAGGAGGAAGAGCAGGTAAGCCTTTGGGTTCTAAATCGAGAGAAGGTTTTCGGGGCAAATAAGTATAAGCTGTTAATCCAGCTAACAAGTTGACCAGGAAATTCCAGATGCTTCTATGTCGGGAATGCTCGATTTGAGAAATGTTCTTCAGTTGGTCATAAACTGTTTCAATTAAGGCTCGCTTACGTAAGAGAATTTTGTCGATCAACTTGACCAACTGTTGCTTCATCTTCTTCTTACGCCGTGTAATTAACTCCAAGCCTTGCTGATAGAGTTGCTCAAACAATTCCTGAGATATATAACCACGATCGCCAAATAGCTTACCAATTAGGTCTTGGGTTAAGTCCGGCACAGGCTTGCGGTCATCTACATTGCCAGGGGTCAGCTTAAAAGCTAGCAACTCGCCTCGGTCATTGATAATTAGGTGCAGCTTAAACCCATAGTGCCACCCGACCGAATTTTTGCTCCAACCCACCATGCCTTCAAACACACGATGGCTTCTAGAACGTTTTGGATGACACACCTCAATCGGAGTTGAATCAATGAATGAAATGCCAGTGACTTCTCCCTTACGGGTCTGTACAAAGCAGCATAACAGCATCAACGACCAAGGCATCAATTCGACAAAACGAGTATAGCTGACTAGATGAGGAAAAGCTTGACGCCAGCCTGGTAGGACTTGTAGCGTGTAGAATTCTTTAAAAGTACGATATCCCGAGCCATGAAAAGCAATTACTATCGTCATCACCTCACTCAGACTTAAACGAGAGCGACACAAGCGTTCTCCACAACTTGCCGTCAATAGCATCTGTTGCTGCCAATGTCGTTCAAAGGTTTGATAGAAGTCGTCTACCTCACAAAAAATTTGCGTCACATCTAGGCGAGATACAATGGTGCTATTCATAACTGAGGCCGAGCGCTGTGTATTTTGAGCATAGGTCTCTTTTTTCTTTTTGGCTCATCTCCCACCGTCGAACTCACGTTTCATAAAGTATTTTCTCTTGGTTTTTATATCGCTCAGTAGTTTCACTAATGACAAGTGAGTGAAATGTTTGCTATAGAGATAGAGCAATTTTAATTTTCGAAATTTATGTAGGATGCGTTAGCCTTTGGCGTAACGCATCCTACCCATGCTGAGATTTTTTCAATCTCATCAAGGGTAGATTCCCCGTGGCTTGTCACGTTCATGAACACAGCGGGAGTGCGTCCCGAAGGGCAAATTCCGTAATGCCCCGTCCGCTTGCGGCGGGGATAGGAATTTGAGCGCCCCGCAACTTTTTACTCATCAAACCGGATTCCTCTATCAAGTTCACCTGGAAACTAAAAATGGGCAAACTTAAATAGTAATGAATTATAAGAAAGTACACAAAACTGTGATAAAAAAACGCAATTTGATGCTATTTGACCTCTCTATTTTAGGTCATCATGCAGCATACATTAAATACCTCATACAATATTGGGGCGATCGCCAGTTAGCAGATAGACTCGACGTAGTTGTATCACCAATGTTTCTTGAAAAACATGCTGATGTTGTCGAACTCGTTAACGAATATAATCAAAATAATATTCAAGTAGTAGCGATCGCCGCTGCAGAAGACGCTGCGCTCAAATCTCGAAATTCCAAGTTGAAGCGTACTTGGCGCAACTTTCAAGAATGGCAGCTACTTTGTCGATATGCTAAATTTTTAAATGCTAGTGAGTGTCTGATTATGTATTTAGATACTTGTCAAATTCCCCTAGCTCTAGGATTCAAGTCACCTTGCAAAGTATCTGGAATATACTTCAAGCCAACTTTTCACTATAGCGACTTTAGTAGCTACGTACCTTCTAGAAAAAGTTTTCTGCAACAATATCGGGAGAAAACTGTCATAGCACGGATGCTAAAACATCCACAATTGAAGACTCTCTTCTGTCTCGATCCCTTTGTCATCAAACATTTGGCTCGATTAAATTCTCATGTAGCAGCCGTACATTTACCAGATCCAGTCCAAGTCGATCGCCATGTTTCTGAAATCATACAGCCAGAACTTCTCAAAACAAAATTAAGTATTGATGCTAATCGGCAAATATTTCTTCTGTTTGGTTCGTTTGAAGCTGAACGTAAAGGAGTGTATCAAACGCTGGAAGCGATATCGCAGTTGCCATCAAATCTTAGCGGACAAATCTGTCTCTTAATTGTCGGCAATGCATATCCGCCAGAGCAAGCAGCCATCCAATCTCAAATCAAGCGGGTTCAACAGTCGCAACCCGTACAAATTCTGACGCAGTTTGAATATATTTCTGAAGATACCGTACAAGCATATTTTCAACTTGCTGATGTTATCTTAGCTCCATATCAGCGTCATATTGGTATGAGTGGTATTTTACTATTGGCTGCCGCAGCTCAAAAACCAGTTCTCAGTTCCAACTACGGTTTAATGGGAGAGATGGTAAAACGCTATCAGTTAGGACTAGGTGTAGATTCGACTATCCCAAGTGAAATTGCTCAAGGATTAACTCAATTTTTGACTGACGCTGCAACTTTAGGCGATCGCATTAGCATGAAACAGTTTGCCGAGCAAAATACTGCCGAGGAATACGCCAAGGTAATTTTTCAGCATGTATAACATTTCATAATTGTTGGGTGCATTATTTAACGCACCCTACTAATTAAGTCGCTGCCTCTGATTTTGGCTTACTTGCACCCATACCTAAACTGCGGAAATAAATCCCGCCTACAGTCACTAAAAACCCTATGTAAGATATCACTTGGACTAAAAATAGGTCGTCTCGATAGCCAAATAAGGCTTTTAAAATTACGCCAGGAAATTGCTCGTCTGGTAAAATTTTCGAGGTGTTCCATACTCTTGGTCCCAGAATACAAGAAGGATTGCGGGTGAAGCGTTCGTAATAAAAACACAGACTTTCTGACTGTCGATCTAATTTGGCAAGAGTAGCAACAGCAGTGTCAAAATGTGCTAGTGCAGAAACAACTAACCCTGCCACAATCAGCAATAACAGAACGCCCATGATTTGGAAAAAGAGGCGAATATTGATTTTTACGCCCCACTTAAATAACAAAACTCCGATCGCGATCGCCGTCACTAAACCACCAATTGCCCCAATCGCTGGAAAAAAACCTTGTTGAAAATTGGCAGCAATGAATAAGACGGTTTCAAAGCCTTCTCGCAGTACGGCAATGAAAATTAAGCTAAAAACGCCCCAACCCGCACCATTGTCTTGTTTGAGCGCCGCCGTTACCGTCCCTTCCACTTCCGCCTTCAAAAACCGCGCTTGACGAGTCATCCAAATCAGCATCCAGCTAAGCATAGCGATCGCCACAACACTGAAGGCTCCTTCCATCAGTGGCTCTACCACTGGAGTATATTCAGGATTTATTGAACCTAGAGCTTGAATAATGGCACTGAATAACAACCCCACCAACGCACTCGCGGCAATTCCAACTCCAACACCAGCATAAACCCAGGAGTTGAGTTTGCTCTGTTTGGCTTTCTTGAGCAGAGCCAAAACGATCCCCACGACGAGGGCTGCTTCTACTCCCTCCCGCAGAGTAATGACAAAAGTAGGTAGAGCGGCACTAAAATTCATTTTTCTCTCATGATGTTAGTTGACTGTCAACTGTAGACGCTGGCACTACACTGCGTGAAAACTGTCAACTGTCAACTGTCAACTGTCAACTCTTGACATTACACAGCACTACCACTAAAGTCGCGCAGCATCTTTTTAATTTCGATGTTGTGCAGTTCTTCCGTGCCAATCATGGTACGGGCAAATTCTTCTAGATAAACGCTGGCATCTTCTACAGTATCGAGCAGTTTTTTATATAAATCTAGCGCTTTCCGTTCGTGAGAAAGACTTTCTTCCAAAATATCCCGTACCGTATGCTTGTAGGTTTCCTCCATCGGAGCAATTCTCAGGCTGGGATGTCCGTCCAAACCAGTTAAAATTTCTCCTACTTGTTGGGCATGGGTGAGAGACTCGGTAGCTTGCAGTTTGAAAAACTCGACAATTGGAATCCGGTTGGGACCAGTCACCATCAAAGAGTAATGGGTGTAGCGTACTACCCCCGCCAGTTCAAACTCCATGATGGAGTTTAGCAGTTCGATTGTCTGTTTTTGGTCGAGTTCGCGCATTGTCAGTTATCAGTTATCAGTTATCAGTTATCAGTTATCAGTTGTCAGTTGTCAGTAGATAATAATAATGTACTACCTACTGACGATAGACAATTTCTAACTTTAACAAATCTGGGTTTAGGCAGAGGGATTAGATTTGCTAATAACTTGCTGCGAGTTTTGCTCGATCGCCTTGACTAACTGGGTTACTTCCTCGGGAGTGTTGACAGGTTTGGCTGGTGGAACGGGAGAGGGCCAAGCTTTGGCAAGGTCTTTTAGACTAGTCTCTATTGTCTTGTGTGCTTCGGGGTTTTCCTTTGCCATTTGGTCGGCGATCTTTTGATAAAGGTTGTTGGCATAGATGACAAAACCACGGGAGTCTTGGTACTCAATCGCAGCTGAAATTTTACCATTAGCGATCGCCGCACCATATTCGGAGTTAGCAGCATCGAGTAATTCGTTGATGACTTGCAGGTTAAATGCGGCAGAGGAACGCTCCTTTTCTGGTAATGCCGCGATCGCGCCGTCTACTGCTTGCATAGAAGCTGAAAAGTCGGCTTGCACTTTATCGGACTTGGGTTGAGCTTTAATTAAATCTTGCAAGCCAATCAAAGTTGTCTTAAATTCTTTGACGTTGCGTTCGTTAAGCTGATCTTCCACATCTACGTAGATTTCTTCTACTGGGTGTCCGATGTGGGGTTCTGCTTGCTTCGGTAGCTGCTTGTCGAGTAACTCTTTTGCTACGATTAAGTGTCCTTTCATCAAGCCGAGTTTGGACATGTAGTCTACATCTTTAGCTTCCCCAGTCAGCACCACATCTTCTACCGTTACCATGTCCTTAATTTTGTCGAATTGCTCTTGGGTGACGACATTTTTAGAGACGAGTTCTTCGGGGTTAGCGTAGGGGCGGCTGGCTTGAATTTTATTAGACAAGGCAGGTACGCCCAACATGGCTTCAAATTTATCTAATTCTGAAAGGATGGCAGTGTTGATGTTAATTTGCTCTTTTCCACCGTGTTGTTGATGGTTGGGTGCAGAGGCGCTTGTATTCGTTGCAGGGGCTGGAGAGGGATTGTTACTGGTATCTGGTGTTTGTTGAGTGCAACTAACAACGATCGCCAACATTGCAGCGCTCATACTGAGTAACAAGAACCGCGCGATCGCTCTCAGTCTGCGATCGAAGTTTAGAAACCAGGAATCTTTGTCTTGTGCCACTCTCCGCCCGTTTGGTAATTTCCGCAACATTTTCAGCCTTCCTTATTGAAAAGTGAGTTTCGGTGAAAATTATTGTCAACTGATTTGACAAAAACTAGTATTTATGCTTGACCAATCACGTCAAAATAGCCCATGCATCCTGCTTCGGCGATCGCGTCTTGATGGGGATGAAACATATACTTGCCCGTATAAGGGTAGGCAAATTCTAAAATATGACGTTCGGCTGTCCCCATTGTGATGACATCTGATTCGTGGCTGGGGTTGAGAGTCATCCCCGTGGGATAAACCTTGAAGAAGTTAGCGTGAATGTGAAATGTCACCGCCGGATCTAACTCGATCATGTTCAGCAAATAAAGCCGAATGAGTTGATTTTGGTAAACAGGTATTGGGTGCATGTGGTAGTAATCCGGCAAACCATTAAAGGCATACAGCTCGTTGTGCTTATCTTCATCCACATCAAAGCCACCCATAACTAAAATCATTTCATCCGCTGGCGGTCGTCCTTGAGGCGGATCGATGATGAACATACCGTACAATCCCTTACCGATGTGACGGGTCACAGGCTCGGCGTGACAGTGGTAGAGATGAATGCCATATGGCTTTGCCTCAAATTCGTAAACTGTTGCCGCACCGTGCCGAATCGGACGCACGCCATCTTCTTCTGTAGGATGAATGCCGTGAAAGTGCATTGAATGAGAATGTCCGCCTTGATTGAGAAAGACAACGCGGACGAAATCGCCTTGTTTGGCGCGTAAAGTTGGTCCTGGAATGCGATTGTTAAAATTCCAGGTATTAAAAACAACAGCGCGATTGAGTTGAATCGTCGTATTTTGAGCTGTAATCCGAAATTCGCGAATATTCCGTCCGTTTTCTCGTTTCAGCGTGCCGTAATCGAAATTTCTGAGAACGGTCATGGGTTGCAAACCACGATCGTCTGAGGGATCGCTAGGTGGTATGGGTGGCACGCGCACGGCGGAATGACTTCGGGATGCAAAGTGTAGCCCTACAGCAGCAGCACCAGCAGTTCCCACACCCGCTAACCCCCATTGCAACAATTGGCGGCGGTTCCAAATTTTGGATTTGCTCAGAAAAAATTTGTTCGGCATGATATGCCAGTCTATTGGCGGATTTTTTTGAGAAATATTCCCAAATAATTTTTAGATCCTTCAGTATAGTTTTAGAGAAAATGACTGTCAATAAATCAGTGATAATTTTTGATACTTAAGATAGAGGTGTACCGACTTTTTGTAGAGTAACAAAAGTCAGTCATTAGTGAAGAAAGAGAGCAGGGAGCAGGGAGCAGGGAGTAGGGTTTAATTGTGACTTACGACTTACGACTTACGACTTCTCCCTTCCAAGGTGCATCTGCCAAATTACAGTAGGGACGACTGTAGCTAAGTGGTGGTTCGAGGGCGTGTTCTAGTAAGAATTTGGCATCACCCATGACTCGTTCGGTTGTACCGTCGTAAACCACTTGACCCTGACTCAAAACCACGGTGCGATCGCACAAATCTAAAGCTAAGTCTAAGTCGTGGGTGGCAACGAGTTGAGTAATCGGAAGAGATTTGAGCAATTCAATCGATTGGCGGCGGGAACGAGGATCGAGTTGCGCTGAGGGTTCGTCAAGCACTAAGATCTGGGGTTGCATAGCCAAAACACCCGCGATCGCAATTCTTTTTTTCTCTCCTCCTGAGAGGTTCTCCGTGCTGCGATGTCCGTACCATTCTGGATCGATGTTTACATGTGCCATCGCTTGCAAAACTCGTTTATGCAATTCTTCTCCCCGCAAACCCAAATTCATCGGACCAAAAGCTATATCTTCCCAGACTGTGGGCATAAATATTTGATTGTCAGGATTTTGAAATACCAGCCCGACAAAATTCCGAATTAATTGTAAATTGTCTGGTTGCACAGTCCACTTTCCTACCATTACCCTACCTTCTTGAGGCAGAATAATTCCGTTTAAGTGTAGCTGTAATGTCGATTTTCCCGAACCATTCGCCCCAATTAAGGCAACTCGTTCGCCAGCAGCGATCGCCAAATTCACTTTCCTAAGTGCCTGCGTACCATCAGGGTAGGCATAACTGAGATTTTCCACAAGGATCGGGTTGTGATGCATTTTAACTAGGACTAGAAGAGAGAGCCGCAACGCAGTTACCAAGTCGTAAGTCGTAAGTCGGAATTAACTGACAACTGATAACTGATAACTGATAACTGACAACTGATAACTGTCACTTTATAAATAAATAAACGCTTTGTCCTGCTAGCATCGCAATTAAAGTTAGCGCTAAAGCTACAATGTCGCGTCTTCCTGCTGAGGGGATTTTTTCAACTGGAAATGCTCCCCGATAACCTCGCGATAACATAGCATGATGAATTCGTTCGCCGCGATCGTAAGTCCGAATGAATAGAGAACCAATCGTATTTCCAATAACTAATCGCTGCCAGTACCTATTAGTCATTAAATTACGACAGGCTGCTGCCCGTCGCATCGCGTTGAATTCACCTATCAATACACCCAAATAGCGATACATAGAAGCAATAGTTGCAACGAGTAAAGGTGGAATACGTAATTCTAATAAACCATTTAACAAAGCTGGCACTGATGTCGTTAAAGTCAGTAAATTTAACATCATGAGCGATAGCAACGCCTTCAGCGTGACGCTACCCAATACGGTTAATCCTGTGGTGGTGATGCGTAAAAATCCCCATGCCCAAATAACCTCGCCTCCATCCCGAAACAAAGTCCCGAGTAAAACTACACCTACAAAGGACAATTCCACGGCTATGCGTTTGAGCAGTACGGGTAAAGTAATGCGAGTGAGGAATAATAAGCTAATAACGGCTACGGCGTAGATTCCCCACGTCCACCAGCGTCCGTTGGGAGTCAAGACAATGGCAAAAACCATCAGTAAAACACACAAAATGCGAGTGCGTGGTGCAAGGGCGTGCCAAACAGTATTTTTGTGGCTATCAATATCTAGATGAAATGCCCCAATATGTAATAGTGTCATTGGTCATTGGTCATTGGTCATTGGTCATTGGTCATTGGTCATTGGTCATTGGTCATTGGTCATTTCACGCACCACGCACCACGCACCACTGACAACTGATAACTGTTAACTGACAACTGATAACTGCTTACCGATCGCTTTCGTCGGAGGGGCTAGACTCACCACGGACAACTAATTTCCCTATTCCCCAAGCTAAGCCGAAAGTAGCCAGCGTACCGACTAACCCAGCTATGGGGGTTGCTATCCCTTCAGGAACTCCTCGAAGGGCATATTCATCGAAAATGGAGTAAAAAGGTAACTTGCTAGCTGGGGCATCCTCTGCGGCTTTGTCTTCAAATTTAAGGTCTTGGGAAACTCTGTCTAAGCCATCGGGATCTTGGCTAGCAAAGGGAGAGAGGAAAACGGCAACGATTAGGGCAATTCCCAATCCAGCGATCGCAAAAGCACGGTTACGCGATCGCGTCAAATTATTACTCATACGGTAGTCTCGCTAAAATCAGTTCCAAGGCTTTTCAAAATCGAGAGGGACACGAGATAAATGTCTGCTTTTGACTTTTGTACGGGCGGGTGCGCGCAAATCGATGGACAGCCACAACTGGAAATTTTGGGTCAAAACCCACCCCTACCAATGCATGACTTTTGACTTTTTCTCTAGCTCCCAACTCCTATTCTGTTTCTTGGCGATACAGCCCGACGGGGTGGATCGTAAAACATATCGGGGCGAGTCCGCCAGATGAAGACAAGCGCTACAACTGTAATTGCGGCTTCACCAATCCCAATCAGGACGTGCCATGTTGCCATTGCTCCGATTGCAACTGCCAAAGGAACGGTTCCAGAGACAGCAAGTTGAATCGCACAAATAATCGCGGCAATCATGACACTCGCCCAAGCCGCGACTGCTGCTCCTACAGCCATCCCTGATAATTTATTTCTACCAATGGCAAAGCGAATTGCTTTGTAAAGGTAGTAACCGGCAAACGTGCCGATCAGACCCATATTGAAGATGTTGGCTCCTAATACCGTCAAGCCTCCATCTTGAAACACCACTGCTTGCACGATGAATACGACTGTCATCACTAGCGTTCCCGCCCAAGGACCTAAAAGCGCTCCTGCTAGAGTACCTCCCAGCAAATGACCGGATGTACCACCTGGAATGGGAAAGTTGATCATCTGTGCGGCGAAGATAAATGCAGCGCAAACGCCCATTAGAGGCACTGCCTTTTCCTGGTAGTCTGCCTGCACGCGATTTAGAGATATAGCGATCAGGGCGATCGCTAGTATCCAGGTAACAGCAATTACGGGTAGGTTTAAAAAGCCATCTGGGATATGCAATGCTAAATATGGCTGTATAGGATGATACAACCAACCAGAAGAAAGAGCTTGCATCAATGGAACGATTGGCATAGCTTTATGCTTTATTCAGCAAACATAATCTTAATCAGCCTTTTAATCAAAACGATTTTGTATAAAAATTTCAATCCTATAGGGGGGCATACAAATCAAGCTTTAGATTATTTTTATGAGATGGAAAAAATGTCTAAATTTAAGCAGCTAAATGCTAATTGTGTGCATCCTCTATTTCTATACCTAAAGATAGAGAAGCGATCGCATTACATTAAAAATGCGATCGCCTCAATTAAATCTCTATGATGTTGACAAGGAATAAAAATTTAAATTCAGCTGCCGACAGCCTTTTCAATACACAATCTCAATTTTTCCGCTAAAAGTGGAGATGCCATGATAGACGTATGATTACCAGGAATCTCATACACTTCGACTCCAGCTTGAGCAATACGACTCCATCCCAATTTAGCATCTACCTGATGACCTGGAGGAGTTTCTCCAGCTTTAAAGACAGTCACTTTTCCTGAATATGGCTGAGGGTTGTAAGTCTCTTGACCTTTGCTATAAATCTCCTCTAAATTCTTCAGATTTGTGGATATGACATCATCCATTTCATCAAGCTGAGTTGACGGCGTGAGAAATGACCATGAAGAACGTTGGAGAATATATTGGCTGATTTGAGCTAATCTCTGTTCCAAAAAACTAGAGGCTGAAATATCCTCTGGATCTGCAAACATAGAACTTGACTTTTGCGTATGAACTTTTGAGAACAAGGCACGCTTCTTTTCTCGCTCTAATGCCTGTGTTCCAGCTTTAGATTGTCGCAAAACTTTCCCAATTGCTCCCAAAGCTACTTGCAACTCGCTCAGTAAAATCTGAGGCTGCGATCGCACTTTTAGCAGGTAAGGAGGAAGCATGTGCTGCCGAAGATAATTAACAGAGGATAGAAATCGTGGCAAAGGAGGAAGTAGCGCAATAGCATCTGGAGTATAAGTATCGAACAAAGCTAGCAAAATCACTTCTTGTCCCTGAGCGTGAAGTTGTTGCGCCATTTCAAATGCAATACAACCGCCATTTGATAACCCTCCTATCATATAGGGTCCTTCAGGTTGAACAGACTGAACTTCACGAATGTAGTCAGCTGCAATACTCTCAAAGTCTAGGTGTACGGGTCTATTGCCATCTAAACCCCTCGCTTGCAATCCATATACAGGTTGGTCTGAGCCTAAATTGAGTGCTACATCACGATAGATCAGTACGTTAAATCCAGCACCGTGTACGCAGAAAAGTGGGAGTTTCTTGGAGTCACCAGCTTGAATAGTCACTAGAGGAGACCAAGAAACTGTCTCTTCAGTACGTTGGACAATATCGGCTAGCTGGTTAATAGTTGGTGCTTGAAATAGAGTAGATAGCGGTAAGTTTTTCCCAAACCGCTTCTCCATCTCAGCAAATAGTTTCACAGCTAATAGAGAATGACCACCTAACTCAAAAAAGTTATTGTGGATGCCAACTTGCGGATGACCCAGAATTTCCGACCATATTGCGACAAGTTCTTTTTCCATCTCTGTTGTAGGAGCTACAACTTGTTTGCTAGAGATTTGTGCCGTAGTTGATTTGTCTTGTAAATTCTCATTGTATAGGGAACAATCGATCGCTTCAGGCAGTACGATATCGGCGATTTTCCGATCTTGATTTTCAGTCACGCTTTCTAACAGAGCTTGCAAATTCTTCAAAATTTGTTTGATGGTTGACGCTTCAAATAATGCTGATTTGTACTCTAGCTTTCCAAAAATAGAACCTTTGCCACTATCGGTGATGTCCAAGTTCAATTCCATTCGAGTAACACCCAGATTGACTGGAAAGTCTTGCACTTGAAGATCGGGTAGAGCCAAATTTTGAGCCGTGGTACTATCTCTTACCAACAGCAAGGCTTGAAATTGAGGCAGGCTTTTTAAAGATTCAGCTAAGCATTGAAAAGGTACATCTTGATAAGTATAAGCATCAAGGATTGTCTCTCGAACTTTTGCTAAAACATCACCAAAGTTCAAATCGTTAGAAAAGGTTGTACGGAGGAGAAGGTTGTTAGCGAAGTTTCCTACAACTTTCTCGATTTCGCTACGGTTACGATTTGAAATAATCGTACCGATACTTATGTCATTTTCTAACGTACAGCGATGTAGGATGATTTGAAACAAAGCTACAAATGCCATGAAGGATGTGACACCTTGCTGGCGACATAACGCTCTTAATTTATCAGATAAAGTTAGGGAAAACTCAAATTTTTCACATCCTGCTTCAAGCGTGGCAAATTGACGACTTTGATAAATGGGTAATTGTAACTGTGACGGCACGCTGCTGAGCTGTTTTTTCCAGTAAGTAATTTGCGGTTCAAAGATTGCATCAGAAAACCATTGTCGCTGCCAAACTGCGAAGTCAGCATATTGGATATTTGGCTCTGGAAGAGATGGGCGATCGCCAACTAAAATTGCTTTGTACAAAATTGCTAATTCTTGCAGTAAAAATCTGACAGACAATCCATCAATGGCAAACTGATGCGTCACCAGGAGCATGAGAAACTCTTGTTCCCCAAGGCAAAATACTGTAGCTCGAAAAAGCACATCTTGTGATAGATCGAATGGCATCTGTGCAATTTCTTTCGCTCTATTTGCAGCACGTTCTAATCTTTCTTCCCGAGTAAAACTACTGAGATCGATTGTCTTTACCCAAGGTTTAAAGGTAGGCATTAAAGTTTGAATTGGCTGGCGATCGCGAACTTTACATGTAGTCCGTAAAATTTCATTCCGCTCGATCAGAAGATTTACACTTTTTTCAAAGACTGGTAAATTCAGCTCTCCAGAAACATGAAAAGCCACAGGTACGTTATCAACGAATGAATCTGGAGTTAACTGTGCAATCGTCCAAATTTTTTCCTGAGAATATGACAGCGGCATCAGCTCGGATATCGTTCGCTTCGGAATACCAAATTGAGCTAAATCCTCACCTTGCTTTTTGAGTAGTAGTTCAAATAACTGACGTTGTTCTGTTGATAATCTAACTAAACTTTGAAAAAGATTGGGATCTGTAGTAAGTGTTGCCATTGCTCTAGATATCTTTGAAGTAGAAATACTGAATCAACAAACGATTCAAACTGCGATCGCCTATTAAATACTCAGCCTCTTGCAAGCAAATGATACTTAGCAAATAGCTCAATCTAGTATAAAGACAAAAGAGTTTCACTAAATCTTAACGCGCATCTTCTAAACCTTTGTTTTATCTTCATAAAAGATTAGCTTTTTATAGGTTATTTATTGATTGTGATTTACAGTTTAAAAATTTTGTCTCGGTTGATAGAAAGTTAAGTTAGAACTAAACATTGAATTAGCTTTAGCAATCGCTCTTGGTCAAGCCACCAACTTTATTGCAACCAAGCCTCATTCTTTATCTCTTATTATCTCTCAAACTTATTTCTAAGTGAATGTGCTGACAGAAGTTTTACTGAGTCAATTTACGTTCTCAAAGTGTAAAGTATGAATGAATGCCAAAACTAAATTTAATTATATTCTAAATATAAATATCGTTTCAAAAAAATATGTAGTTACTTATCAATTACTACCCAATATTCTTACTAAAACAGGGTATACAGCTTTGCAGTGCTTATGAGTAATACCCCTGTTAGTACGGTGAATTAGATGATTCAGTTGACCATGTGCAATAGGAAATAATTATGTCTAGTTTCTCTTGTTTTGTTGTAGGTGATGGTGTCCTTGCCGTAAAGTGCTTAGAGATTTTATTAACAGCAGAACACAAAGTCCTTGGAGTTTTTTCAGCAGAGAACTCACTAGTTAAGTTTGCAGAGGAACGTAATATTCCTCATGCTCCTTCTCTATCTGCTTTTCAAGATCGGCTACTTAGTACTGAGTACGACTACCTTTTTAGTATTAACAACGTCTGGTGGATCGTACCACCAAAAGTCATTGCCCAGGCACGAAAAGCAACAATTAACTTTCACGATTCACTTTTACCAAAGTATGCGGGGTTATATGCAACATCTTGGGCGCTGCTGCATGGCGAACGGCAACACGGCATCACCTGGCATGAAGTTGTCTCTGACATTGACGCTGGACGCATTCTCAAACAGCAAATAGTACCTATTGAACCCACTGATACAGCATTCGATCTAAATGCTCGCTGCTTGGATGTGGCGATCGCTACCTTTGACGAATTAATCGAGGAACTGGCAACCGATCGGCTAGAACCATTAGCACAGGATCGCTCGCAACAGAGTTATTTTGGTTCCAGCGATCGCCCAGCAGCAGCTTGCGTTTTGTCGTTTGACACGAGCAGTAAAGAGCTTTGTAATTTAGTGCGAGCATTAGATTTTGGTCCAATCCGCAATCCACTAGGCTTACCAAAACTCTGTTTACCAGGTGGAGTCGTTGCTGTGGGAGCTGCTGATGCAGTAGTAACCTCATACGGGAGCGCGAGGCAGGTGTTGGAACTTGATGCAGATGGAATTTGCATTGCCACTCAGGATGGTGCGGTACGGCTCAGCCGTCTGACATCGCTTGAGGGAAAACCCCTCACGTTAGAAAACTTGCAGCAATCTTACGGCGTGCGTATTGGCGTTATTTTACCCGAACTGGATGCCGAACTGAGAGATGCGATCGGTCAGCGTAATGCGGCGATCGCTCGCCACGAACGGTCGTGGGTCAAGCAACTGGCACAACTGACTCCGTTTCAACATCCCTATTTACAGGTTGGAGCGCTGAATGCGTCGTCCGAGCGTTTGCACCGATACCCCATCTTGCTGCCACCCAAACCGGTAGAACCGCGATCGCTACTAACCATGTTCGCAGCTTATTGCACGCGATTGGCAACAGAGCCAGAGTTTGACTTGGGGCTGCAAACCGCAGCACAGCGCAGTATTGCTCCAGAAATTTTTGCTCAACAAGTTCCGATTCGCGTTCAGTCTGTTGCTGAGGATTCCTTTACCGATTTTCAGAAACGCTTGGCAGCAGGATTAGATCGTGCGTCTCGTTTAGGTAGTTATACTTTAGATATCTTTGCCCGTCATCCAGAATTACAAAAGCTTTCCCAGAATTCTTTTCAAGTAGCGATTGTCCTGGCAGCTAGCCCCGAGCAACTAGACTGGACTCATTTGGGTGCAACGATTGCCCTTGTTGCCTATGAAGATGGTAGTTTGCCGGAATTGGTTCATGCTGGCTCGATTGATGAAGTAAATAGTGCAGCGATCGCTCAACGACTTCAGAATTTAATTAGCGCCTGCGTCGAACATCCCGAACAATTACTGCACCAACTCCCGTTACTCTCGGCTACAGAACTACACCAAATTTTGGTGGAGTGGAACCAAACAGTCAAACCATACTCTAGCGATCGCTGCATCCATCAGTTGTTCGAGCAGCAAGTCACCCTTAACCCCGATGCGATCGCCGTTGCTTTTGAGCAGCAACAGTTAACCTACGGAGAGTTGAATGCCAAAGCCAATCAACTAGCTCGTTATTTACAAAGACAAGGCGTAGGTCCCGATGTTCTCGTAGGGTTGCACGTAGAGCGATCGCTGGAGATGATGGTAGCGTTGTTAGGAATTCACAAAGCAGGGGGTGCTTACGTTCCTCTCGATCCAGATTTTCCCCCAGACCGAATTGGCTTCATGCTGAAAGACTCTCAAGCTGCGGTTATCGTCACCCAGCAGAAGTTAATTAGCAATTTAGTGGTCGAGCCTGGTGTTAATCTTATTCCCATCGATACGATGTGGGATGAGATCGAGCGAGAGGCGATCGCCAATCCCGATAGTGGAGTCAAGCCAGAAAATCTCAGCTACGTCATCTATACCTCTGGTTCTACGGGCAAGCCGAAGGGTGTAATGGTAGAACACCGTAATGCAGTCAACTTCTTTACGGGAATGGATGGGGTTATCGAGCATAACCCCCCTGGAGTCTGGTTAGCGGTCACGAGTTTGTCCTTTGATATTTCCGTGTTAGAGCTGTTTTGGACGCTAGCACGGGGGTTTAAGGTCGTCATCTACAATGCCAAGAAAGAGCGTACCGCTGCTAAGCCGTTATCGCTCCAGAATGCTAACAAGGCGATCGATTTCAGTTTGTTCTATTTCTCTAGTGATGAGAATGGTGGAGATGCTGCCGCTAAATATCGTCTATTGACTGAAGGCGCTAAGTTTGGCGATACGAACGGATTTAAAGCCGTCTGGACTCCAGAACGGCACTTCCATGCCTTCGGGGGGCTATTTCCCAACCCTGCCGTTACCAGTGCGGCGATCGCGGCAACGACCAAACAGATCCAGATTCGGGCGGGTAGCTGTGTTTCTCCACTGCATAGCTCGGTACGAATTGCCGAAGATTGGTCTATTGTGGATAATTTGTCAGGTGGTCGGGTGGGGATTTCCTTCGCCCCTGGCTGGCAACCAAATGATTTTGTCCTGCGCCCGGAAACCTTCGAGAATCGTAAGGACATTATGTTCCAGCAGATTGAGGAGGTGCGATCGCTCTGGCGCGGGGAATCTGTAACTTATCCGAATGGAAAAGGTGAAGCTGTAGCCGTTCAAACACTGCCACGTCCGATTCAACCCGAACTTCCAGTCTGGATTACTGCCGCAGGCAATCCAGAAACATTTCGCATGGCAGGTGCTAAAGGTTTTCATATTCTGACTCACTTATTGGGGCAGAGCCTAGAAGAATTAGCAGAAAAAATTGCCCTTTACCGACAAGCATGGGCAGAAAACGGACATTCCGGTCAGGGGACTGTAACCTTGATGCTCCATACCTTTGTAGGTCAGAGCGATGATGCCGTCCGCGAAATTGTGCGTCAACCGATGCGGCAATATCTCGCCACTTCTCTCGATTTAATCAAGCAAGCTGCATGGGCTTTTCCCACTTTCAAGCAGAAAACCACGAACGACAAAGGACAATTTGCGATATCTCACTTATCCGAGCGAGATCTGGATGAGGTGCTGGATTTCTCCTTTGAACGATACTTTGAAACCAGTGGTTTGTTCGGGACTGTAGAAACTTGTTTGCAGATAGTCGATCGCATCAAAGGCATTGACGTGGATGAAATTGCCTGTTTGATTGACTATGGCATCGACACCGATCTGGTCTTGTCCCAACTACCGCTACTCGATCGCGTGAAGGAACAGTCCAATCTGCCTATGACTGAAGCCGCAACACAGAACCATTCTGTGGCGGGACTGATCGAGCGCCATCAAGTGACACACCTGCAATGCACTCCCTCAATGGCGAGTTTGTTAATTGCCGATCCCGCTACTCGCGCCGCCATGAAACAGTTACGTCAGATGATGGTTGGCGGCGAAGCTTTGACCGAAGCCTTGGCGCTTCAACTCCAGCAAATTGTGGCGGGACAAGTTCATAATATGTACGGTCCTACAGAAACCGCCATCTGGTCGGCGACTCATACACTAACCCAAGTAGATGGAGTTGTTCCCATCGGTCGTCCAATCGCCAATACCGAACTTTATATCTTAGATCGGAACGGGCAGCCCGTTCCCATCGGAGTCGCAGGCGAACTCCTGATCGGGGGAGCAGGTGTGACTCGCGGTTATCTGAACCGACCGGAGTTAACTCAAGAGCGGTTTATTCCCCATCCTTTGAGTCAAAATCCGACCGACCGTCTCTACCGCACGGGAGATTTGGTACGTTACCGCAGGGATGGGAACGTAGAATTCCTCGGTCGCATCGACTTTCAAGTCAAGGTGCGGGGATATCGCATCGAACTAGGCGAAATTGAGACAATTTTAAGTCGCCACGAGGCAGTTCGAGAAGCAGCGATCGTAGTTCGCGAAGATGTACCGGGTGATAAGCGCCTGGTTGCCTACTTACTACTACAGCCAGGACAGCAGCCTGCTAACTCACAGTTGCGAGAATACTTACTCGCTCAATTACCAGAGTACATGGTTCCCTCCAACTTTGTCGTGCTAGAGGCTTTTCCACTCACGCCAAACAATAAGGTCGATCGCAAGGCACTGCCTGCGCCGACGACGGTGCAGTTGAATAGGGCGATCGAGCAGACAGCACCTCAAAATCAGGTTGAGCAAACCCTAATGGCGATTTGGCAAAACTTACTTCAGGTGTCTGAAATTGGTACGGGAGATAACTTCTTTAG
Organism: Scytonema millei VB511283; assembly: GCF_000817735.3. Taxonomy (NCBI): domain Bacteria; kingdom Bacillati; phylum Cyanobacteriota; class Cyanophyceae; order Nostocales; family Scytonemataceae; genus Scytonema; species Scytonema millei. The sequence goes on along the minus strand of NZ_JTJC03000001.1, from coordinate 785,379 downwards.
TTTGGGAGGCAACTCTTTGATCGCCGTGTCATTGATGGGAACGATCCGCTCGACATTTAGTATTGACTTACCGTTGATTCATTTATTTCAATTCCCGACTGTCGGGGGTATGGCTCGACAGATCGAACAAGCTCAAGCTATGCAAGTCAATCTAGATGACATGGAAGACACGATCGAGTATTTGGCGCAATTGTCTGATGAAGAAGTGATGGCGCTGCTGAAGTAACAATGCTGGCGATCGCTCTTTGAGAGGGAGATCGCCAACTAGCCACTTAAAACCCCTGCATAAATTTTTCTAAATCTATTCTGTTGGTGTAAATCAAGCCAATGACTGAAATTATAAGCCAAAAGTTAAATTCCCAAGCGCACGTTGACAAGCTCCAATCTCTTTCACCCGAACGAAAAGCTTTGCTAGCTCAGTTAATTCGCGAGAAAAAAGTAGGTGTCAAACAAGAGCGGCAACCGCAGCGAGCAGTATTTAACCTACCAACGATTACTGCTGCCCCTGACGAACGATTTCACCCCTTTCCATTGACTGGATTGCAACAAGCTTACTGGGTTGGGCGCAGTGGTGAAGTGGAAATGGGACAGGTTGCCAGTCACAGCTATGTGGAATTGGAAGGCAACTTCGATCTGGAACGCTTGACTCAAGCTTGGCAACGATTAATAGATCGTCATGACATGATGCGAGCGGTCGTACTGCCGGATGGAACTCAACAGGTATTGGAAAATGTGCCTCCCTATCAGTTTCGGATGCTAGATTTGCGGGGACGGGATGTAGAAACAGTCAAAGCTCAGCTAAAAGACGTGCGCGATCGCATGTCGCATCAAATCCTCCCTAGCGATCGGTATCCCCTATTTGATATTCAAGCAACTTTACTGGACGATGGACGCACGCGGATTCATGTGAGTTTAGATAAGTTAATCTTTGATGGTTGGAGTATTGCAATTACCTATAGGGAATGGGCGGCGCTTTACCACAATCCTGAAACTCAACTGGAGCCTTTAGAAATTACCTTTCGCGATTATGTCTTGGCAGAGCGATCGTTGGCTAATTCCGAGGAGTACAGGCGATCGCAGGATTACTGGCGCAAACGAATCGATTCTTTACCCTTAAGACCAGATTTACCCCTTGCTAAGCAGCCGTCAGCTCTCACCAGTGGCAGGTTTGTGCGCCGAGAAAGGGTGGTAGAAGCTCCTATTTGGCAGCGCCTTAAATCGCAGGCGACTCAATTGGGGATTACTGCACCAGGCATTTTGGCAGCAGCCTACGCTGAAGTTCTGACGTTGTGGAATAAAGAGCGGCATTTCTGCATTAACATACCAAGTTTCAATCGCCTACCACTGCATTCACAGGTGAACCGTTTGATTGGGGAATATGCCTCATTCACGGTGCTGGAAATTGACAATAGGGGAGATGCTTCCTTTGCCGAGCGATCGCAACGTTTACAGGCGCAACTTTGGAGCGATATAGAGCATCGTTTCTTTAACGGGGTCGAAGTCCTGCGGGAACTTGCTGTTGCTCAAAATCGGCTTTCTGGTTCGCTGATGCCAGTTGTATTTACCGCAATTCCAGCAGATGAAACCGGACAAAGTACCTACGCTACGAAGCAAGCAGAAGCTCTGGGGGAGGTTGTCTTTGCCATTAACCAAACTTCCCAAGTATGGCTGAATAACCATGTTTTTGAACATAATGGTGCGCTTTATTGCCACTGGGATACCGTGGAAGAACTTTTTCCTGAAGGGCTATCCCAAAATCTCTTAAATGCTTTTATCCATTTGCTCCATCTGTTAGGTACTGATGAGAATCTCTGGCAGCAGAGTTGGTCGGAAGTCATGCGGCGGGTGATAGTGGCGACAGGTCAGCAGTTGGTAGCTGCCGGAGACGAGCAGCCAATGCCGGAAATCTTGCTTCACGATCTGATTGCGGCTCAAGTACCTCAACGCCCAGACCAACCTGCGGTTATTACAACTCAAAAAACCTTAACCTATCAAGAATTGTATTCCCTCGCAAACCGTTGGGGACGGCATTTGCGGAATTTAGGAGCGCAACCAAACCAACCGATCGCAATCGTGATGGAAAAGGGTTGGGAGCAAGTGATAGCTGCTCTGGGCGTATTACACGCTGGTGCTGCTTACCTCCCGATTGATGCCACAGTTGGGAAAGAACGGCTTGACTACCTGCTGGAGAATGGCAGAGTTGAAGTTGTCCTGACTCAATCTTGGTTAGACGATCGCCTGGAGTGGTTCGATCGCGTGCAGCGCCTCTGCGTCGATCGCGAAAACTTGGAAAATATTGACGATCGCCCCTTAGAACCGATTCAAACACCTGACGATCTCGCCTTTGTCCTCTACACCTCGGGTTCTACTGGCTTGCCGAAAGGCGTAATGATTCGCCATCGCGGATTGGTGAATGCAGTTGTCTGCACTCAAAAGCAATTTGAGATTAATTCTGGCGATCGCGTTTTAGGGTTGACAGCCCTGCATCACGATATGTCTATCTTCGACCTATTTGGCGTGTTAGGTGCTGGAGGAAGTCTAATTATTCCTGACGCAAGCGGACGACGCGACCCCTCCCATTGGTCGGATCTGTGCATGAAGCATCAGATTACGCTCTGGAATTCGGTTCCGGCAATGATGGATATGTTTTTGGAATATGCAGGCGAACGCACGGATGTCATTCCATCGACATTGCGGCTGGCGTTCCTGGGTGGGGATTGGATTCCGCTGACGATTCCGAAGCGTCTTGAGGCTCTGGTAGAGGGAGCTAAGGTAGTTAGTGTTGGTGGTCCCACGGAAACAACGCTGTGGAATATTTGGTATCCCGTGGAGGCATTCGATCTGAACTGGAAAAGCATACCCTACGGACGACCGATTCCTAACACTCGCTACTACATTCTCAACGAGGCTTTAGTCGAGTGTCCCGCCTGGGTATCGGGGGAAATGTGCGTTGCTGGCGTGGGAGTTGCTAAAGGCTATTGGCATGACACCGAGAAAACCAACGCCAAATTTATTCAACATCCCCGCACTGGCGAACGAATTTATCGAACTGGGGATATGGGGCGTTTCCGCCCCGACGGGACGATTGAGTTTATGGGGCGAGTCGATTTCCAAGTTAAAATTAACGGTCAGCGGATCGAGCTGGGGGAAATTGAGTCAACTTTACAACAACACGCAGGTGTTAGCTCGGCGATCGCGACGACTTACGACCAGAAAGGCAAAAAACTTTTAGTAGCATACGTCATTCCGGCGAAAGAGCCAGAGTTAAATACTGACGAACTGCGCTTGTTTTTACGCTCTAAGTTGCCAGAACACATGGTTCCTGCTGCTTTCGTAATGCTGAAGCAGTTTCCTTTGACTCGTAATGGTAAAGTCGATCGTCGGGCATTACCTGCACCTTTTGCAACGGACGCGACTCCTACCAAAAATAAATCTCAAAAGCAGTCTTCAGGGATTCAGGCGAAAGTCAGTCGAATTGTGCGTGAAGTATTGCAGCTGGAAAATGTCGATTTGGATGCGAACTTACTGAGTGTAGGTGCGAATTCTCTCGATATGGTGAGAATTGGCAATCAACTGGAGAAGGAATTCAAAAACCGTCCCCGTATTGATGAATTGTTCCGCTTGCAGTCAATTCAAGCTCTAGTTGATTATTACGAGCGGCAAGAAGATCGATCTGTTTCTAGCAATACAGATGACAGTTTATTAGGAAATAAATCGCTGCTGTCTTCCTATAAAATTATTCTCGATCCTGAAGAGCGGGAGAAATTTAAGAAATCGCGCCCAGGAATCCGGCGAGATCTGAGCGAAATGGTTGCAATTCAATTACAGCAACCTGTTATTGATGAGAGCTTACGGAAAAAGTATAGCGATCGCAGCAGTTATCGTAAGTTTTTATTAAAATCGATCCCATTTGAGAAATTCAGTTTGTTTTTGAGCTGTTTGTCTCAAATTATCCTAGACGGTCAATCTAAGTTTCTCTACGCTTCCCCTGGCGGTTTGAATCCAACTCAAGTTTACTTGCATATCAAACCCGGACGCATTGAAAATGTGCCAGCTGGTGTTTACTACTATCATCCAGAAGAACATCAACTCGTTGTTTTGACACCTAATGTCGATATTGACAGAGGAGTCCATATTCCATCCATTAATGCACCAATGTTTGATGAATGTGCCTTCTCCATCTTCTTCATTGCCGATTTAGATGCGATTGGACCTGGCTATGGCGATCGAGGAATTCACTTTGTTACCTTGGAATCGGGAATTATGGCACATCAGCTAGAGGTTTCGGCTCCAAGTTACGGAATTGGGATGTGTCAAGTCGGTAGTATTGCTTTTGAACGGATTCGTTCCTGGTTTAAGCTCAAGGACACCCATATCCTGATTCACTCCACGCTAGGAGGCTATGTTGATTCCAGCCGCTCTAGCCGACCCGATCTGAGCAATACTTCGGGACAAACACCGGAGAAAATGGCAGTTGAATTGTTGGAACGGATCGAGCATCTTTCTCCCAGTGAAGTTAAGGGATTGTTGGAGGCTTATCAACAGTTAGAAGGGAGCAGGGAGTAGGGAGCAGGGAATTCCCATACTTACAAGTGGTGAATGATTTTTCTTTCTATATTTGCACTTAGGCGATCGCAGAGTCGGCAAACAAGATAAACTAACAAGCGCACTCAATCTGTTAGTTTATCCCCATGTTGGCTTCTCCGTTCGCAGTTGAAACTATCGATCGCCAGCAAAATCTGATTGTCACTAGACCCCAGACAGGGTTTTGCTTGCGCGGTCGCATTCGGGTTCCTGGCGATAAATCAATTTCTCATCGGGCTTTGATGCTGGGGGCGCTGGCAAATGGGGAAACCCAAATTCAAGGGCTGTTATTGGGGGAAGATCCCAGGAGTACGGCTAGCTGTTTCCGGGCAATGGGGGCGGAAATCTCAGAACTCAATACAGATTTGGTGCGGGTGAAAGGGATCGGTTTGGGTCAGTTGCAGGAACCAGCAGACGTATTGGATGCAGGCAACTCTGGGACAACGATCCGGTTGATGTTGGGAATTTTAGCTTCTCATTCAGAAAGATTTTTTACAGTGACGGGAGATAGTTCGTTGCGATCGCGTCCCATGTCTCGCGTCGTCAAACCTTTGCAACAAATGGGGGCGCAAATTTGGGGACGTAAGGGTAATTCTCTCGCACCTTTGGCAATTCAAGGGCAAAACCTCAAGCCAATCCACTATCAATCTCCCATTGCTTCGGCACAGGTGAAATCTTGTATTCTGCTAGCTGGGTTGATGACTGAGGGAAAAACAACGGTGACAGAACCAGCTTTATCCCGCGACCACAGCGAACGGATGTTGCAAGCTTTTGGAGCGCAATTGAGCGTCGATCCCCAAATCCATAGTGTCACGGTGACGGGACCAGCGCAACTGCAAGGACAGCAGGTAGTCGTTCCTGGTGATATTAGTTCGGCTGCTTTTTGGTTGGTGGCTGGGGCGATCGTCCCAGATTCAGAATTGGTCGTTGAAAATGTTGGCGTTAACCCTACGCGCACAGGGATTTTAGCAGCTTTGGAAATGATGGGGGCAGATATTCAACTAGAAAATCAGCGAGTTGTCGCAGGGGAACCAGTCGCCGATTTGCGGGTGCGTTCTGGCGATTTAAAAGCGTGCACGATCGCAGGTGACTTAATTCCGCGTCTAATAGACGAAATTCCGATTTTAGCAGTAGCAGCAGTCTTTGCTAACGGTACGACGGTGATTCGGGATGCAGCAGAATTACGGGTTAAAGAAAGCGATCGCCTTGCAGCTATGGCAACCGAGTTAAATCGCATGGGTGCGAAAGTCACGGAATTACCCGATGGTTTAGAAATTAGTGGCGGAACAGCTTTAAGGGGTACGGAGGTAGATAGTTATACCGATCATCGCATTGCTATGAGTTTGGCGATCGCGGCTTTGAACGCAAGCGGTACGACAACTATAAGTCGAGCTGAAGCCGCAGCAATTTCTTATCCAGATTTCATCCCAACTCTGCAACAAGTTTGCCAGTAGCACTAACTACTTTTGCTGTAGGTGGGCGTTACCCACCTGACTACTCCCCAGATCTCGCATGACTGCGCGTATTTTTGCAAATGACGAGTCATTCTACATGCACCACAGCCAAAATCCAAAATGCGATCGCCTGCAGTTAGTGTAAGTCCTGAAGATTTGGCTAATTCCAACATCTTCTGCGTGTCTTCTGCTCCAGACGACAAGTATTCTTCCCTTGTCTCGCCATATCCCAACCAAAATTCTTGAGGAGGTACTGCTAATTTTCGCTATCGGCTTGCCGATCTGTAAGAGATGATTTTGGGATGACGTAAGAAGATACTCCCTATTACTTGCGGCAGAGATTATGTATAAGTAGCAACAGTTAAACCTATAGATTGTCTATCAAATAGATAGATTAAAAGCGATGAATTTGTATATAATCTACGATTGAATAATATTTGTTTTACTTATCTTATAGAAATGCTTGCAACTGATTTCGCTCCTGTGGTAACCCAAACGACCCGAGCAGATGCGCCATATTACTATTGAACTGCCAAACGTTATCGTACGAGGCGATCGCCTCTATTACAGATATTTGTAGATCTGCGTTCTTTTGTTCGATCGTATCTGCTAATTTGTGTCCGTTAAAAGCTAGATACAGTAGCGTTCGTACTATACTTAAAGCACTATAACCATCTACAGTGTTCAGAGCATTTATTAAGGCTGGAATGACAACATTTCCTGCTCCACCTAGATAGCATAAGCAAGCGCAAACATCGCTAATAACATCGCTATTAGCCCAAGCTAATCGAGCATACGATTCTCTCACAGATATGGGATTTTCAATAATTTCGATCGGTATTGCTATGGCTTCTGGTGGAGTTTTATCTTTTGCTAGTCTTACAAGTGTCATTGCAGCCGATAACCGAACGAGATCGCTTTCCTCAGAACTCAGAAATTGTATAAACAGTTCTATATTTGCTAGTTGCGGCAGCTCCAAAAGGCCCAGACTTAATATTAAGCTAGCTTTAACTTGAGGACTTCGTTCTTGCGCTAAACAGCGCTTAAAGTGAGGAATAATTTCTGACGCTCGCTGTTGGCAGCAAGCTAGGATGTAAGGTGCAGCAGTTCTGAGTTTTGAATTGTTATGTTCTAGCAAACTTAGATAAATGTTCGTACCGCTACAGACAGCATAATTTACATGTCTTGCCCAAGTTGTTTCTTGTTGAATTTGGACTTGAAACTCTGGGTTATCTAATTCGTCGCTATAAAACAATAAGTTTTGATGTTCTTCTAAATAAGAATGACCGCGTGCTAGATGTGCTAAGTAAATTAAAATCTTATCTCTATCTTGTACTGCTTCAGTTTGAATCAATTCTATTAAAAATGGTATTGCGTATACTGTAGCTTCAAAAACAGTACCTTGATGATAAATGTTACTGTACAATTTAGACAAAGCATCTTGACGAAACGGGGCATCAGCGGAGGCTAAACTTCTGAGTAGATCGGGTACATCATCAGCCATACCGTAAGCGTGTTCGAGTGCGTGCCAATTAATTACTTCTAAGCCTTCCAGCACAATTTATTCTCCAGCAGAGTGATGGCGCAATATTTACCTCACTGCCATCAAAATTTTACCTAGCCATTTTTGACTACTTCCATCTTTACCACAACCTCAGTTATAACCGTTTGTCGTTTTTTCAGAAATTAATTTGTTACCCGTAGTTCGTACAACTTCGCGAATATCGTTGATAGAATTTGGGAATTGTTCCTTATTGACAGTGAAAAAGCTTGGCTCGGTAGCCATTGACTTTAGCTCGGCGTTGTGAATCTGGGACACATGTTTTATGGTTACCTTTCTCTAAATCGTGCCTGGCGCTAGTAAAGTTGACGACCCATAAATCTAGGGGTTTTGGTAGTTCAGCAATTGTTTTGTAAAGAGTTTCGACTGAGCGATTCGAGCTACGATCGTGCTGAGCTAAAAGAAACAAAGGAGAATTTACTTGAGAACCATACAGATGTTTAAACTGCCAACCCAGTGTCATGAGTTCTCTCACCTGTGCGCGAGTATAGTGAGCTGTAGCGATTAAAATTGGATTTTGCGCTCCTTGTTGCATAATTGGTACGAGGCGATCGGGTCTTTCAATCTTTTGATAACCAAAGTTAAAAACGACAGTTAAAGCGCCAAAGAAACCTAGCAGCCAAATTAGCACGACTGCAACTCGACCTCTTGTTTGCAGAAATTTGAGTCGCAACTGCTGACGAGGAGTCCAGTTTAACTCTGCATGTCGAACTAATCGATCGCTATCCCAACAAATTGCTAATGCTGCGCTGACAATCGCAATCGAGGCTGGAAAGTAAACAAAATGATAGCGCGAGGCAATACTCAAATCTGCACCCAAGGCATAGGTAACAATCGAAAATAATGCAATTGCTACCAAAACAAATCCACCTACAACTTGAATCCCACTTCGAGATGGCGATCGCCATAACTGAATTTTCCAACCGTTAACGAGTATAGGCAACGTCCAAAATAGAAAAACGATGACAATTGCACCGCAAACTAGGGCAATTGGTTGACTTACGCCCTCGACGGGTAGCAGCCACAGCATTGAAATCATCCAAGCTAAAAACCTCGCCGTGCTTTCTAAAATACTGCCGAAAGGATTACCGCGATAAATCCAATCTGTCATTTGGTTATCTGGAATACTCTGCAAGAAAGGCAACCAGATTAAACCCCCAGCGATGGTTCCAGCTGCAACGGCGATGAGTGAGAGGTAGGAAATTGTAGGGGCGCACATCTGTGCGCCCCTACAATTCATCAATTGTTTCCACACCACGGCAAGCAAAACTATTGCCTCAGCACAGAGGGTGAGGGTGAAAAAGTAGTGAACGGCGATTCCTAATGTGTTAATTCCCACCCAAGTGAAGACTAACCAAATTGGGATCGGTTTTCGGTTCTCTAAACAGCGTGTAGCAACGATTAAGCAAGCCAAAGAAGCAATAATAATTAAGATTGCTAGGGTATAGTGACGCGGTTCTTGGGCTTGGTAGATGCCATAGGGTGAGACTGCCATCATTGCGGCGGCGATTTGTCCTACCAGGCGGGAACGAAAAGCTAGCCAGCACAGACCAAAACTAGCAGGAATTGCAGCCACTCCCAGAATGGCACTGAAGGCTCTTGCTGCCCATAATGAGACTAGTCCCTCGTCTGAGGGAAATAGCTGCAACCACAGGTGATTTAAGAGGAAATAGACAGGAGGATGAGTACTCTCTGTCATCAAATTGTGAAAAACATCGCCGAAGCTGGCTGCTGGATGAGGCTGTAGTGGTTGTAGTAGGGTGTCTAGGGCGATCGCTCGATCTAAAGGGACACTGCGAAAACTATTACCTAAACTGAATACTAAGGTGGCAAATTCATCTGACCAAGGTGGCTTCGCATCCAAATTAATAAATCTAATAATCGTGCCGATCGCTATCCATCCGAAAAGTGTCAGCCACTGAAGCCAACTTCTCTGGGTAAAATTCACCAACCCTCCACACCCCTTACACCAAATAAATTACACCAATAAATTATTCAAGCAGCTATCGCGGTTCGTAGTAGCGACAACCCTCACAGGGTCCTTCAGGATTGACCGCACATCTAATATAGCCGGAACGAGCGTTGTAGCGACAGCTGATGTCACCAACCAGATATCCTACTCCTTCTAGATAGTAGCGATCGCGATGAAGTGGTGTAGGTTCGCTTCTCTGTGTTCTGACTCTAGGGGTAAAGTCGATCGCTTGCCTAAATCTCGCTTGTATTTGCGCCTCTCTTCGGCGCAGTAGCCACAGCGATAGCAATGATGGCATTAGTCCTAAAGCAAGAATCCAGAGTGCTGCTCCCACCTGTGCTTTACCTCTTGTCAGTTATCAGTTGTCAGTTATCAGTTGTCAGCGATCGGGGAGCAGGGAGAAGAGAGCTGAGGAAGCTGAGGGAGCAACTCAAAATTCACGCATTCACGCATTCAAAATTTCCCCACACCCCATTTACTAGCCACTAGCCACCAGCCACTAGTCACTCTCTAATGTCAACCGTCAACCGTCAACCGTCAACCAACAACTGACAACACTACTCTTCCCTAATCTATAACAGCCAATTCAGTAGGGGGAATTTTTGCTTGGTTTTTGTCTTTTGTCTCAATGTTTGCGCTAGCTGTTGCGCTTCTCTTTCAGCTTGAAATAAATCGATGACTTTGGTTGTCAAAATGAATTTATTTGTATTGCGACGCTTGACTTGGGGTACAACTACTGAGCGATACTCGCAAGCACTTGTAGATAGTCGTTGAGTGTATTCTAATTGGCTGGCGATCGCTTTTAATCCAAAGATCGCTGCTTCTAGTTCTGCGGCTAATTGATTAATTTTGTCTGCTTGTGCTACCAAGTGCTGCCATTCGGGGCGATCGCTATGAGACGATTCTGATGGAATTTGAGGCTGCAAGGGTGGTATTGCCTGATGCTCTCGCTTTGGGATTGCGATCGCCGTTACACACAGTTGGTGGCGTTCGGGAGATACTGGTAGTGTTACGACTCTAGAACGCCCCAGATGCTGCTGGATGGGAAATTGAATTAAGTTGGATTTGAGTTTTGTCATACTACTTCTCGATGGGAGATCGCCGCTCAAATTTTAACTGCATATTAGTACAAGCGAACTATATTGACAAGGAAAGAATAGGTTAACTTTTTTGAAAAAAACTCGTTTAGGAGAAAAACCCATGTCAGCTACAGATCGAAATGGAACTCATGCAGCAGTCAAATCTGCTGACAGCACCAAAGAGAACAAATCGAAGAAAAAGCTGAACGGTAAGTTTTACGAAAAAGAATTGGCACGACTGCAAACGGAGTTGGTGAAATTGCAGTACTGGGTTAAACATCAAGGTTTAAAGGTAGCGCTGATTTTTGAAGGACGAGATGCAGCAGGAAAGGGAGGCGCAATTGGGTGCGTGACGGAATACCTCAATCCGCGTGGCTGTCGCGTGGTGGCTTTGGGTACGCCTTCAGATGTGGAAAAGACGCAGTGGTACTTTCAGCGTTATGTTGCCCATCTTCCTGCGGCGGGGGAAATTGTGCTGTTCGATCGCAGTTGGTACAATCGTGCGGGGGTAGAACGGGTGATGGGTTTTTGCACTGAGGCGCAATATCAAGAGTTTATGCAATCTTGCCCTGAATTTGAGCGAATGCTGGTGCGATCGGGAATTATTTTGTTGAAATATTGGTTTTCCGTCAGCGATGACGAACAGGAACGCCGCTTTCAAGCGCGGGTTAAAGATCCAGCTAAGCGCTGGAAACTTAGTCCAATGGATATTGAAGCTCGCGATCGCTGGGAGGAATATTCTAAAGCTAAGGATGTCATGCTAGCTCATACTAATATTCCAGAAGCTCCTTGGTTTACAGTGGAAGCCGATGATAAAAAACGGGCGCGACTGAACTTAATTCAACACCTTTTGAGCAAGATTCCCTACCAAGATATGACTCCAGATGCATTCGATCTACCACCTAGAAAGCCTGGAACTGGCTATCATCGTCCACCCCTCAACGAACAGTTTTTCGTTCCGCAGGTTTACTAGGCTATTTGTAGTAGGCGATTCTGTCAAGAAGATTTCATAATTCAAACGAGATTTTGTCATACAGTGTACCTCTTTGACGGTAGGGACGATTGAGGGAAGCGATCGCTGTTTGTAGTGTGTCTACTTCCATGCAAGTACCGCCAACTGCGCCTGCCATTGTGGTAATGTGTTCTTCCATCAGCGTGCCACCAATATCGTTGCAACCCCATTCTAAAGCTGTTGTTGCGCCTGCGAGTCCGAGTTTGACCCAACTCGGTTGATGGTTGGGAATCCATTTGCCTAAATAAATTCGCGCCATCGCTGTGAGTAGCAAAGCATCTGCTAAAACTGGTTGATCTCTTCCTACCCGCTTTCTTAAAGGCTTAGGTGCTTCTTGTCCGACAAAAGGTAATAAGATAAATTCTGTGATTTTCGCAGGATATTGTCGCTCGATCGCAATTTGTTGAAGCGATCGCAAATGTTCCAGATGACGGATCTGCTGTTGTGGCGTTTCAATATGTCCAGATAACATCGTACTGGTTGTGGTTAAGCCAAGTCGGTGTGCCGTACTCACAATTTCTAACCATGTCGCTGTGTTAATCTTTTCTGGACACAGAATTCGCCTAACATCATCATCCAATACTTCTGCTGCTGTTCCTGGCATTGAACCAACACCAGCATCCCGCAAAGCAGCGATAACGGTAGCGTAGCTCAAACCGTCTTCCCTAGCAATAAATTGCACTTCTTGGGGAGAAAAAGCATGTAAATGCAATTGGGGAAATTCTGCTTTAATAGTTTTGACTAATTGCAAATAGTATGGCATCGATTTGCCATCTATTTTTGCTGTAGGGTGAAGTCCCCCTTGCATACAAATTTCTGTTGCCCCTCTTTGCACGGCATCGGTAGCTTTTTCTAAGATTTGTCCCCATTCCAACCAGTAGGAACCTGCTTCGCCCGCATCGCGACGAAAGGCGCAGAAACTACAGTGTTGTTCGCAAATATTGGTAAAGTTGATATTGCGGTTAATGACATAAGTAACGATATCGCCCGCTTGCTGATGGCGGAGTTTATCGGCAGTATCGCGGATGAGAGCAATTGCTTCCGGTGCAGTTTGTTGTAATAACTCTACTCCTTCGGCTGGAGATATATCGTTTCCAGATAAGGCGCGATCGAGAATAGGTTCAATTGTTTGAGTTATCATTACTATTTGCGTTCTGCTATTCGGGTTTTTAAAATCATAATTTCGACACCTTTTGACACCGAGTTTAATACATGAGTCTTGGTGCTAAGTTAAGGCTTAAATTCTAACTTACGCAGAAAAAGGTGCTAATAAAATTTATTAGGAATGAATTGTAATGAATAAAAAGACAAAGGGATATTGACTTTGCGATTTAGTTTTGATAGACTCTGTATATAATAGAAATATATTTGCAATTTTCAATTCTTCAAATATTCCCATTATAAAGCGTATATGCTAAATTGTAGCAGCAAAAATAGCACGGGACAACCCCTTTTTATAGCCGATCGTTGTGCTTATTAAGTAAGTCATATACATATTATTTTTCTCTGAGAGTTTCTGGAATACCAACAGCAGAAAGACCAGCGATCGCTTGCAGATTTTGACGGCGGAGTAGTTCCATAAAATCTAAAGTCGGTCGTCCTTCCATCTGTGCCACCGCTTCAATTGCCGAAAAAAGATGTTGAGCCGCCTCCGCCTCACTATAACCCCGTCTTCCAGCAACGCGCACTGCTGCCTCATCTGCTTCTACCTCAATCTGAGAACTGCGGTTATTGCGCCAGATCCGAGTCCCTGCGATCGCGGTTAATGCTCCTGCTGCCACAGTACCCACCACATCCCCCTGCACGATCTCTACTACCGTCCCCACAAGCCCAGCTAAGACAACTCCTTGATAGACATCCGGTTTAAACCACTTTACTGCCGTCAACCAGCTAACAGTCCGCAACAGCAACAAATCTCGCTGTGGTTGGGGCAGCCGCCGCCAGAGATCGAAATTAATGAAAATACGGCGTTCTTGCTGCCACGGCAGAGGAAAAGCATAATCGATAACTTTAGTTTGCTCCCGCTTGCCGACAATCTTAGTCAACATCCGACCAGAAGCAGGCATCAAGTCCAGAAGGCGACGAATTTCAGTAGTTGGTTCCATGAATAGGGGTTGGAAAAAGTCAAAAGTTAAAAGTCAAAAGCTCACTACACCTCACACCCTATACCCTACACCTTGTTTGCCGATCGCTGATAATAAACTAATAGACTTAAAAAATTATCTCTTCAATGGATGCATTTGCACCGATTCCGCCTCAATGGACTCAACAGGCAACTCATGCCAGTGAATTTTGTTGTCCCCGTTGTCGTTCTGGTAGCCGCGAAGCAGAAAGAGTCTGGCTAAATCGACGATCGCCCGTGTTTACCGAAAATAATTGTCGCAAGTGGCAAGAGTTTTACCAGTGTCAATGCGGTTGTGTCTGGTGGGCATGGAGTAACGATCGCCCCCCCTCAGATTTAACACCGAAAGAAGACTGCGATCGTTAATTGGTTAGTTGTTGGTTGACAGTTGACAGTTGACGGTTGATGGTAAATGCTGGCGCTACACTCCGTGAAGACGGTTATTGAGAAGTGGCTGGTGGAACCGATGACGCTTTGGCTGGAATCTTTTCTAGTCACCAGCCACTAGTCACTAGTCACCGATCGCTGGTCAAGAAATCATCACCAAAACCATAAATTCAAGCAAATATTCCTGTTGGCAACGGGCAAATCTGTCTTGATGAGATAGAATACGATACAAACAACGGTAAACTTGTCAAGCTGATGAAATACTTCTTTAGAACAATGGCGGTTAAAAGAGATATTTCTTAATCTGGAGGCAAAGCCAGACAGAGAATTTAACCGAAAAGTCCGTACATTGCTGCCCAATCAATGACTCGTTGAATTTATAGGAATAAAGTTATGAGCGAGCGCTCACCATCGGAAGCATCTATCTTTTTGAGTTATCTCAGAAACGGGATTTGGTTCTTGGGAATATCTTTTTGGTTGTTTGGCATCATTGACCGAAGCATTGCTTCTTTCTCTGATGGCTCCCTATCGAGCGTAGATACGCTCCAGCTGTTTACAGCAGCCTTTTTCTTCATCGCTTGGTTGTTCCTGAAACCAAAGTCGGGGCATCGAGAGAAACAGGAAGTTGGGAATCCTAACCCTTCCTCAGCCTCCTCAGTTCCTCCCGCTATTTTCTAACTTCCAGTTGCTAATTTCTGTCCTACTAAAACAGAGCGGACAACCCGTTCGGCAGCCTTAGTAACGAGTTCTGGAGCATTGGCGATCGCATCTCCTAAACTACAGGGTGTATCGAGAATGCTTTCAAACGAGTCGATGCCGCAATCAAAATTTACCTCAGCATCACGCCCGATGGTTCCGGCAAGGGCAATAACTGGTAACTGATATTTCTTGGCTCTTTGTGCCACTTCTGCCGGAATTTTGCCGCGTGGAGTTTGAAAGTCAATACTTCCCTCCGCTGTAATCACCAGATCGGCATCTTCTAATAAGCGATCGAGGTGGAGATATTGCATCACAATGTCATAGCGAGGATGCAATTTTGCCCCTAATAAAGCATACAAGCCCGTACCCAAGCCACCAGAAGCACCACTTCCAGGCATTTCTCGCACGTCTATACCCATGTCGCGTTCGATGATAGCAGCATAATTATCAAGTGCTGCGGCTAGCTGCTCCACAGTTTCTGGTGAAGCACCTTTTTGAGGTCCAAATACTCGCGCTACACCTTTTTCGCCACACAACAGATTGTGCCAGTTACACGCCACATCAATTTGTACCGATCCCAAACGGCGATCGCGACCTTTAAGATCGATGCGTTCTAGTTTTATCAGTTCGCCACCACCGCGATCGAGTTCCTTCCCATCTGCATCTAACAGGCGTACTCCTAGAGCTTGCACCATCCCCGCACCACCATCATTCGTACCCGAATCGCCACAACCAACCAGTATCCGTTCTGCACCAGCATCTAGTGCTGCTTTAATCAGTTCTCCCACGCCATAGGTTGTTGTCACTAACGGATTACGTTCGTGATGCGGTACTAATCTCAGTCCTGCCGCTGCTGCCATCTCTAAGACAGCAGTTTTTGTCTGAGTATTACCCAGAAACCCAAAGTACGAATCTACAGGTTGTCCGACAGGACCAGCAACCGTCAGATGGTGTAAAGTCCCGCCCGTGGCGGTTACGAGGGCTTTGGTGAAACCTTCTCCACCATCGACTAAAGGAGCTTTGTGGATAGTAGCATCGGGTAAAACTCGCAAAATTCCCGATTCAATACAATCTGCTACCTCATCGGCTTCCAAACTCTCTTTAAATCCCGAAGGTGCAATCAAAATACGTAAGGTCATAATTATCTCCTGTGATGAATGAGTGGCTAGTCACTAGATTCTGAGTTTTGTTCTAGTCACTGGTCACTGGTCACTGATATCTACTCTCGTAGTGGCAATGAAATCTGTACGTATGTCCCCTGAGCGGGTTCGCTATCAATAGTGAGTTGACCTCCATGCTGTTCGATGACTGCTTTGCTTAAGGTAAGTCCCACACCTGCACGCTGACCGTTGGTAGTGACTGTGGGAGAAAAAACCCGTTCGATCGCGGGTTGTTGAATTCCCTTGCCGTTGTCAGCGACTTCAATTAAGAGATTCGTGGCATCGGGATCGATGCGCGTCCGCAAACCAATACGTCCACCTTGTTCTGGCAACGCTGCTAAGGCATTCCGTACGAGTTCGCTCAAAACCTCTCGTAACTTCGGGCGATCGACAACTGCATAACTGACTTCTGGAGCAATATCTAGATCGATGCTCACGGCGCGTTCGACGAATTCGGATTGAAATCGCAGCAGCAGATCGTAAAGCAGCGCTCTGACATCGGTACGGGCAAGATTCAAATCTAAGGGAAAGCCAAAATCAGTAATTCGCGACACGGCTTGTAATAGCAAGTCGAGCTGTCCGATCGCCGCCTGTTGTTGCCCGTCAAATTCTTCGTTGCCCTTAAAACCATTGTGGTGCTGTAACTGAGTCACTCGCGATCGCAATTGCGACAATAATCGATGCAAAGTGACTCGTGAAGGCAAATGCTGCCAAGCAGAATCTTCTACGCCATCTTTAACAACACCATTAGGAACGGCAGCCAAACCCGCAACCTGCTGCCGTTCTGCCATCACCTCCATCATGCGATTGAAAGCTCGGCTGACTGCTCCTAGCTCATCTTGACGTTCTTCACTGAGACGGCGTTTGAAGTCTCCCTTAGCTGCGTCGTCTAGTGCATTTTCCACTTCTCGCAATGGTGCAAATAAGTCAGAAGCTAAATAAGCTGCGAGAAGTAATATCAATGAAATAGTGCCAAAAGCCGCGATCGCTAAAACTAATTGCGCAGTTTGCCGCGTATTTTGTGTTTGTTGAGTGATGATTTGGCGATTTTGGCGATCCGAAGCAACGGCTTGTTGAGTGACTTGCTCAAACCTGATAAAGTCTATGTCTTCTAGTTGTTTTTCTAAAACTGTAAAGGCGCGATCGCGCTGACCTTGTTCTACTAATCTAAAGGCATCGCGGGCATCCTGTATCAGAGCCAGGTATGCGTTACGGACTTGCTGAACTTGTTTTCGTTCTGCCTCTGTATCAGCTAATTCTGCCCAGCGCTTAAAATCTGCTTCTGCTGGTTTGAGAAAAGCTTCAAATTCTTGTCGTGCGTCTATGTCATTGCTAATAATCGCGTCAGGAACTTCTTTAAAAGCGCGAAAAGTTGCCGTTCGCACGCTCTCAAGTAACAAACTACGTTGGTAATGCCCTTGCAATCTACGTTCGCTATTTTGCCACTGCGCGATCGCCCACACAGTCACACCTGCCGTTGCCAGCGCCAGCAGCGCCAACCCGCTAAATGTTGTTAATAGTTTCTTTCTTAAGTTCATGATTTAAGGGAGCAGGGAGTAGAGAGCGCACGAGCAGAGTCAGAGAGCTGAGAGAGCTTCAGGGGCAGAGGAAAAACCACTGGTCACTGGTCACCGATCGCTGATAACTGTCACAACCTCAACCCAATCCATTGCCAATAGCCGTAGTAGAACACCACGATCAGTCCCAAATGAACTAGCAAGAGTACGGAACTCAGACGCAACAAATCTGCTGGTTTGTAGGTTTCGCCTTCTAATTCTTGAAACATCAGCAGTGCTTTGGAACTGACGGGAAAAGTCAAACAGTAGTCCATGCCAACGTTGCTGAGGAATAAAACCGCTACGGGATTGAGCTGCAAGCTGTTGCCTAGATATAACAGCGCTGGGACTAGAGCTACAGCTCTAGCTGTATGCGAAGTCATGTAAATGTGGGAAGTCAGGGCAATTAGAGATAATACGAGCAAGATCAAGAGGCGCGATTCTGTGCCAGCAATTCCACTTGCGGCAAATAAATGATTGATAATCCACTGGGCTGCATCAGACTCAATCAATGCCTCACCTAAAACTAAAGCTGCACCTACAAATACAATTAAGTTCCAAGAAACTGCTTTCAGTCCATCTTTCCAGCTAATGACTCCAATTCTAGGCGCAGTTAGTACCAAAGCCCCAATCACCGTGACGGTGGCAATTTCCAACCCGTGCCAACTTTCCGTCAGCCATAGCCCTACCATGACCAGAACGACAAGCAGCGTTGTTCGTTCTGCTGTAGAAAAGGGTTTTTTTTGCTGATAAGGAATCTGAAGTTGGCGCTGGCGGCGATTTTTGTCTAAAAATAAGCGCAAAATTACCCAGCAAGAGATATAACTGGCGACAACTCCAAACGGCACGCCATAAAGCGCCCACTGCGCGTAGGAGAGCTTGACATCAGCAATTTCGTCTAACAAGTCGATCGCGATCAGATGGGAACCAGCACCGATCGAAGTAGAAATTGTGGCAACTAAAATAATTGTCGGCATCAGTAGCGCCATCGCACGGGTAATGCGGCGATCGCCTGCGGCGTTAGCAATGCTGCGAAATACGGGAATGACTACAGCTGCTCTACCAGAAGTGGAAGGAATGACGAAGGACAAGGGAATTAATATAGTTGTCAACAGCCAAAACACGCCGTTGACGTTACGGGCGCGACTGACGACTAGCTGCGTTAATCTTGCCGCTAAACCAGTTTGCTGTACGGCTCCACCTAAAATGAAAGCACCGATCATCAGCCAAATTACGTCTGATTCCAGTGCCTCAAACAATGCTTCTTGTTCGCTACCACCAGATAATATCAGCAACACCACCGTTGCCAGAGCAACGTATGCTGCATTTATGGTTGTAGTTGACCACAAAATTACCGCTAGGGCGAAGGCAAATAGAGATAATCGCGCCTCTGTTGGCAGCGAACTCGGTAGAAGAATGGCGATTCCTGCTATGAGAGTCAGCACCAAAGGCAGTACGGCATCAACCACCCAACGAAACCGTCGCTGACGTGAGGGAGTTTTAGGTAGAGGGCGCTTGCTCTCAATCCGCGACCAAATGCTAGTTGTGCTTAGTCGCTCCTTGCCACCTGCCTTTTGAGTGGCAGCAGCTTTACTCATCTTTCCTCCTAGTCACCAACTAATGTGCGGTATGACGACCTGTACTGAGTGATTGTTTCACTCAACTGATGATAGCGATCGCCCGTGCTTAATCAGAGACTAACATCTTCTTAAAGTAGATTTAATTTCTTCTCTAAGTATCTACCCTGGGATGGAAGGCAGAAGTTTTTACCTCAATCTAACTTTTTTCATAGATTGATTTATAGTGTTTTTGCCAACGTAATTTTGAAGTTTTTGAAATCTTTTATTTTTGCACTTGTAAAAATCAAAAGAGAGGTTATTCGCTCGAAATTATCCGAAGATGCTTCAGAAATCCTTTGAAAACCTAATTATTTTACGAAATTTCAAATATAGTTGCTTTAATTTTAAAAAATAAATAAAAATAGTAAACATGACCCAAACTTTGATAAAAAAACTAATTTTGAGCGTCGCTCCTCTAGCAATCGAATTATTGCTTTCTCCTACAGTCAGAGCCGAACAAATTCTGCAAGATACACAAATTAACCCGAATAGCAACGCTCGTCAAAGTATAAAAAATAACTTTTATCCAAAACACATCCCCTTAAGGACTAGTATCATCGATAACATTAACCAGAATAAAAAACTAATTTCGATCGCCGATCGTCGCGATCGTGAAGATCCCCCCAACTCCCCTTATCAAGGGGGGCGAAGGGGGGATCTTCAAATGAGCCAAGTCACATCTGTTTCGCAGCTATCTGATATCCAGCCTAGCGATTGGGCTTTTCAAGCCTTGCAATCTTTAGTGGAGCGCTACGGAGTCATTGCTGGCTATTCCGACAGCACGTTTAGAGGCGATCGGGCAATGACGCGGTATGAATTTGCGGCGGGGTTGAATGCAGCATTAGCAAGAATCAACGAACAGATCGCGGCTGGCAATCCGATAACTCAAACAGATTTAGCCACCCTACAAAAACTGCAAACTGATTTTGCTACCGAACTGGCAACTCTACGCGGGCGAGTCGATCGCTTAGAGGTACAGACAGCTCACTTAGAATCTAATCAATTCTCTACCACCACTAAACTAGAAGGAACGGTAATTTTTGCCCTCAGCGATGCTTTTGGCGGAGGGGGCGAGGACAATGGCGACGACAACAATACAGTGCTGCAAAGCCGAGCCAGACTTGCTTTTGAAACCAGTTTTACTGGAAAGGATACGCTGACTACTAGGCTGGATTTTGGCAACTTCGAGCAATTTGACTTACCAACAGATGAAGGGCGTTTGGGTTTTGACTCGAACACCGAAGGAAGCGTGGAACTGGGGAGCCTAGAATATGAACTACCAGTGGGTGAAAAAATCACGCTGTTGTTCCAATTCAACGATTCAGACAGCGATGATTTTACCGATGTCATCAATCCCTTGTTTGAAGACAGCGATACGGGGGCAATTTCTCGCTTTGGGCGACGCAATCCCATTTATCGCGTCCCCAATAGCAACACGGGAATTGGAGCGAGGTTACAGTTATCTGAGGCGATGAGTTTCGATTTCGCTTATCTAGCTGGAGATGCTAACAATCCGGCAGCTGGTGCGGGACTATTTAACGGCGATTACGGTGCGATCGCGCAATTAACTCTAACGCCCAGCGATCGCCTTGCTGTCGGCTTGACTTATATTCATTCTTATGGAGGTGCTGGTCAAGGTCTAGATACAGGTACGGGTAGCACGGCAGCTAATTTAACTCAAATCGGCACGCCAGATCTCGAACTGCCTGTAGTCGGTAACTCCTATGGCATTGAAGCCAGTTACAGAATTAGCGAGAATTTTGCGATCGGTGGCTGGGTGGGCTATACTGCTGCCCGTGCGATCGGTTTGGGAGATGCATCGATTTGGAATTACGCCATCACCTTCGGATTTCCCGATCTGGGCAAAGAAGGCAATCTCGGCGGAATTATTATTGGAATGCAACCGAAATTAACTGGTACGAGTAGCAGTTTGAGAGCGGTAGGGCAATCCAGCGACCCTAATACGTCAATCCACATTGAAAGCTTTTACAAACATCAAGTTACAGATAATATCTCCATCACCCCTGGTTTGATTTGGCTGACAGCTCCAAATCATAATACTGAGAACGAAGACATTATCATTGGGACAATCCGCACTGCTTTTGAATTTTAATCGCAACAGATTATGCAAATTTTTCCCACGCCTGGGTGACAATCTCGCTCAGCCTGCGGCGCTGGCGATCGTCTAATAAGCTATCATCTGCAAGCAGTTGGGCAGTTAGCTGTTCTAAAGATTGTCCTTGGGAACGGACGAATTGGATGACACCCGCGATCGCAGTGGCTACCAATTCATCGCTAATTGGTTTTTGTCTGAGATTAATAATTTCTTCGGGGCTGGTTGGGATGGGATAATGCATGGCGGGAGTTTACAAGATGAAAAACTGTTTTAATAAATCCAAACACAATTGTAAATTTTCTTAAACTTGTTCTAAGCAAGCTTATTTTTGGCAAGCTTAGCCTAGTCTAAACCCTTGTCACCTCTGTCCAAATTGGTAGTTTACCCCTAGACAAAAGCGCCAAGATGAAAGAACTCTTGTATATTGAAATCCCCACACCAGACACATCTGTCGTTCGGAACTGGTTGCAAGCGGAATTTGAACCAGGAATCGGGCAAAAAGCGATCGCTCCTGAAGGTTTTCGCTTGCAGATACCTATAGATACAGCGATAAAGACAAATATTTCAGATCCAACGGCAAAAAAGCTAGGGGAGATCTCCGCTTTTGTTTGGTCTGTACAGCGTACTACATATCTCAAGGTTTTCCGTTGGGCAGATTGTCCCCTACCAGGAGAACGGCAAATTCTGCAAAGTCTTGTAAAGCAGATTAGAGCCAAGTTTCCGCATCACTATCCCGCACCACCAGCGATAGATTTATCCCAACAGTCTATTTTTGAGGCGCTTGCTCCCCACTACCCCCTCACCGTCAAGTATTTTCAGCAGATACCTAATGGCGAATACGATCTCAAGCGAGTTTACTGGTGGGAGCAAAGGTGGCGCGAAGGAGTGCAGAATCCGCAGCAGCCGCGTCAAGTTGTGTTTTCTAAAAAGAATGTAGAGACGTTACATGTAACGCCTCTACAGCCATCCTACGATCTCATTTACATCGGTGGCGCATTAGGAGTGATTCATGCGGCGGTGATGGCGCAACTGGGTTATCGCGTGTTGTTGTTGGAGCGTTTGCCATTTGGACGGATGAATCGGGAGTGGAATATCTCTCGCACGGAATTACAAAGTTTAATCGACCTGGGTTTGCTAACTCCCGCAGAATGCGAAAGCGTTATTGCACGAGAATATAAAGACGGATTTAATAAGTTTTTTGATGGGAACAATCCACCCCATTTAAAAGCACCGATCCTTCATACTCCAACGGTGCTGAATATAGCCTTAGATGCAGAAAGGCTGCTGCGGCTGTGTGGAGAAAAGTTAAAAGCTGCGGGGGGTGAAATTTGGGACGAAACCGAGTTTCTCCGCGCTGATATCGAGCGATCGCAAGTTACGTTACAAGCTCGGCATTTACCCAGCCAAACTCAAAAACAAGCTAGTGGCAGAGTTTTAGTAGATGCAATGGGAACGGCTTCTCCGATTGCTTGGCAACTCAATGGCGGTCGTGCTTTTGATAGCGTCTGTCCGACGGTAGGAGCGGTCGTTAATGGCGGCTTCGAGCCTGGGGTATGGGATGCTCAATATGGCGATGTTCTCAACAGCCACGGCGACATTTCGCGGGGAAGACAGTTAATTTGGGAATTATTTCCTGGTGCGGGCGAAGAAATCACAGTTTATTTGTTCCACTACCATCAAGTCAATCGAGAAAATCCTGGTTCGTTGCTGGAGATGTACGAGGACTTTTTCACAATTTTGCCAGAGTATCGCCGTTGCGACCTCGATAAACTCGTATGGAAAAAACCTACGTTTGGTTATATTCCGGGACATTTTAGCGTTGGGAGTCGCGATCGCACGGTTGCTTTCGATCGCTTAGTCGCGATCGGCGATGCAGCTTCACTGCAATCTCCCCTCGTCTTTACTGGTTTTGGCTCCCTAGTCCGCAATCTCAGCCGTCTCACAGCCTTATTAGATACAGCGCTCAAGCACGATTTGCTCAGTGCTAGCGATTTGAATCAAATTCGCGCCTATCAAAGCAATGTTGCCGTGACTTGGATGTTTTCTAAAGGCATGATGGTTCCCACGGGTAAATTTTTACCACCAGAACGGGTCAACTCGATGCTGAATAATTTCTTCGGACTGTTGACTGACGAACCTTTAGAAGTTGCCGATCGCTTTATTAAAGACCGCTTTGATTGGTTTACTTTTAATCGTTTGGCGCTGAAAGCTGCCAGAAAAAATCCCGTCTTGCTGCTCTGGATTTGGGAATTAGCTGGAGCTAAAGATCTGCTGCGATGGCTGCTGAGTTACTTTAACTTTAGCTGGAATGCCTTGCTAAGTCTTTGTTTTAGCGGCTGGTTGCCGAGTTTTTTGCACCAGATCCAACCGTGGTTAGAACCCCGCTATCCTAGATTGTGGCTGAGGCTGCTGGCACAAAGCTACGCCCTGACAACTGGCATGGGAAGACCCCAACTCGCGATCGCCCCTCATCCCCGCACGCCTGCAATTGGTTCTCAAGATGTAGTTAGTAGTTAGTAGTTGGTTGACAGTTGACGGTTGACGGTTGACGGTAAACGCGCTCGCTACACGGACGTGTTGACGGTTGTTGGTTAACTGCTCAGAAGTCAAGAGTCACTGACAACTGATAACTGTCAACTGTCAACTGATAACTGACAACTGCTCACTGATTCTGGTTTCTGGGTGGAAATTTTGGTAATTCAATTGATGCTAGTGATTTTCTACCTTTGGGTGGGTGCCAAGGATAAACAACTGGTGAGGGCCAGTTGAGGTTAACCTGATTCTGGCTGGATGGGGAAGCATCGGCTGGTGAAGCTTCTGCTTCGCCTGCTGGTTCATCCGTCTGCAATTCATTGATTGGGTGCGATTCTGATATCTGTGGTTGGGGCGCGAGACGATCGAGGTCGAGCGACGTTGTATCGTCAGTCTCGATCGCCTCTGCTGAGGCTTCTTCTTGTAACAAACTCAAGAAATCGTCTAGGTCTACTTCTTGGTTAGTTTCTGAAAAGAAAAAACTTCGCTCTGCCGAGCTATTAACGCTTTGCAAATCGAAAGCTCCAGTACTGGGGGTGGAATTGAAACTGTAAGGCGCTTGGCGATCGCTCAACAAGTTTTCCGCCGTCCACTCATTCAATGGTGAATCTGAGGATTCTTGTCGGTCGCGATCGATAAAATTCGGGGTTTGAATCGACCACGGAGTAATCGGTTGCGGGTTGGGGAATAACGATTGCGTTCTCAAACTACTAGCATTATTTTCTGGGGGTCGATCGGTTGTGGAAGCGGGTGATTCCGCACACTTTTCTAGCGCTACTTTTAACTGCATGGTGTAGCGTTGCTGGCGCAGTAAGCGAGAGCGGAGATCGCGGCAGGATGTCTCGACTTGCATGAGCTGATAGGATTGCTCGTTATATCTAGACTGCACGAGAGAGCATTCTCTTTCCATTTGAGCGATTCGTTCTTGGCTGGCGTTTAAGTCATCGGTAAGGGTCTCAACCACAATTTTCTGCTGCTGGATGGCTTGTTCTGCCGTCTCTAGCTTGGCAGATAAAGATTCTACTTGCGATCGCGCTTGCTCCTGAGCTTGAATTTTTTGGGTAAGCTTCAAATCTGCCTCGCGCGATTGCCCTCTGAGGTAATGCAATTCATTTTGGCTGTTTTCTAGCGCTCTCTCTAACTGAATTACCCGTTCTACTAGTTTGGTGTTGGAGCCGCGCATCTCTTGGATGAAACTCAATAACGTCGCGACTTCTTCAGGAGTTAAGGATGCTCCACCATTCTCTGCCGAGTCCATCCAGCGAGCAACGGACGACCAAGAACCTACTGCGGGTTCTGGTTCCACAGAAACGTCGCGGGCAACAGCAGCATCGTCCGCTGACTCAGATAAATTGGTTTCGTCTTGGTTTGCTGGGGATGCCTCACCATCGGCAAGCCCACTATTAGCAAAATTAAACCATTCAGAAAATGGCGCACTATTGACTTTTTCTGCTTCACTCATGGTCTTGTACCCCGCTGTAAAAATTCTTAGCTGCCCCGGTATCAGACTTTCTATTATTCATCCACTTTTAAAAGATTTTTTTAAAGATTCAGACTTTCTTAAAAAAAATAGATCTTCTACCATAAATGAATTTTTCGGTATTTATACTGGTAACTTTTCCCAAATTCTGTATGCAGAAATATAAAATAATTAGGCGAGTTGTTACTCTCGTTTCTATCCTGTAGCTATTTTACCTCCACCACCTCAATTGAAGAAAGTTAGTTGTTAGTTGACAGTTGACAGTTATCAGTGACTAGTGGCTAGTGACTGGTGACTAGAAATGCTTCCTTTGCTTCCTTGTCTCCCTGTCTTCCCTGTCCCCACGCATCACGCACCACTCAATTCATTATTTGCTCTATGTCATTTAATTTTTCTGCTCGGACGTGGCTAGGAGTTGTGGTAAGTAGTTTAGGACTGTGGTTTTTACCCATACCTGGAATTGCCAACTCGGCGATCGCGGCAAAAAAAATTTATATTTCCTATGGAGCGATCGAACGGTCTATTTCTGTAAACTCCTTGGAAAGCTACGCTAAAAAAGGCATAGTTGACGACGAGCTAGCTACCTATGCAGCATATGTCAGTCCCCAACGATTGTTACAATTACAGCGAGTTTTACTCAAACGGATCGATCTAAGTCCGGTTGCAGTATCCCAGTTTCTTTATACGCCAACTGGAACAACCCTGTTAAAAAGACTAGGCGAGGTTGTCCAAACTGAATCTCGGCAATCGGGATTTTATGCCCTGCGCTCGGCACTCGTTTTAGCAGCAGCAGATCCAAAAGGCTTAACACTCCTGAACATACTACACAAATTCCCGACTAACGTACGAGTTAATATGGGGCGGATGCTTCAGATGGCTGAAGCCCTAGAAACGTTGATTAGCCAATCTCGCAGAGCGATCGCCTTAATTTCTGAAAATTCGACAGCCGCAGCTGCTCAAGTCCAAGGAATAAATTTTTCTCAGTTACCAGATTTGCGCTCGCCTGGACGTTTTAGTTGGAGCAAGCAAACCTTAAAATTAAGCGATCGTCGCCGCGATCGGGCTTTTGTTGCCGATCTTTATTTACCAAGGGAGCAGGGAACAGGGAGCAGGGAGCAGGGAGGACAAGGGGGACAAGAGGACAAGGGAGCAACTACCAATTACCAATTACCAATTACCGATCGCCAAAAATTCCCAGTTATAGTCATATCGCACGGTTTAGGGAGCGATCGCACGAGTTTTATTTATCTAGCCGAGCAACTGGCAAGTTATGGTTTTGCTGTTGCAGTTCCCGAACATCCTGGTAGCAATGCAGAACAATTACGATCGCTGTTTTCCGGTCAAGCCGCGGATGTTGCAGAACCGAGCGAATTTGTCAACCGTCCTTTAGACGTGAAATACTTATTGGATGAATTAGAGCGATTGAACGCAGCTAATCCCAGTTGGCAGTTGAATGTACAACGAGCAGCGATTATTGGTCAATCGTTTGGCGGTTATACTGCCTTAGCTTTAGCAGGTGCAGGCTTGAATTTTAGCCAACTGCGCCGAGACTGTAATAACCCTAAAGATGTCTGGAATCTATCGCTACTGCTTCAGTGTCGTGCTTTGGCTTTACCATTGACTCAAGATAATTTGAAAGACTGGAGAATTAAAGCCGCGATCGCCATTAACCCATTTACTAGTAGTATTTTTGGGGAATTAGGGTTGAGGAAGATTCAAATTCCCGTAGCGATCGTTAGCAGCAGTGCAGATACAATCGCTCCTGCCTTACCAGAACAGATTATTCCCTTTGCTTGGTTGACAACAGCGCGAAAATACTTGATCTCCATCGATCGCGCCAGCCATTTTTCTACGATTGGTGAATCAGCTGCGGAAGATGCCGATCCGATCCCCCTACCTGCACAAGTTATCGGTCCCAATCCGGCGATCGCACGCCGCTACGTTAGCATTTTGAGCGTGGCATTCATGGAAACTTATCTCGATCGAAACCCCCAGTATCGTCCCTATCTCAGCTCCTCCTATATTCAAACCGTCAGCCAAGCACCGCTAGATGTGAGTCTCGTTTCATCCTTACCACTAACTCAGCTAGCTAATTCTATCTGTGCGGTGGTCACAGCCCAACAGAATTTTTGTCCTCAAGCTTACAGGCGGGGGAGAAAAGAGAGCTGAGGGGGCTGAGGGAGCTGAGGGAGAGAGCAATGACCAATGACGAATGACTCTAGTTAGAGGACAGATGACGATCGCGCTTGCTAACTTGGTGAATGAGAGCGAGACTAGGAGTTAAATGGTGATGGATAGGATTTTGTTGATGATTTTACTGTTGGGTTTGCTACTCAGCTTCATCGTAGCGCCATTTTCTGGCTTAGCCTTACTGATGATTTTCCTGCTAGCTTCAGCTATTTTGTGGACAGGCTGGACGCTTGTGAGTATTTTAATCCGTGGTAAGACAAGCGACAGTAATTCGTAGTTCGGCAATCGCTGCCATCATGAGTGAGTCGCGATCGCAACTCACTACTATTAAATGACAAAACAGCTAGTTACAAAAAAGAACGGTAGATTTCGCTTTCTAACGTACCGCTAAAACATCCCTGTCCGATAGAGGTTCTCTGCCAGTCTGCCAATGCTTCATCTGGCGTAATTCTAATTGTAGATACTAATTCTGCCCGAATTTGCTGAATGAGTTCCTGCTCTGTCAGCTTAGTATCTCTTGCTTTTGGTGTAGATGTGGAAGTTCGAGCGATCGACATTGTGGCTTATCCCTCTTGCACCAAGATTTATTTGTCAATATTCTCAGGCTATAACCACACCCACGTTCATCAGCTTAAGAATTCTTGATAAAGAGTCGGGAGTCGGGAGTCGGGAGTCGGGAGTCGGGGAGACAAGGGAGAAACTCTAGCCACTAGCCACCAGCCACTAGTCACTCTTTACTGATAACTGATAACTGATCACTGAGAACTGAAAAAAGTGTCACTGGAGATGAGTTTAAGGGAGAAATCGTGAGTTATCTAAATTTGTAGATATACTCATAATGCCCTGTAAAAGCTAGGGGTAGCGTGTAATTCAGAAATTCCGAATTCCCTAGCGCCTCATCACTCCTTCTCTGTCATATGCCCGTATACTGCACTCAAGGTCACGAAAACTTGCCTGAAAGTCGTTTTTGTATGCATTGCGGCGAGAAGCTGTCTCTAGCGTCGGGAAATGGCTTGTATTCAGGACAGGTGCTAGGCGATCGCTACTCAATCGTGCGTTTACTAGCACAAGGTGGTTTTGGGCGCACCTATCTAGCGGAGGATAGTAACCGCTTTCGCGAACTCTGCGTTTTGAAAGAATTTGCGCCGCAAGCACAGAGTAATACTCTTTTACGCAAAGCAGCAGAATTGTTTGAACGGGAAGCGGGAGTTCTTTACAAATTGCAGCATCCGCAAATTCCCCGCTTTCGCGAATTATTTCGCGTCAAAATTGACAGTAAAGAACATTTATTTCTCGTCCAAGATTACGTAGAAGGGGAAACCTACCGCAGTTTATTAGATGAGAGAATGCAGCAAGGAAAATTTTTTAGCGAGACAGAGATCGTTCACCTCTTGCAGCAAATTCTTCCTGTATTAGATTACATCCACAGTGTAGGAGTCATTCATCGGGATATTTCCCCAGAAAATTTAATTTTACGCGCTAGCGATCGCCTACCAATGTTGATTGATTTTGGTGGTGTCAAACAAGTTGTTGCGACTGTTTCATCTGCTAAGTCTGGTAGGGGAACGCAAACGGCTACGCTACTAGGAAAAGTCGGTTACGCACCACCCGAACAAATGCAGCAGGGGGTAGTTTATCCTCACAGCGATTTGTATGCCTTGGCTGCTACAGTATTGGTGTTACTCACGGGTAAAGAACCACAAGAATTAATCGACGATCGCGATCTTACATGGCACTGGCGGCGAGAAGTCAATCTCACGCCAATGTTGGGGACGATGTTAGATAAAATGCTATCTCCTCGCCCTAGCGATCGCTATCATTCCGCACAACACGTTTTACGTCTTTTACAACAGCATAGTAAAGCTGCCGCAACACTCGTACCTACTCCTATGACGGTAGCAGTTAATAAATCACCCAATGCCGTTGCTGTCAAGCCAGTTATTAACATTCCCCAACCAGTTATTAACATTCCTCAACCAGTTATTAATTTTTCTCAGTTGGTTCATAAGTTTCCCAAGCCTGTAATTAACTTCCCTAAACCAGTTATTAATATCCCCAAATCAATTATTAAAATTCCTAGCGTTACTTTCTTCAAAACTAAAAAACTTTGGTTTGCATTACCAATCGGAATTATATCTGCATATATGGGTTGGTTAGTGGTAAGTGGTTGGTTGCAATTTCAATCAAATTTGACTGAAAAGAAAACACCCCAGACGCAAAAAGTTGCGGCTAAACCTCAGTTTTCTGCTGCCGAACAACGTCGTAAAAATCAATTGCGCGATCGCCGTCAGCGAATGGGGATAAATAACAGGTATTACATTGCTTTAGTAGACCAAGTTTTTTGGGAAAGATATCCTCAGTATAAAGGTCGTCGTCTCACGGCTAATCCCGCAGATGCAAAAATTAGGGCTGACTGGGATAATTTAGCTGCGGAATGCTTAGATTGGTTGCATTTTCTGCCTTCAGAAACTCGCAAGCGTTTGGGTAGTTATTCACAAAAAGATCGATCGCGTTGGCAACAGCAATTGGATCGGCTAAACCTCAGTAATAGAGCTTTATACGATTTAGCTGATGCTGCCTTTTTACAAATGTTTCCCCAACAGAGGGGACAAAATTTTATGAACAAACCGATTAATCAGGTTTGGTATGCGATCGCTGAGGAGAAGTTGCAAGC
This sequence comes from Scytonema millei VB511283, assembly GCF_000817735.3. Taxonomy (NCBI): domain Bacteria; kingdom Bacillati; phylum Cyanobacteriota; class Cyanophyceae; order Nostocales; family Scytonemataceae; genus Scytonema; species Scytonema millei. The sequence goes on along the minus strand of NZ_JTJC03000001.1, from coordinate 755,182 downwards.
TATCCTGAAGGGAAACGCTTATGAGAAAATTGAGTTTGATTCTGGAACTAGCGAACGACAAGTTAGTGGTAGATTGAAGTCAGGCGAAGGGAAAACTTTTGTTGCCGAATTGACAGAAGAACAAGTGATGCAACTGGAACTGGAAGCCGATCCGCAAGTATTAATTTCAGTGTATTCTCCTACAGGTAAAATTAAGCTGATGGAAGATTCTCGCGATCGCACTTGGGATGGTAATCTCCCAGAATCCGGTTTTTATGAGTTTGTTGTCGTATCTACTGCGTCTGGTAAGAGCGATTATCAGCTTAAACTAATTATTAGCGAATAGCAGTTTGCATCCATGTCAATAAAGCTTATTTGGCGATCGCTATTATATAACACTGCGTTCGCAGGTACTATGTATATCATTGCTGGTTTATTTCTCTACTTTCAACAAACGCGATTTATCTTCTTTCCTCGCGCTACTATTGATACTACACCAGCAGCATTTAATTTACCTTATCAAGAGGTGTGGCTACCTGTAAAAACGGCATCTAAGCAGGTAGAAAAAATACATAGTTGGTGGATACCTGTCTCGACAACAAGCGACAGAGTACTGCTATATTTGCACGGTAATGGAATTAATATTGGCGCAAATGTGGCTCACGCAAATCGATTTCATCGCATGGGATTTTCAGTATTACTTCCCGATTATCGCGGTTATGGTTTGAGTCAGGGGAGTTTTCCGACTGAATCGCAAGTTTATCAAGACGCACAAGTGGCTTGGGATTATTTGGTTAAGGAGAGAAAGATTCCAGCCAATCGGATTTTTATTTACGGACATTCTTTAGGTGGTGCAGTGGCAATCGATCTGTCGGTAAAACAACCAGATGCGGCTGGATTAATTGTGGAAGGTTCTTTCACTTCAGTTGCGGATATGGTAAATCATCAGCAAGTTTATCGAATTTTTCCGATAGATTTATTGTTACACCAGCGTTTTGATTCTATTAATAAGATGGGTTCTTTAGCAATGCCAGTATTGTTTATTCATGGTACTGCTGACTGGCAAGTTCCTGCTAGTATGAGTCAACAATTATATCAAGCTGCACCGCAACCAAAACAAATTTTTTTAGTTCCAGGGGCAGGGCATAATAATACTGCTGAGGTCGCTGGTAGTCAGTATTTTCAGGTGGTGCAGCAGTTTGTTAAGCAAGTAGAGAATAAAAATGTCACGCAAAGGCGAGGACACTTCCATGCGGGGGTTTTCCCCGTTGAGGAAAGTGTCCGTAGCAAAGACGCAAAAGTTAATTAAGAGATTTTTCGTGAGTCAAAAGTATTAAAAGGAGAGTGTGAAAATGCTACTTCAATTAAGTCAAATTGATGTGCAACCAGGGCAAAAGGTAACTTTACGCAATATTAGCTGGGATGATTTTGAGCAAATATTAGCAGAGTTGGGCGATCGCCGTGCTTCTCGAATCGCATATTATCAAGGAATGTTGGAAATTATGGTTCCATTGGCAGGACATGAAAGTGGTAAAGAGAATATTGGGGATTTGGTGAAAGTCCTGCTGGAAGAACTCGATATTGAGTTTGCGTCTCTGGGTTCGACTACTTTCAAACGACAAGTTATAAATGCTGGTGTGGAACCTGATGCTTGTTTTTATATCCAAAATGAGGCAGTAATTAGGGGTAAGGAGAGGATCGATCTGAACTTCGATCCTCCACCAGATTTAGCAATTGAGATCGATTTTACCAGCAATTCGGAGATTAAAAAGAATAGCTACGCCGCGTTAGGTGTTCCTGAATTGTGGGTTTATAATGGGCGATCGCTTAATTTATATGTGCTGCAAGAACGGCAGTATGTTGCTACAGAACAAAGTCAAGTTTTTCCTAATTTGCCAATTGTAGAAGCCATTCCTCGGTATGTCGATCGGAGTAAAGTAGAAGGAAGAAATGTCGCAATTAAGGCATTTCGGAGATGGGTTGCAGAATATCTAGGAACCAAGGGAGATAATTGAGCAAACTACTAAAAGATGTAGAAAAGCTATTTCAAGGCAGGTTCGGTAATGACTCCCATTTGTTTCATGACTTCTAGCAAGTTCAATTCATACCACCATTCCACAATCTTCCCTTCAGAAATGCGGAATAAATTGAAACTCCCATTGACAGTTATAACCTTACCTGTAGGTGGTATTCCCATAAATATTCCCGTGTGAGTACCTTGAAGAGTAGAACGATACATCACTTTATCTTCCTGGGCGATCGTCTCTTCAATTGTCTGTCGAATATCGGGAAATCCTTGAAATAAACTCACTGCAAATTTTTTGTTTGCCTCTATTCCTCGAATTGGTTCAGCCCAGCTACAAAAGTAATGTACGATCTCTGACGAGACTAACTCATCCCAAGCTTTTTTCCAATTAGGATTAGTTCCCCACCCTTCAGTAGCAAAACGCAGAGCGATCGCTTTGTTTTGTTCGACAAACATATGAATCTCTCCTTTTAAGCTTTATAAGAAATACTAGTGGTATTACTTTTAGACTGATGTGAGGTGATGATTATTAGTACAGACGGTGGTATCAGCAACCAGAACCCTGAAATTGGCATCAAAAATATCCCAACTAGAGCAGTTACTAGAAGACACCAACCAAGAAAATTTGGAAGAGTTATACTTTGAATTTGTGCCCAGCAACATAGTTGTCCCATAGCAAAAAGTAATGGCACAACCATCAAAAACCAAAAGGCAGTATTGCGATCGCAAAATGGATCTACTGCGTTGAAAAATCCACTCCGAGCAATATTCGATAGCGGTTCGGCATAGAGCCATAAACCAACTAAAACATGGATAATGCTGGTAGCGTATAGCCAATATCCACTCAATCTCAACATTCTCAGCCTCCTTAGCGCTCTCGGTAATGAATGTTATGAATTTAGCTGAGATTGTTGGCTAACGTCGCACAAGTTCTTGCAATTTTGAGCAAATTCTTGCTATTGCTGTTGAAATGTTTTGGGAGACATCCCCGTTAAGCGACGAAAATGGCAACTCAAGTGACTTTGATGCGAAAAACCACACTGAAACGCTACATCTGCGATCGCTAAATTTGGTTGTTTGAGTAATTGTTTTGCTCTTTCTACCCGCAGCCGAATCAAATATTGATGGGGTGTCATGCCCGTAGATTGTTTAAATAGACGACAGAAATAATATTGACTCATGCCTACAATCCGAGCTAAATCTGATAATTTAATCTCTAGATTTAGATGAGCGTGAATGTAATCAGTCACCTGTTGCAACTTGTACTGTGGTAGCCCGTCAGAATATGTAGAGATTTTTGGTGGTAATGTGGAGCAGGTAGTAAGCAAATGTACGGCTAAAGCAACGCCGACAGACTCGCCATAAATCCGTCCAGCGGGACACCCAGCCTGTAAATCTGCTTTCAAAGCTGAGGCGAGTTGTTGAATTACCGGATCGACAAATTGAAAACGAGGAATTAGTTCCAGGCGATCGCGATCCGTACATTCATTTGCCAATCTTGCTAAAAGTTGAGGAGTAAAGGTAATCAGAGTAAAGCGTACTTCTTGCTGCCATACTGCCCAATGCAGCGTGTTAGCCGGACAAAAAGCAATCTCGCCATTACCAAACCAGTAAGACTGATAACGATCGCCTACGCGCCTTTCGTGCTGTACCCAATTATGGCGATCGCTCACATCGAGGACGTGTTGCGCCATCAAATGCTCTGTTGGAGTCTCATAACCTGGATGATGGTAGTAAGCCAGAAAAAGATCGTTCCAGCCTGCTGAGTGGCTGTCAAGCAATGGTGGATGAGGCAGGACTTTGGTAGAGTCCTCTAGCTTAGTCATATCCAGTTTGAGCTGTTGCAGCATATATTCTACGCTCCCAAAGTGGCGATCGTCCGCGTTCGCTATAGCCGCTACGATACCAACACACCTATTATTAAATTACTTTCAGGAGAATGCACGTACCCACCCTAGTGCATCCAAAATCCGGTATCCTATACTTCTGTCATAGCCACTGTGGGATGCTTCTATGTCTTTCGTCGGTCTACACATCCATAGCGATTACAGCCTGCTCGATGGTGCCAGCCAGCTACCGCAACTAGTAGATCGGGCGATAGAATTGGGTATGCCTGCGATCGCGCTTACCGATCACGGTGTCATGTATGGGGCGATCGAGTTAATTAAAGTTTGTCGTAGTAAGAATATTAAGCCAATAATTGGCAATGAAATGTATGTAATTAACGGCGATATTGAAAACAAAGAACGCCGTAGAGTCAGAAAATATCATCAGGTTGTCTTAGCGAAAAATACTAAAGGTTACAAAAATTTAGTTAAGCTTACGTCGATTTCTCACCTCAAAGGATTTCAAGGTAAGGGAATATTTGCCCGTCCTTGCGTGAATAAAGAACTATTAGAACAGTATCGGGAAGGTTTAATTGTTACTAGTGCTTGCTTAGGTGGAGAAATTCCCCAAGCAATCCTACAATGTAAACCAGATATAGCGCGAGAAACTGCTAAATGGTACAAAAATGTGTTTGGCGATGATTTCTATTTAGAAATTCAAGATCACGGTTCTCCTGAAGACAGAACGGTAAATGTAGAAATTATCAAAATCGCTAGAGAGTTAGATATTAAATTTGTTGCCACAAACGATTCCCATTATATTTCCTGTTTTGACGTTGATGCTCACGACGCATTATTGTGTATTCAAACGGGTAAGCTAATTTCCGAAGATAATCGGATGCGCTATAGCGGTACGGAATATTTGAAGTCCGCTGAGGAGATGGCGCAATTATTTCGCGATCATTTGCCAGATGATATTATCCAAGAGGCGATCGCCACAACTTTAGAAGTTGCCGAGAAAATCGAACCCTATCACATTTTAGGCGAACCGCGACTGCCTAATTACCCAGTTCCAGCCGGACATACAGCTGATACTTATGTAGAAGAAGTTGCTTGGGAAGGATTGCTAGAACGCCTCAATCGTAAATCTCGCAATCAAATCGAACCAGTCTATAAAGAAAGGTTGGAATATGAGTTGAAAATGCTTCAGCAGATGGGCTTTTCGACTTACTTTTTAGTTGTATGGGATTACATTAAATATGCTAGAGACAATGACATTCCCGTAGGACCAGGACGCGGTTCGGCTGCTGGTTCTTTAGTTGCATATTGTCTGCAAATTACTAATATCGATCCGGTACATCACGGTTTGCTATTCGAGCGATTTTTGAATCCAGAACGCAAATCAATGCCTGATATTGATACCGATTTCTGCATTGAAAAACGCGATGAAGTCATTGAATATGTCACGCGGAGATACGGTGAAGATCGAGTCGCGCAAATTATCACATTTAACCGCCTCACATCCAAAGCTGTTTTAAAAGATGTGGCGCGAGTGTTGGATATTCCCTACGCCGAATCAGACAAAATGGCGAAATTAATCCCTGTGGTGCGGGGTAAGCCAACTAAACTGGCGGTGATGATTTCTGACGAAACACCAGAACAAGAGTTTAAGGATAGATACGACAACGAACCCCATGTTCGCCGCTGGGTTGATATGGCGATGCGAATTGAAGGAACGAACAAAACTTACGGCGTTCATGCAGCCGGAGTTGTGATTTCATCCGATCCGTTAGATGAAGTTGTTCCATTACAAAGAAATAAAGAAGGCGATGTCATTACCCAATATTTTATGGAAGACATCGAAGCAATGGGATTGTTGAAAATGGACTTTTTAGGATTAAAGAATTTGACTTTAATTCAGAAGTCGATTCAACTGATCCAACAATATCGCCACATTAAAGTCGATCCGTATGAAGTTACGGCAAATGAAAGAAAAGTGCAGAAAATTTTAGCCAAAGGTGAAACTGATAAAATTCCTGAAGATGTAGAAAAAGCTTATAAGCTGCTAGAAGCAGGCGCGTTAGAAGGAGTATTTCAGCTAGAATCCTCAGGAATGCGTCAGATTGTTCGAGATTTAAAACCTTCTTGTATCGAAGATATTTCTTCAGTGCTGGCTTTATATCGACCAGGACCATTAGATGCTGGTTTAATTCCAAAATTTATTAATCGCAAACACGGTAAAGAAGCAATTGAAAACGAGCATCCCATATTAGAGCCAATCTTGCAAGAAACCTATGGAATTATGGTGTATCAAGAGCAAATCATGAAAATTGCTCAAGATTTAGCCGGATATTCCCTCGGACAGGCGGATTTGTTAAGACGTGCGATGGGGAAAAAGAAAACTTCTGAAATGCAGAAGCAAAGAGAAATTTTTGTTGATGGTGCAGCAAGAAATGGGGTAAAAAAACAAATAGCTGAAGAGTTATTTGAGAAGATGATGAAGTTCGCTGAATACTGCTTCAATAAATCCCATTCCACAGCTTACGGTTACGTCACTTATCAAACTGCCTATCTCAAAGCGAATTTTCCTGTAGAATACATGGCGGCGCTATTAACAGCCAATAGCGACAAAACAGAACAGGTACAAAAATATATTGCTACCTGTTTGAACATGAATATTCAAATCGAACCACCAGATGTAAATCGTTCTGGGGTAGATTTTACGCCAATAGAAGACAACATTTTATTCGGACTATCAGCAGTTAAAGGAGTCGGTGGAGAAGCGATCGCCTCGATTTTAAAAGCACGCGCAGAAGGCAAATTTAAATCTTTAGCTGATTTTTGCGATCGCGTCGATTTACGTGCTGTCACCCGTCGAACTATTGAACCACTAATTTATTGCGGTGCTTTCGACAAACTCGAACCAAATCGGCAGCAATTATTAAAAGATTTAGAGCTAGTTCACGATTGGGCGCAATCCCGTGCTAAGGATAGAGCGATCGGTCAATTTAGTTTATTTGATTTAGGGGGACTGACAGATGCTAGTCAGTCGGAAAGTAGTTTTGATTCTGCTCCCAAAGCACCCCCAGTAGCAGATTTCCAACAATCGGAAAAGCTACGTAAAGAAAAAGAATTATTAGGTTTTTACGTCTCCGATCATCCCCTCAAAGCAGTCAGTCAAGCAGCACAAATTTTATCTCCGATTAGTCTAAGCAATTTAGAAAACATTTCCAGCGAAGCCTCTGTGAGTTCAGTAGTGATGCTAACTAGCATGAAACCCGTAACCACGAAAAAAGGCGATCGCATGGCAATTTTACAGTTAGAAGATTTGACAGGACAAACAGAAGCAGTTGTTTTTCCTAGAACCTACGAACGCATTTCCCATCTGTTAGAAGCAGATACGCGATTAATTGTTTGGGGTAAAGTCGATCGACGAGACGACAAAGTACAAATGATTATTGAAGATGTAGAACCAATAGAAAACGTCCGTTTAGTCATGGTAGAACTTGACCCCTTACAAGCTGGAAACATCCAGGAACAACATCGCTTACAAGAAATTTTGCAAAAGCAGGTAGAAGAGAAAGAAAAAGCGAAAATTCCAGTGTTTGCTATTATTCAAGATACCCATAACCGTCAACTAGTACGCCTTGGACGCAGTTATTGGGTACAAGATAGTAGAACCGCTGTAGAAGCACTCAGAACCGCCAATTTTCCCGCTCACGTACAGCCATTATTAGTTAACAGTTAACAGTTAACAGTTGACAGTTATCAGTTATCAGTTGTTAGGGAAAAGGAAACGGGGAACAGGGAACAGTCAACCGTCAGCCATCAACTGTTAACTAACAACAAATGACAAATGACAAATTACTGGCTATTTCAAGGAAACCCTAAATATTACCGAATTTTAGATGCAATTCGGGAATTAGAAACAATTCCGTGGCGGGTGACTCGCTATAGCAAAGAGATTGCTGTGGGTGATGGAGTTTTGGTGTGGATGGCAGGAGAAAAAGCAGGAATATATGCGATCGCGGAAGTCGCAGAACCCGTACAAGCTTTAACAGAATTACCCGATAAAGACTATTGGCTCGATCTAAGTAAAGCTGATAGTAAATTTCATGTCAAAATTCACTGTATTCGTAAATTGTTGGGACAACCATTAAGGCGATCGGAATTGCTTTACGATCGCGTTTTGAGCAATTTACCTGTAATTCGCGCTCCCGGTATTAACTACAAAATCACGCCGGAAGAATGGCAGCGAGTTCATCAGTTGAAAGGATAATGATTTTGGTCAAGATTCGACAACAAACTGACTTTGCGATCGCTCAAATGCCCGTATCAGCCCGTTTGTGTAAGGCTTAAGAAATTTTTGCTCGCTCATCCAAGTGCGATTCATTATCTCTGCTACCAATAGAACGTTCCACACAGCGGTCATTTCCCAAGTCGCACCTACCCGTGGCATAACCATCGTACACAAACGCACCAGCTCATCTTCAATTGGAGCCAAGCTACCCTGCAACACGCAAAGCCACAAGTATGCTTGAAACATATCTAAGTCTCGGAGGCACGAATGCTTCACGCTAGGATGATCCAATCTTCCCCGCCGTGTGCTGGTTTTGGGAAACTGTCGCAAGAGATTCATATAAACCCGATGAGAGATCGCCTCGACCTCTGGTAGCATGTGGTGAACGACTTGAAACGCAGGCGAACTAAAATCATGCTTACTTGCTGCCTCGCAAACGCGCAGCCACGGCAGCGCTACCTGCTCTTCTAGAAACTTGAAGTAAGGTTTGACAAAAATTTGCTCGACAGCATTCAAATTTTCTAATAGCGCTACATTGCTAAGGTTGAAGTGAGTCGTGAGAAAGCCTAGCTTCGCCCAATCATGAGAAATTTGGTGACGCTCTTGATACTCTAACAGCAGTGGTTCTACAAAGCTAGCTAGCTTGATGATGTCTGTATTGCTCAAGCCAACTAATTGTACGCGATCGCCCTTGCCAGCTTGGACTGTCTCGTTAAGAGAGTATGATGGCTGCTTGTAAAACTCCAGTAGATTTAAGTAGATTTCAACAGTACACTGCACGATGTTGGTAATTTCACTTGGACTGGTTGTCGATGGAGTGAATTCATACAGCTCGCTCGCTCTAGTAGCAGCATAGTCGCAGTTCAGCTCGATCAGCGATCGATGCAACTTTGCAACAGTTTCTTGTCTGCCCTCCAGCGAAATGACGTGAAACAGAGTCTCAGAGGCAAAATGATGTTGCGCAGAGAAGGGGATTTGAGGCTGATATCGCTCTGCCCAAATTTTGACGAGCTGTTGAGTGGTTAGGTTCTGTGAAATATCTGAGCTGATGAGCATATGAAGGCACTCCATTTCATCAGTAAAGTGAGGAATTCGTAAACAAATAACACACCCGTTAGCCCTCAACCGCAAGCGATCCCGTTCGCCGAACGAGATCGATCGCGGAACAAGAACTTCATCATTAATCGGTGAATATTGCTGCTATTGTTTCAATGTCTTTACTTTAACATCACGCAGCGATCGCTAAGCTACACATTTACTACTGTTGTTGGTAATTGGTAGTTGGTAGTTGGTAGTTGGTAGTTGGTAGTTGGTTGTTGGTTGTTGGTTGTTGGTTGTTGCGTGGTGCGTGGTGCGTGGGGTATATAGTCACTGATAACTGATAACTGATAACTGAATAACTGCTCCCTACTCTTCGGTAGCAAACCAAGCCCGCAAAACTTCTGCAACAGTCCAAGCTTGGGCAATGCAGCCGCGTGGAGTCATGGGCGCATCGCCGTCAAAGATTTCGCTTAAACTCCCAATACCGCGATCGCAAAGGTGGTTTGCCATTGGTTCGAGAAATTGACGCGCCTGCACGGGATTTTTATAAACGCGCAAATGTGCAGAGACAAATGCACCAATTAACCATCCCCAGGCTGTCCCCTGATGATACGCGCTATCTCGTTGCAGTGGATCGCCACCATACCGTCCTCGATATTGGGGATGTTCGGGAGAAAGCGATCGCAAGCCAAAAGAAGTCAATAACATCTGTCCGCAAGCATCGACAACCCCTTTTTGCTGTGTCGGGTTAAGTAAAGGTGCAATGCCTTGCGCCCCCACCAAGGGTAGAGAGACGGCAAAAATTTGGTTGGGGCGTAGGGATGAATCGTCGCCATCAGGACCATCGAGTACGTCGTAGCAGTAGCCTAACTCTTGATTCCAGAAACGAGAGAACCTCGCTAGCGTGCGGTTGGCGATCGCCTCGTACTCTTGATGCGGCTTACCTAACCGACGGGCGAAATTTGCCATACTCCGCACGGCATTATACCAAAGTGCGTTAATCTCAATCGGTTTACCAATTCGAGGTGTGACGACCCAATCGCCAATTTTGGCATCCATCCAGGTTAACTGCCATCCCTCTTCCCCAGCATAAAGCAGTCCGTCAGCTGCATCGAGATGGATGTTGTAGCGCGTACCGCGACAGTGCCAATCAATAATATCTGCTAGGACTGGAAATAGTTCTTGGATGAGGGCATCATCTTCTGTAGCACTATAGTAGGCACGAACTGCTTCAAAGTACCACAAAGTCGCATCAACAGTATTGTAATCTGGTGCTTCCCCGACATCGGGAAAGCGGTTGGGGATCGTGCCGCGATCGACGTACTTAGCAAAAGTGCGGAGAATATAACGGGCAATTTCCGATCGCCCCGTGCAAAGTGTCAATCCTGGTAAGGCAATCGCCGTGTCGCGTCCCCAGTCGCTAAACCAAGGATAACCAGCAATAATCGTTTTACCCTGCGGTTCGTCTGCCAAAGGGCGATCGACGATAAACTGGTCGGCAGCTAGAACCAGCTGGTGTATCCATTGCGGCGGTTCTTTCGCTTTAATCGAACGACTGGCTTTCCACTGTCCGAGTAGCTTTTGTTCTTGGGTGTGACGCAGTTTCAAGGCTGCTGCGCCATCTAAATTTGGATGGCTTTCCGTACTTGCCACAAAAGTCAAGGATTCCCCAGGGTTGAGCGTTACCTGAAAAGTTGCTGCGTGCAAGTGGTCTTCGCGATCGCTCAGTCCTCGGTAGCGTTCTACGGCTAAGTCAAAGCCATAGTACCAGTTGTGAACGATTGTTGCTGTTGCACTATCACTTAGCAAGTAGAGGGGTGTAGCACCTGGATAAGCAGTGACGCAAATTCCTAGATCGACTGGATCTAAAGCCATTTGCCAGCTGTTACCTTGGGTAATGCCGTGATAATCGCGATAATTGACCATCGCTTTCAGTCCCAGTTGTAGCGGTGCAGTGGCGCGAACGGAGGCATACTGAATGTAAGTCGTATTGGCTCCCTGCTGCATCCATACCCGCTTTTCCAATAGGGCATCAGCATAGGCAAAACGCCAGACGGGGACTGTCCCTTCTAGAGAAAATTGCTCGACACACAAATAACCTTCAGGGCTGACAATTCCATCTCGCCAGCGATTCGTATTTAAAGGATAGAAGCGATCGCCATACAGAATCGTTTCATCCAACTTTGCTAACATTAACGTGCGACCCAAAGGCGGTTTGAGGGCTGCGACTAATAACCCGTGGTAGCGTCGAGTCAGCAATCCCGCTACCGTACCAGAGGCATAACCGCCAATCCCGTTTGTCACCAGCCACTCTCGCGTTTCCGCGATATCCAGGTTGCCGCAGATTTCCCGCCCAAATTGAATCGCCATATCAACCTACTGCTTGCGATCGTCACTATGTTTGAGTATGCACCGCAACCATAATATATCGTCGATGGGGATTAGGGGTGAGGGGATAGGGGTGAGAAATTGTTGAGAAATTGCTGAGACAAGGACAAAAGCCTTTCAAGATCGCGATTTCTGCGGCTGACAATACACCACCAACAACGCAAACAAACCAATTCCAGCCAAATATTTCAAGGGCGAGGGAACGATTGGACTGGGAGAAAAAAAACCTTCAATGATTCCGGCAATAACCAACATTGGAACAATTCCCAATACTAATTGAGCGGCTTGAGCGCCATAAACCTTTAATGCATCTCCCCGTTTATATTTACCAGGAAATATAATAGCTCTAGCAATTAAAAACCCTGCTCCCCCAGCAAAAAATATTGCTGGCAACTCTAAAGCACCGTGGGGAAATACAAACGCCCAAAAGGGATAAGCTAAATTATTCTGTCCGACTAAAGTTGCAACTGCTCCTATACTTAAACCGTTATAAACTAGTAAAAACGTTGTATATAATCCAGCAGTAATTCCACCAGAGACAGCAGCGAAAGAGACAGATATATTATTCGTCATAATGTTTGTAGATGCCAGTGGCTCGACACCAACAATCGAACCCATCCACAATTGACGATCTTCTTGTACTTTTTTAATCAAATAATCGGGGACGACTAATGATAGAAATGTTGGGTCTTGCCACGCATACCACCAAGCTACAATTCCACCAAATAAAAAGAGTACTGTAGCTAAGGCAATAGAACCAAAGTTATGCCGAATTGCGGTTGGAAAACCCCAGCGATAAAAGTCTAGTACTGCTTGCCATTCCTGTCGCCGCGAACCTTGATAGATCTGGTTATAGCTACGAGTTGTTAAAGATTGTAAATTTTGAAGAATAATATTACTAGCTTGTTGAGTCCGGGCGCGGGCTAAATCTGCGGCTACAGAGCGATACAAACTGGCTAATTCTTTAATTTCACCAGAGCGAAGTGCCTTTATTCCCTTTTTTTCAACTTGATTTAACAGAACGTCTAAACGCTTCCAGTTTGGTTCTCGGCGAGCAATCCATCGTTGAACATTCATAAATTTTAAACCAGATTGGTTTTAGCTACTTTAAGATAACTGCAATAATTTGGGCAAACTATAATTATCTACCCTTATATCGGGGAAAATAACATTATGTCCCAGTTTAGTTCTAGTTCGATGCAACCGTTAAGTGTTGGCAATGTCGTCACTGCGGGAGCCAGGATGTATAGCTCTCATCTTAAAACTTATCTAAAGTTAGCTTTGCAAGCCCATTTATGGATTTTAGTGCCGATCTATGGTTGGGCAAAATTTGCTGCGATCGCCGGACTAATTTCGCGCTTGGCTTTTGGCGAACTCGTCAACCAACCTGAAAGTATTAGCAATGCTCGCAACTATACTAATTCACGTCTTTGGTCATTCTTTTTCGTCGCGCTTCGAGTTAGTTTTTTAATATTTCTAGCTTATTTTGGATTTATTATTGTTGGCGCTATTATCGCTACTATAATTGGATTTGTTCTTGGATTTTTACTAAATACGATTTTTGGCAGCACCGGGAGAACAATTGCTGCTATATTGGCAACGATTATTATAATTGTCGCCTTAATTTTTGGTTTAGTATGGCTATATTCTCGTTTATTTATATCTGAGATACCGCTAGCAGTTGAAGAAAATACTAATGGTGGGCAAAGTATTAACAGGAGCTGGAATTTAACTCAAACATCTATATGGCGCATTCAAGGAATTGTTTTAATAGCTTTTATCGTGACATTTCCAATTTTAGCTTTATTTAGCTACATCCCTCAAATATTTTTGTTACGCCTAGAACAAGGCTCCACTGCCTACACAATTGTGTATCTAATTTCTTGGATTCTAAGCTTTGCCGGAGGAATTTTAATTATGCCATTTTGGCAAGTTATTAAAGCTGTTGTGTATTACGACTTACGAACACGACGGGAAGGACTAGGATTGAAATTACGCGATCGCGATGTCTAATTTAAGTGATGGGTAATAGCAACTACCAACTACCAACTACCAACTACCAAGTATGCACTTCTTCAACCGCATTACCCATCAAACCCCCGAAAGCGTCGAACTAGAATTCACGTTAGCAGGAATTGGTAGCCGCGCCTGGGCATTGCTAATAGACTACCATATTCTAACTTTTCTTATAGTTGGATTCCTATTTATTTGGAGTTTTATTGCTTATCAAGTCGTAGAAGCTTGGAGCAGAATATTTCGGAATGCAGATGTTGGCTTATGGATGCTAGCGATCGCCTTTTTAGTCACATTCTTTTTATATACAGGTTATTTTGTCCTATTTGAAACTTTATGGCAAGGACAAACCCCAGGCAAACGTTTTGCTAAAATTCGCGTCGTCAGAGATGACGGTAGACTTGTCAGCATTCAACAAGCAATATTGCGATCGCTACTGCGACCTTTTGACGATATCTTGTTTCTCGGTGCATTTTTAATTATATTCGGTCAGCGCGAGAAACGCTTAGGCGATCTAGTTGCAGGTACAATTGTGATTCAAACCGAAATTTCCCATACATCTGCCAACTTTCCTATTAGCGATTCAGCTTACGATCTGATGTCGCAATTGTTGCAGTCTGAAGCCGATTTTTCTCAAATTTTACCCGACGATTTTGCAGTAATTCGCGAATATTTGCAAAGACGCAAAGCAATGTCCAAACAAGCTCAAGAGCAACTCAGTTTAGAACTTGCCAAACAAACCAAAAAAATTATCGCCCTGGAAAAATTACCTCAAGCCGTCAAGCCTGACACATTTTTGGAAGCGGTGTATTTGGCATACCAGCAGGATCGTCAGTAGGGGCGCACAGCTGTGCGCCCCTACTCGCATCGAAATATTACCCACCCATACCAGGGATCAGACTACCACTGAGACGCTTTAAGGCACGATTTGCTACATCGCCATAACTTAACTCGCCACACAAAATTTGTCCCATGCGCTGAGTCGCAGAAGGGCGCTTGACACCGACTTTATAGCCAATACCAGGAACTCGGTAGAATACACCTGCTAGTTTTTGCGCCCAAGCCATATCGCTACCCCATTCTTCGTTAATGGTGTCGGTATATTGTTCTAAGGCATTGATATCGCCTGCAAGCGCGCGATCGATCGCGGCCGCGGCTTTCACTCCGGTAAAGATTGAGGGACGAATCCCTTCCGCAGTGAATGGATCGACGACACAAGCTGCTTCTCCAGCAAGAATTGCATTTTGAGTATGGAGCTTTTGCGTTCCATCCCACAAACAAAGAGGATGACCGTATTGTCTGCAAGTCTTGACATCAATGCCAAAGAGAGTGGCATATTCGCTCAAAATTTGTTTGAAGTCCTGTCCTTCTCCACCTCGAAACGTGCCAATACCAATAGAATAGCCGTCAGCTTTGGGGAAATTCCAGATATAGCCGTTTTTCACCATGCCAAATTCAAAGTGGGCAATGTTACTATCATCCACCTTGGCGGGGGCTTCTGCTTCTAAAGCACCACCCAAGCGGCGCTTGCGTTCTTTGAAGCCCAACCACTTCGCCATTGGACCTTTTGCGCCATCAGCTGCAATCAGATAACGTCCTTCAAACACTTGGTTCGCAGTTTTGACGTACCAGCGATCGCCTTTAAATTCGATCCCGGTAACTTCTGTACTATCCCGCAGTTCTGCCCCTTGTTTTTGTGCCTGCTGAACTAAGAAGTGGTCGAATACGTCCCGTCGCACCATCCACATCGGTTCTGGCGTGCGTAACTCTGCCTGTACGGGGTCGTCCATTTTCCAGGTGTAGCGAATGGTATTAACTTTTACCGAAATCGCTGGAGAAAAATCAAAATCAAACCATTTGGCAACTTCTGGCGATACGCCTCCCCCACAAGGTTTATAGCGTGGTAGCGATTCCTTCTCTAGCACTAAAACCGAACGTCCCTGTTTCGCTAGATGATAGGCTGCCGATCCTCCACCTGGACCAGCACCAACGATGATGCAATCGTACATAAGACTACAATTTAACTCCTATGGGTTATCTCTACATCAAGGCGGATAGCCTTACAAAACTTTACCTAATTTTGCCCGCTTCCCATACAAAAACTCACATAAAAATCAAAATAAGCAGCCAGACCAGGCTGTACCTGGTCTGTTCGAGGCTACACGGTCGAAATCTCTTTGTCTTTCTCTGCTAGCAATTCGTCAATGCGCTCGATATACTTATTGGTCAACTTTTGCAATCGATCTTGTAGATCTCGCGCTTCGTCCTCAGTCACTTCGCTACTTTTCTCTTGCTTGCGAATCGTCTCCAGCGCATCGCGGCGAATATTGCGAATGGCAACCTTACCCTCTTCAGCGTACTTCGCCGCCAGTTTGATAAATTCCTTGCGGCGTTCGCTAGTCAGTGGCGGAATATTTAATCGGATCGTCGAACCGTCATTATTAGGAGTTAACCCCACATCTGACATGGAAATAGCTTTTTCAATCGAATTCAGAGTACTGCGATCGAAAGGTTGAATCGTAATCGTAGTTGCATCAGGTGTACTAATGCTAGCTAGCGATTTTAAAGATGTAGGGGAACCGTAGTATTCCACCATCACGCGGTCGAGCAGACTGGCATTCGCACGACCAGTACGGATAGTGTTAAAAGATCGTTGAGTTGCCTCAACGGTTTTTTGCATTGTACTTTCAGCTTCAGCTAACTTCACAGAAACCTCCCACAAGCGTCCCTATAGATTCTCCTATCACAGCGCGGCGAATATTACCTCTCACCGTGAGGTCAAATACCAGAATAGGGATGTTGTTCTCTTTGCACAAGGCGATCGCGGTACTATCCATTACCCGTAAATCTTGAGCCAACACATGACCGTATGTCAAGGTTTGATAGCGTTTGGCATTTGGATTGAGATGAGGATCGGCATCGTAAACCCCGTCTACCTTCGTTGCTTTAAAAATTACCTCAGCATCTATCTCTGCCGCTCTCAATGCAGCAGTCGTATCGGTAGTAAAGAAAGGATTACCCGAACCAGCACCAAAAATCACCACCCTGCCTTTTTCTAAATGGCGGATGGCGCGACGGCGAATATATGGTTCTGCAACTTCTTGCATGGCGATCGCAGTTTGTACCCGCGTCTGTACCCCGTTGCGTTCTAATGAATCTTGCAACGTCAGGGAATTCATCACGGTAGCAATCATCCCGATATAGTCAGCAGTAGCTCGATCCATACCAGATGCGGATGCTTTTACACCGCGAAAAATATTGCCACCACCTACGACAACAGCGACTTGCACGCCGAGGGCAACAACTTCTGCGATTTCACCTGCGATTCCTTCGACTACACTTGGGTCAATCCCATAACCCAAGTTACCCATCAGAGCTTCGCCACTGAGCTTGAGCAAAACTCGTTTGTAAGGTTTCAACATACAACTGAAATTTAATTCATATTCGCCTCCCATTAAAGATAGCAGTAGAGGGTAACTCTGTCTCTAGTTGCCCCATTGCAGAGCGCAGCCGATGCTTTCTGTAGCAGCAATGGAAATGGGTTGTCCTTGTAGCAATTCCAAAATAGCTTTGCGTAAATAAGGCTGTTTTACTGCTGCTGGTTCTGCGGGGCGATCGTCGATCGCCCCTTGGTAGCGAATGCAGCCTTCTGTATCGATCAAAAAAGACATTGGTGTTGTTTTTGCCCCAAAACTTTCCGTTACGTCTCTGGTAGAGTCCCAAAGATAGGGAAAATTCAGGTGATAGTAGTTGGCAAAGTTTTTCATCTGCTCGAAACGATCTTCGAGATCCTGATTTGCATTAATTCCAATCAAAGTAAAACCTCGGTCTTGCAATTCTACTTGGATTGTTTTTAATCTTTCAATATATGACTGTACATAATCGCAATTATGACTCATAAATACAACACCCACAGCTCGGAATTTTTCTAAATAACGAGCCAGGTGGTGAACTTGAGCATCTATACCTCTTAATTCAAAATCAGGTGCATAGCGCAATTTAGGAGGTTGAATGTTAGTTTGAATAGTCATATATTGGGAATAGGAATATATCTTATCTTTAACTCAAAACTATTGGTTATTCGTTATCGGTCGCTGGTCATTAGTCATTGGTAATCGACGCGATCGATTAACCAATGACCGACGACAAATGACAAAAAATTAAGTACTTTTCCAGCCCTGAAATAATGCTTGATACCCGATTAGTTTATACGCTAATTTCGCTGCCGTGAACTGTGAAACTACTGAATCGGCGACTGGTGCTAATTCCATAATATCCAAGCCAAGGACTTGATGTTTTTCCATGACTTGTCTCAAGAAGGAAAGCAAAGCATACCAATTTAAGCCGCCTGGCTCGGGAGTGCCAACCCCTGGAATCAAAGTTGGATCGATACCGTCTAGATCGATGGTCAGAAAGACTTTTTGAGTTGGAATAGATGCGATCGCTTTTTCAATCCAATCGGGTTGGTTAGCAATTTCTCTGGCGCGAAATACAGTCAGATTTTTCGCTTTAATCAGTTCGGCTTCTTCTTTGCAAATTGCTCGAATCCCAATTTGGACGGTTGGTAAACCCATATCAACCACTCGCCGCATGATGCAAGCATGATTGTGGATCGAGCCTTCATATTCATGACGCAAATCGCCGTGAGCGTCAATTTGTACTACGGTAAAAGGTTCATCTGGATATGCTTGACGATATGCCTCGACAACACCTGTCGTAATACTATGTTCGCCACCCAAAGCAATGACAAACTTATTGTCTCGAACTAGTTTGTAAACCGTTTCCTGAGTGGCTTTTAGCATCTCTTCTGGTGAAACTTGCCGATCGCGAGTATCGGCAATTGAGGGGTACGTATAAATACCGGCATCGCAGCCGATCTCCCAGTCGAGTTCTTCATCGTAGTATTCCACTTGCTGGGAAGCTTCTAGAATTGCATCGGGACCATTTTCGCAACCACGGCGATAGGTTGTTGTTGCTTCGTAGGGAATTGGTAGGATAACGACCTTAGCAGCATCGTAAGTTGCTGCAACATCAGCACCGAGAAAGGGAATGACAGAAGTATCTGTTTGAGTTAGCATAAACAACGATCGAGGAATTGCAACATCACAATCCTGACACACTCCCGCTAAAAGTAGCGATCTGAGAGACTGGCTAAAGTGTATCTAAGCGTACGTGACATTTGCAGTAGGGGCGCACAGAGAAAGCGCCCCTACAGATCTGAAGTAACGCCATTCCTTACTAATGACTCATGACAAATGACACATGGCAGATATAACTTACATGAAGTCATTTATAAAGATCGAAATATGACGGCTTTCGATTATTCTCTAGATTTTAAAACCATTGATTTTCGCCAACATCCAGAGTTTTATCGAGTGGGTAAAGGCGAACAGGGAGTGCTTTTAGTTGAACCATATAAGTCAGAAATTTTACCGCACTGGCGATTCAAAACTCCTGATCTTGCTAGAGAATCTAGCCAAAAAATATATGAATTATTTCTAAATTATTTAACAGCAGATGATTTTGTTGGTGCAGATATGGCGCGAAAGTTTTTACAGATGGGCTACACGCGATCGCGTCGTTATGCAAATCATAAAAGTGGCAGAAAATATAAAACCAATCCTCAAAAAATAGCTGCTCCAGACGCACAGCTTCAGGCAAGAAAAGATATTTTACCTTATGAAGTCGATCCAATTAAAGCTGAATCTGCGGCAATATTCAAAGAAAAATGGGTACAAGCTAAAACACATGAGAAGTACTTACAGTTAATGGCAAAGCACAAACAAATGTACGAAATTTAGGATGCTTTTTTGGTTAGGTGGGCAATGCCCACCCTACGTTGAAATTTTTAGATTCCAGCATGACCCAGTGCTAAGCCAGTCAGGAGCATTCCTAATACCAAAAATGGTTGAGCGCTCGCCTGATATTTAACATCATTTTTCAGCGGATCGCGCAAGAAATACATGTCCTGAAATACGATCTGCGGAATGACTAAGAAGATGAGAATAGTCGCGTACAAGTTTTCACCAATACTGACTAAGTATGCTGCAATTCCCATCTGAAAAATATCGATCGCCAAAACGCAAATCCAAGCCGCTGTAGAAATACCAAACATGACTGGTAGAGACTTTAACCCTAATTGGCGATCGCCTTCTACACTCTTAAAATCATTGACCACGGCAATTCCCAAGCCTGCCATGCTGTAGATCAGCGTCAAAATTGCGATCGTCCAGTTGAGATCGCCAAACAAAGCATGACCAGTCCACCAGGGTAAGGCAATATAACTTGCTCCCAAAGCATAATTACCTAACCAACCATTCTGTTTCAGTTTGAGTGGTGGAGCTGAATATATATATGCTAGGAAAGAACCGCCTATTGCTAATGCTGTAATTGTGAGAAACTGATGTCCCGCCCACAGATCTAAAGCAAAAGCAACTCCCAAGCCAGCCACCAGCAGCACGAGAATTTGGGTTACGACTTGGGGAACGGAAATTGCCCCAGAGGGGATTGGGCGATAGGGTTCGTTAATTGCATCGATTTCGCGATCGTAGAAATCGTTGAGGGTTTGGGTATAACCCGTCAACAGCGGTCCTGCCAGCAACATAGCAGCAGCGGCAATCAAAACGTGTTCCAGCGTCCAAGTATACTGTCCCGAAGAAGCCGCCCCACAAATGACACCCCACATCAAGGGAATCCAGGTAATCGGCTTCATCAATTGCAGGCGAATTTTCCAAATCGAACTTTCGCCAGGACTCGCGCCTTTCATACCTAGCAGTTGCCTGGTTTTGCCACTGCGATCGCTTTGTAAACTAGCAACAGGATTGGTAGCAGACCCAATTTGCTCAGCAGCCTGCTCTGAATTACTATTTGGAAATGCAGAAGAGGGAGTTGGATCTGACATAAAAATAGGGAGTAGGGAGTCGTGGTAATAAGGGCGCACGGCTGTGCGTCCTTATTACTCATAATTACAAAGATACGATCAAATAGCCCTGCTGGAATTTTGCACCAGTTACAGTTTTGCCGCTCAAACCTGGGGGAAGGATAATATTGCGACGATGATCGCCTGCTTCTATGGTAATTTCACTGCCCGATTGAGTTAGCTTGACTTGCTTTTTATCAAATCCTGGCAAAAAGACGCGGACTTGACGCGCTGCTACGTCAATTTCTAGGGGTTTGGGAGCTGGTGCAGGTTGGGTAAAATCTGGTAGAGCATCTATGAGGAGTTGCCAGTCGCCAGGAGTCGCAGTCGGAACGCTACTGACTGGCAAAGGCGAAAACTCAGATTTAAGGGCTTCTATCGCAGTTGATTGATTGGCGATCGCACCTGCTATAGTTAAGCCAATCAGCTGAGAACTTCCCCACAAATAACGTGCCGTTGTCATACTTGCCGGATTGTCATTCACGACTAAATAAGCAGCAAGGCGTTTGGGATCGGCAAGGGCAGCTTTTCCCTGCTCTAGAATGTTCGTAACTTTACTCGTCGGTTGGGAAAAGTTATCACCAGTCCAACTGACATTAAAGATACTGGCTAGGAGGGGCTGGAGAAACGGCGATACCGTTCTTCCCAAGTCGGAATCTGTCAACAACTTACCAAAGCGACGGGCATACCAACTGAGACTTTCTGGCATTCCTAACAACCGCAGCATCGACGAGTCGCCGCTACCGTCGAAAACGATCGCGTCATACTTGCCACTAGCATCGTACTCTCGCAAAGCGTTAAGTACTAATGCTTTATCCATTCCTGGCAACACGACCAATTCTTGTCCGTAGACATCCTTAATTATGGGCGTGCGAAGATACTGCGCCTCTAGCTTTTTCACCTCATCCCAGTTACGTTCCAACAAAGTCGAAGTTTTTAACTGGACGACTTGAAGATTTGTCGCTACTTCTTGGGGTTCAACTGCTAGGGACGTATCTAGTAACAACCCCAATCCTGGTTGATTGTCATCCGTTGCCAATAGAACGCGCTGTCCTTGGCTGGCTAGACGCTTGGCTGCTGCGATCGCGATCGTCGTGCGTCCAGTCCCACCCTTGCCCAAAAATGTCAAAATGAGGGGCATTGTTTGCTTTCCTGATGAGTGCAAATAAGTTATGTCTGGTCAAGTTTCTCTCACGAAAACCCTTCCAGACATCTTCCCAGTCACGTAGGTTTAATTTCGTCTTCAAAAAACCAAGTGCTAAAGTTGTCATCAAACTGGACTACAACACCAACGCCGCTACCGTCAGTCATTTTAAAACCCTTGACCGTACCGACTTGTCCGAGTCGCTTGACAACGGGGGGAGAGACTCTGTCTCTCAGGCGATATACTTTAACTTTCTGTCCGATTTCCATTCCAGTACTGCAATTCGTCACGAACCATGAATCAGTGTAGCTGAATTGGGAGCTTTCTGGGATATGGGGGAGTCGGGAGTCGGGAGTCGGGAGTCGGGGATAAGAGAGCAGAGGAGCAGGGGAGCAGAGGACGAATTAATGACTCACGCACCACGACGCAGCTAATGCCGGTGAAGACGCTTCACCGTCCGCTGCTTCACCACGCACCACGCACCACTCACTACACCCCACACCCCACACCCCACACCCTATTTACCACCAGTCACCAGCCACCAGCCACTAGTCACTAATAACTGACAACTGACAACTGACTTGACTTTGAAACGACGGTGTGAAAGAGTATCTTGTAACTTTTTGTGGGAAACTAATTCATGCTTCATTTGGTCTTGTCCGTTAGTCATCAAAACGATCGCAGCGAAGGCAACTTTTGCTTTGAGCGTAACTAACGCAATTTAAAGGCTGAGTGTTGCCGTCAAGCAGATTTTTTATACTACTGTTCTTAAAACTCCTATAGCTTGGGCTTAATGCTAACTCCACTGCTCGGTTTGATTCTAGGAATAGCTATCTTACTAGAGGCGACTTTAGCCTACAGAGGAGGTTATTTGCTCCTGTTCCCGCCAATCGCTAGCAGGAAAAAAAGCCATGTTTTGCTGGCAAGCGGCAAAGTTGCGATCGCAATTGCTCTCGCGATCGGCATGTTAGGCTATTTTGACCTAATTAATGCTCCTCTATTACGCCAGATGAGGATTGCCCTCATTGTTGTGGGACTCCTACCAATCGCTACAGGCTTGCTGCAAGGGAACATCTATCGGCGTTCGGTAAAGGAAGTTATTCATTTAGTTAAAGATCTAGCTAAAAATCTGAAGCGATCGCTGTTAGTTAAGCCTGAATTATGGACAAAGCTCTACCTACTTAGGACTTTAGTACAGCGGGATCTAGAGGCGCGGTATAAGGGGTCGATTTTAGGGAATATATGGCCCTTGTTAAACCAACTGTCACAATTATTAATTTACACTTATGTATTTTCAATTGTGATGAAGGTCAGGCTTAACTTAAAAGGGCTACCAGAAAATAATAGTTTGACATTTGGTTTGTGGCTGTTTGCCGGATTGTTGCCTTGGATAGCTTTTACCAACGGACTGTTACAGTCTTCAAACTCAGTTGTAGGCAATACTAACCTAGTTAAGAAAGTTGTTTTTCCTTTGTCTCTTCTACCTTTAGTACCAGTGCTATCTGCATTTGTTGAAAGCACGTTTGGATTGATGGCATTGATTTTTCTGGTAGCAGTAACCACAAAAACGATTCACATCACGCTTTTACTGCTACCTCTACTTTGGCTGACTCAAATACTATTTACATCAGGACTGGCATATATTGCCGCGGGACTAACAGTATTTTTGCGAGATATTCCTCAGACTTTAGCAGTTATTTTAAATATCTGGTTATATTTAGCGCCAATTGTTTATCCCGAATCTCTCATTCCACCTCAAATTAGAGACTGGGTATTCTGGTTAAATCCAATGGCAACGATCGCAGAAACTTATCGCGGCTTGGTGTTAGTGGGAGAAGTGAAACATTGGGGAGAGTGGGCAATTGCTGGCATAGTTTCTCTGGTTGTGTTTGCAGGCGGCTTCTGGATATACAAGAAGTTACGCCCAGCTTTTGCCGATGTCCTCTAGTTTTGCCTAGCAGCGTGTGATGAGTGAGATTGCAATTTCCTTAAAACAAATCTCGAAGTGCTACAGGTGTTACAACCGCCCGATAGATCGACTCAAAGAGATTTTATTACCTGGCAAAAGCCGCGCCCAGGAATTCTGGGCGTTGAAAGATATCAGCCTAGAGGTAACAAAGGGGGAAACTGTAGGAATTATCGGTCAAAATGGTTCTGGTAAGAGTACGTTATTACAAGTTATTGCAGGAACGCTAACACCCACAACAGGGGAAGTATATGTTAGCGGTCGAGTTTCTGCTTTACTTGAGTTAGGGAGCGGGTTTAATCCCGAGTTTACCGGACGGCAAAATGTCTTTTTTAACGGACAGATTTTAGGTTTAAACCGAGCCGAAATCGAAACTAAGTTTGAAGAAATTGCCTCTTTTGCAGAAATTGGCGAGTTTATGGAACAACCCGTTAAAACCTATTCTAGCGGTATGTTTGTCCGCTTAGCTTTTGCTGTCGCGATTAATGTCAATCCCGAAATTTTAATTGTGGATGAAGCACTAGCTGTAGGAGACGGCGTGTTCGTACATCGGTGTATGGCAAAAATTCGGGAATTTCAAGATAGTGGTGGGACAATTTTATATGTATCTCACGATGTGGGGGCAGTCTCGCGCCTTTGTACAAAAGCGCTTTGGATGAATCAAGGGATCGTTGTCGATCGCGGTAAACCAGCGGAAGTTTGCAAGCATTATCAAGCTTGGGTACACGAGGAAGTCAATAAACGTACTGCTTCACACCTCCACGATCGCCCAGATGTTCCCCATAGTATAGCGATTAACAATCAGAATGATGAAAATATTGATATTCAGAAAATCACAATTAAAGAAATCAATCCTTTTACTAATAAACCATTTCTATCATTTGCTAACTATGAAAGATTTGGTACGGGTCGAGCAGAAATAGAAGATATCTGTTTATTAGGAGCAAACGATCGCCCAATTCAATTAGTTTATCCAGGTGACATTGTTAAAGTCAGAATTACTACATTTAGGCACGATCGCGTCAGAAAACCAAACGTTGGTATTGCTTTATTAGATCGTCTGCGAACCGTGCTTTCCGGTTGGAGTACCGAACTTTTAGATAAAGAATTTGCCGATTACTGGTTATCAAAATCGGAAATTGGTAGAGCGACAGTCGAATTCGAGTTTATTTGGCCCCACCTTGCCGGAGGTAGCTATGCTTTTGATATTGCATTTGGCGATGGTCCTCATGAAAATTTAGAGATGCTCGACTGGATTCAAAATGCGATTACCATCCAAGCAGCAGTCAATGATTTCGTCGATGGTGTATTCCAAGTCGCAGGTAGGCAGATCAGACTATGTGAGGAACTCGCATGTACGGGACAATCGATAAATTTTTAAATTCCTTTTTTAATCATAATTTTTTTAAATCTAAATTAAAAAATTGGATGCAAGGGTGGGTCGATAATTATTTAAGTCAAAAACTATCTCAAGGTTATTGGCAAGCACAAATCGATAGTTATTTAAACCAAAAACTAGCTCAAGCCGATCTAGAGAAACGCATCGAACAAGTGCAATTAAACCATTATTTAGTTTATGGCGATCCCCAAAGACTTAAACTATCAGCATCGTGCGTTGTCAATAATGCTCTATTTAACTTATCTTCTGGCACTATATGTATTGGAGAAGATGTTTTTTTCGGTCATAACGTCAGCTTGATTACCGGAACCCACGATTACACCAAGTTTGGTAAAGCTAGAATGTATGATTTTCCGACTGAAGGAAATGATATTGCGATCGAGGAGGGAGTGTGGATAGCCAGTAATGTTACAGTCATTGGTCCTTGCAAAATCGGCAAGCATTCTGTAGTCGCAGCAGGTGCAGTTGTCAAAGGCGATGTTCCCAGCTATCAAATTGTTGCAGGGGTTCCAGCAAAAATAGTCAAAACAATCGTGCCTACGGATTAGTTGTTGCATCGAAAAAAATTAAGCTAGAAATAGTAGGTTAATCTCAGAGTTAGTCCGCAATGATTGAAGCAAATAATCCAGAAATAAATATTGAGGAATTAAAACAAAAAATTACAGAGGAAGTTTCTCGACGACAGCCAGATTTGCTGACGGTATTACAGCACGATCGCCATGTCACAGGGGCGATCGCGAAAGAAGTGGTCAATATCAGCCACATAGAAGCATTAGCGAGTAATGCTGAGTTCAAGGCTCAAGTCCGCACTCATTGGCCCAAAAAGTTCGATCGCTTTCCCTTTAATGTCGGTTGGTTAAAAAAGTATAGTCTCAAAATTTACAACTTTATTCAGAAAGAGCAACGAGTCGTTAATTTTTCTCTCAGTCAAGGATTAAGAGAGGTAGCGGCGATCGAGCAACGGCTGAGCGAACAGGTAGCCGAGTTAAAAATTCAAATGAGTAGCATGAGCGATCGCCTCAGTTCTACAGAAGCTCGGATAGCTCAATTAGGCGATCGCCTCGGTTCGAGCGAATCGCAGCTGGCTCGGATTAGAGAGCGGCTCAATAGCGTCACCCAAGAGCAAGTGACCCAGATTCATGCCACTCAAGAGCAAGTCAAGCAAAATCGAGAACGCTTAAACGCTAGCGAGGAGCGGCTTAGTCAAAATAGCGCTCGCATCCATGCCAGTGAATTCAACTTAGAGCAATTCAGCGATCGCCTCAAGTTGACTGAAGAAGGATTGAATGGTATTGGTATTCGTATTAGTAGCATGGATGCTCACTTGCTGGCGATCGAAGACCGTCACAACCGAAACGATAGCTATCTCAAAAATGACTTAGCACAGCAAAAGCGATTGATTACTCTGTTTCTCGAAGAAGCACGGCAACGCCTACCAGGAGCTTTTAGTCAAGAGCATTTGATCGGCTTTTTCGATGAAAATCAGCACTCGCTAGATGCCTTTTATGCCGCGTTTGAAGAACGATTTCGCGGCTCGCGGGAAGACATTACAAATAAACTCAAAGTCTACTTGCCGAAGATTGCCGCTGCCAACGTAGGCACGCCAGACGCAACAATTTTAGATGTAGGATGCGGACGGGGTGAATGGCTAGAACTGTTACGTGACAACGGATATACGGCAAAAGGACTCGATATTAACCGAGTCACGATCGAGCAATGTCAGTCTAGGGGACTGGAGGCGATTGAAGCCGATGTTATTACTTACCTGCGATCGCTACCAGAAAATAGCTTGGGAGCCGTGACTGGCTTTCATATTATCGAACACTTGTCTTTTGCGCAGTTGCTCACCTTGATTACAGAAGTCTTGCGAGTCTTACAACCAAATGGAATCGCTATTTTTGAAACGCCAAATCCGCAAAATTTACTCGTAGGGGCTTGTGACTTTTATTCCGATCCGACTCACCAAAGACCCCTCTACCCAGAAAGTATGCAATTCTTGTTTACCTATCAAGGCTTGCATAACGTTCAAATCTTACACTTAAACCCAGTCGAAACGAGTCCTTTCGATCGCGACGAGCCAGAAATGCGAATCCTCCATAACTGGTTTTTTGGTCCCCGTGATTATGCCCTTATTGGATATAAAGTATGAAGCCACTGGCGATTGTAATCCCTTGGTTTGGTAAAGCTTTAAAAGGCGGCGCAGAACAACAAGCTTGGCAGATCGCCTCCCGTTTGGTTCGACGAGGACACAAAGTTGAAATTCTCACAACTTGCTGTCAAGCTTTCGATCGCAACTGGGCAGAAAATCATTACAAGCCTGGATTAAGTCAAGAGGAAGGGATTGCAATTCGTCGGTTTAAGGTCGTCCGCACCGATCACGATGCTTTCAATCAAGTCAATCATCTCATGCTGAGAGTACCGACTGCGCAGTTCAAACCAGGAGTCAGTCCAGTCAGCTTAGATGATGCGGCAATATTTTGCGCGGAGAGTATTAGTGCGCCCCAACTACTACACTTTCTCAAAACTCATCACCATCAATATCAAGCATTTTTATTCATCCCCTATCTGTACGGTCCAATTTTAAATGGACTGTCACTTGTTGCCGATCGCGCTTTTTTACAACCCTGTTTGCATGACGAAGCTTATGCTTATTTGCCGCAAGTCGAGCAGATGTTTCACCTAGCA
The DNA here is from genome assembly GCF_000817735.3 of Scytonema millei VB511283. Taxonomy (NCBI): domain Bacteria; kingdom Bacillati; phylum Cyanobacteriota; class Cyanophyceae; order Nostocales; family Scytonemataceae; genus Scytonema; species Scytonema millei. The sequence continues at coordinate 727,496 of NZ_JTJC03000001.1, read as the reverse complement.
CGCGGTTTATTATTCAATAGCGAAGGTGAAGAGCAACTTGCCAAAAAGTTATACGGTCCTGGGATTATTTGCAAAAGTTGTGTCGTTGGAGAGGGAATAGAAGTTGGACAGCAAGACGATCCGACTCTAACTCATATTGGCAATCTCGCACTCAAAAAAGAACGCTATATTCTTTATCTCGGTCGCCGAGATGCAACAAAAAATACAGATTTCTTAGTCAGAGCTTATGCTATTTTCAAGCAGAAGTATCCAGACTCTAGTTTGCAATTGATTTTAGCTGGTTCGGGAGAAACATCATTTCACGACTCTGTGCCAGGGTTAACCGATCTTGGTTTGGTGTCAGAAAGCGAGAAAGAAGCACTGCTAGCAAACTGCTTGGCTTTATTTCAACCCAGTCGGAATGAAAGTTACTCTCGCGTCATGATGGAAGCCTGGTTCTACGGACGACCCGTAGTCGTACATCAAGATTGCTTGGCAACTGCAAGTGCTGTCAAAAGCGCGCGGGGAGGTTGGCTAGCAGCAACAGAATTTGAATGGGCAGAGATGTTTGCCCAAATCGATCGCGCTGGAATGGAACAGCTAGCAGAATACGGTGCAAACGGTCAAAACTATGCTAGGAAAAATGCGAGTTGGGATGGAGTCATCGATCGCTATGAAACTATTTTAGGGCTGACAACCGTTCCAGCCACTTCCCCAAAGCCACAACAGAAACTGAAAGAAATTCATCAACTGATGGCTGGTTTTTCGTACGGGGATGCCATTTCTAACCATGCTAGGTGGATTAGAAACTATTTACAAGCCCTTGGTTACAAATCAGAAATTTTTGCCGAACATTTAGACCCACGCGCCACCCATGAAGCCAAAAGACCTCATGCTAAAAGTATCGGTCAACAGGCTGGATTGATTTATCATCACTCGATTGGTTGCGAAGTCACAGAATACGCGATCGCTCATCCCGGGACGAAATGCCTCATCTATCACAACATCACACCTGCCGAGTTTTTTCGGTCGTATCGCCCCGATGTTGCCCAATTACTAGAACAAGGTCGGGCTGAATTAAACCAACTTGCCCAACACTTCCCCCTCTCAGTTGGCGTGTCTACCTATAATGCCTCTGAACTCGCGGAATCTGGGTTTACCACACCGGGTGTACTGCCCATACCTATAGACCCAAAAAAGTGGGACATGGCAGCAGATCCACAATTGATGCAGCAGTTACAGGATGGTAAAACTAATCTCCTCTTTGTCGGGCGCGTCTCGCCTCATAAGCGCCAAGACCACCTTCTAGAAGCTTTTGCCCATTACTTGACAATGGATCGAGAGGCAAGATTGATTCTTATCGGTGGCGGCGACATCAACGATCCATACTATCACCACGTCACGAGCTTGATGCATCGGTTGCACGTAACCAACTACGTGATGTTTCCAGGACAAGTCAACGATGCCCAACTCTTAGCTTTTTATCGTACTGCTCACCTCTTTTGGTCGATGAGCGAACATGAGGGATTTTGCGTTCCCTTAGTTGAGGCGATGTGGTTTGACGTACCGATTCTGGCGTACAAAAGCAGTGCGATTCCTGAGACATTAGGTAAAGCTGGGCTGATGTTTACTAATAAGGAAAACTTTGTTGAAATCGCAGCCTTGGCAAAGATTCTTGCTAAAGATATATCGCTGAGAGAAAAGGTAATAGCTGCTCAGCGCCAACAGCGAAACAAGTTTTCGCCTCCCGCAGTCATTGAAAAGTTAAATAAAATCGTCCTAATGATGGAGGAGAATTGTAGTCATGAGCTATCTGAGTCAACTCTTAAATCTCTCAAGCAGAGCTAGCAAAACAATTGGGAAAATCTCTGATTCGCTCTCAAATAAGAGTTTTAATTCAGAGTCAGAAACTTTATCAGATCGAGAATTTTTAGTAGATGCTTATCGCAAACTTTTAGGACGAGAAGTCGATGAAGATGGGTTAAAACATTACATTAAGCTCCTCCAAACGAGCTACAGCAGAACCGACGTACTCATGACTTTAGTTCAGTCGGATGAGTTTATTAACAAAGTTTTAAAGGAAAATATTAAAATTCAAAATTTACGAGAACTTAAACCAAACAACTACTATGCAGTAGAAGACCTTTTACAACCTAATAATGCTTTAGTATTTTTTGTAGAAACTTCAGATGATTTTGATTGGCTAGAAGCCATGATTCTCAAACATGGTTATTATGAAAAACCTGGTGTATGGGGTTTTAGAATTGATAAAGATAAGAAAGTCATGGCTGAAATCATGTCAGCTTTTCACCCCCAAAGAGCTTTAGAGATAGGCTGTGCCAATGGAACTATTCTGCAATGTTTGCATGAGATGAATATCCATTGCGAAGGAATAGAAATTAGCTCGATGGCAATTGATAAAGCTTTTCCTGACATCAAAAATAATATCCATCATGGCGATTTGTTAGAACTAGAGCTTTCGGAAAAATACGACTTAATTTTTGGTCTGGATATATTTGAACACTTAAATCCCAACAAACTGCACGACTATCTCGATCGCATAGATCGAATATTAGTTGATGGCGGTTACTTATTTGGCAATATTCCGGCATTTGGTGACGATCCAATCTTTGGTACGGTTTTTCCTATTTATATCAAGGAGTGGGAACAAGATATTGCTCAAGAAAAGCCTTTTACCCTGCTGCATGTCGATAAAGACGGCTATCCGATTAACGGACATTTAATTTGGGCTGATTGGCACTGGTGGGTAAAACAATTTGAACAACATGGTTTTCAACGAGAAGTAGAAGTTGAAAAAGTGCTGCACAAAAAATATGATGCTTACATGGAAAAAACATCGATCGCGAGAAAGTCATACTTTGTTTTTTCTAAACGTGGCGAGCAGCAAAAAACAGAAGCGATCGCCGATCGGATTAGTTCGCGATCGTCAAAAGTTTTGTGAGTTCAACAAGCAACTTGCTATGAATAAGAGGAGCGTAACTGCTCCTCTTATTAGAGTTTTGTATGGTCAGTATTTCTAAATAAAGAATAATGTAATATCTGCTTTAAGGTAGATAAAAAAGGCGATGCTTTTTGAAAGAATCATCTGAAATTTCAAAACTAAAAGCTAACAAGATGAATGCCAAAAACATTTTTGCCAAAGTAGCTCCCACTTCTGTAAAAACAATCGTTAAAAAGTTTACTAAACACGAATTGAAAAACCAAAAAGGCTCTAATGAAAACTTGCATGAAATGGAGGCAATTTCTGACGAGAACTATTTGAGAATGGCGTATAAAGTTATATTTGAGCGCGACATCGATTCAGATGGGTTAGCAAACTGGTTGAACGTACTCGATCAGGGCTTGAGTCGAACTGCTCTATTGAGGATGTTAGTCGATTCTATCGAATTTCAACTACGTCCATTGAGTAGTAAAGACTATTGGCATCTACTCAATGCTAAGCTTCATCATGCTAGATTTAAACTGATTAGAACGGTGCTTCCAGAAGCAAAAGTCATTTTAGACTTGGGAGGAGCTTCTACTGGTGACGCTCGTGGTGCTTTGTTAAGCTTCGGCTATCCATATTTACCAGAAAAAATATATATTGCCGACTTACCTCCCGATGAAAGGATGCTAAATGCTTCTGAGCTGGCACAGCATATTAGATACAAAAGTTGCGACATTAATTATGTCTATACCAGCATGAGCGACCTATCTCTGTTTGAGGAAGGTTCTTTCGATCTAATTTGGTCAGGACAATCGATAGAACACGTGACCACAGAAGAGGCTGAAAAAGTGTTTGCTCAAGCATACAAGTTGTTGAAACCAGGGGGTAAGCTGGCACTGGATACTCCAAATCGCTCTGCAACTCAAATACAGTGTCCTAAAGGTTATATTCATCCCGAACATAAAATTGAATACTTTTACAGTGACTTGTGCCGAATTTTAGAGAGGCACAATTTCAAGATTGTTGAAACAAAAGGTCTGATCGATCTGTCTAAAACTATTGAGAATAACTTGGATATGAAACATTTTTGTGAGGAGGCTATTAGTGGTGAGGCTTTGAACGATCAGCCAGAAAAGTCTTACTGTTTCTATTTGTGCTGTATGCGGAGTTGCGATCTTTAAACAGCCAAAGATGCGATCGCGAGATGCTTTATGCGTTCTATCGATAGCGTATCTAAACCAATTGTGAAAATCCCGTCCATCTGTCTGCGACATGCTAACTGTGCTTGCACAAATGATAAATGACAATCCTGATTCATTGGCTCACAACTCAAATAGACATGCTATGAGTTAGTGGATTTGCTAACGCTAGCGCTCAGCGACTCGACATATTTGTAGATATTGACAATAAATAGCGGTTGTCAAGACGATCGCGATGCATGTATATTGTCTGAAACTTTATAAAAGTTTAAACATGTAGTCTAGTGTAGTGTGGAGTGACATGAGTAAAGCTAATCCAATCTATATTCTAGGAGCAGGTCCAGCAGGACTAGCAGCGGCTTACACCTTAACTCAAAAAGGTCAGCCAGTCGTAGTAGTAGAAAGAGATGCTAGGGTAGGCGGATTAGCAAAAAGTATTGAATATCAAGGCTTTATTCTAGATTTTGGTCCGCATCGCTTTTTTACTAAACTCGCTCCTGTACTCAAACTTTGGAGTGAAGTCTTAGGAAAAGATCGAGTTACTGTCAATCGCCTGACACGCATCTACTACGGGGGAAAGTATTTCAGCTATCCGCTCAAAGCTAAAGAAGCTTTACTGACGATGGGACCGATTGAAAGCGTCAAGATTCTCGTTTCATATGCTCAATCGCAGTTATTTCCCAATCGCCACCCCCGTAATTTCGCCCAATGGGTAACGAGCAGATTTGGTCGGCGACTATTTGAAATATTTTTTCAGGCTTACACAGAAAAACTTTGGGGCATACCCTGTACTGAAATTAGTGCAGATTGGGCTGCACAACGCATTAAAGGCTTATCCTTGTTGAAGGCAGCTCGAAGTGCTTTATTGGGTAACGATGGCAAAGTCAAAACACTGATCGATCGGTTTGAATTTCCTCGGTTAGGTTCGGGTCAATTGTATGAAAAAATCGGTGAATACCTGCGCCAGCACAATCAAAGCGTGTTGTTAAATACAGAGGTCGTACAGGTTCACCACGATAACTTTCAAGTTACCCAAATTACCTTAAGAAATCGCCAGACAGGAGAGGAGTCAACAGTTGACTGCGGCGGCGTAATTTCTTCCGTACCCATTAGTCTGTTGGTGCAGCAAATAAATCCACCTGCTCCATCAGAGGCGATCGCAGCTGCCAAGTCTCTCAAGTTTCGCAATACAATTTTGGTCTATTTAATCGTCGAAGGCAATAACTTATTCCCAGATAACTGGCTTTACATTAACGAGCCAAGCGTGCAATTAGGACGAGTCACCAATTTTGCGAATTGGTCGCCTGAGATGTTGCCAAATCAACATCAAACACCATTGTGCTGCGAGTATTGGTGCAACTACGACGAACCAATGTGGCAGCAACCAGAAGCAGAACTGTTAGAGCGAGCAGAACAAGAACTGCGAAAAATTGGGCTTTTACATCACGAAAAAGTTTCTAGCGGATTTGTCGTTCGCTTACCCCGCACTTACCCAATTTATGCAGGTAACTATCAACAAGCACTGAGCGATATTCAGTCTTATTTACAGCAATTTCCGAATCTTCAACTGGTCGGAAGATACGGTGCATTCAAATACAACAATCAAGACCACAGCTTATTGATGGGGATTCTAGCCGCAGAAAATGTTTTGAGTCCCGGCAAGCACAATCTTTGGTCGGTTAATTCAGATAGCGAATACCAGGAAGAAGCTAGTGCAACCGCTAAAACTACTACACATAATACGCTTAAAAAAGCTCCTCGCCGACAAAAGACACTCAAAATTTTGAAAGAATTTGGTGGCTACGTCTTTACCGGTGGAGCCGCAACAGTCGTTGATGTCTTGATTTTTTCACTGCTGGTTCAGTCTGGCGTTTGGTCTGTCTCAGCCCTGTGTATTAGCTATTTTATGGGATTGACGACTAATTTTTGGCTGAGTCGTCGCTTTGTTTTTGGTGTGTATTGGCAGAACTGGATAATTCAGTACGCCGTGTTTGCCACAGTTGCTCTCAACAGCTTGCTGGCAAATTTAGGATTGTTACAACTGTTGATGGATGATGCTGGTTGGAATGCTACTGCTGCCCGTTTAGTTAGTGCTGCTTGTGTGGCTCTACTTAGCTTTACGGGACACAAGATGTATTCTTTTGCGTCAAGTCAACAGGAGTTTGTTCGCAAGCCTGAATAAATTGTCGTACTTCAAAAGATATTGCCAGTGCTAAATATCATTGGGTTCAAACGTTACCCACGAATCTACCAAGCCATTTGCTTAGGATTAGGATTTACGTTAATCCAAGTTCTGTTTGGGTGTTTGTTTTCAAATTCTCAAAATTTAGTAGAGGGCTATTCTAAGCTTTGCCGATGGGATTGTGACTGGTATACGCATATTATCGAACATGGATATCGAAGTACAATTCCGCCCACGCCGCAAAATCCCGATCTATCAAATGTTGCATTTTTCCCTGGCTATCCTGTCATTGCTGGAGTGATTAAGAACGTTTTCAATCTACCAACACAAACTGCTTTGCTGCTAGTCGCACAGATAGCCTGTTGGGGGTTTTGGACATATGTATTTTTGTTTTTTCAACGTTGGCGGATTTCTGATAAACTAGCCCTTTGCGGTGCGATCGCGATTTTAGTACATCCAGCCGCTTTTTATTTAGTCGCTGGTTACTCAGAATCGCTGTTTTTGATGATGTTGCTCGGCTTCCTCTACTGGACTGCATCAAAAAAGCGTATTGCTTGGATTCTTGCTGCTACACACGGCTTTGTCATGACTGCAACTCGGGTTGTTGGTCTACCAATAGCTATTTATCCGCTATTTCACTTTTGGCTATTTAGCGCTAAAGATCGAAAAGCAAAACCATTTCGGTTTTGGCAAAAGAGTAGCAAATATTTTTTAGTCAGCGCCGTTTCTATTCTGGGTTCTCTCTTGTTCTTTGCCTTTTGCCATTTTAAGTTTGGCGCTTGGAATTTCTACATGCAAACGCAAGCAATAGGATGGGGGGTCAAACCTAACTATTTAGCCATTTTCAAGCCGGAAAGTTATTTTGCTTTCCTTGACCCTAAAATTTTGAATTTACCTGGTGTAATTAATGCTATTTCAGTGCCGTTCGCTTTGATAAGTTTTTTCATCGTCTTTTTACTTGAACGGAAAGCAGTCCCTTTTCTGACAGAGGGTAGTTGGAAACAAAGAGCTGAATTTTATGTAGCTGGCTGGCTCCTGTTTTATCTATCTGCTTGCGGTATGAGTAGCTTATCCATGACAAGCATGATTCGCTACACTTTCTGCGTCCATGTAGTGCTGGTAATAGCTACAATTCACCTCATATCTAGGACACAATTCTACAGATTGTTCAATCAAAAATGGATTGTGTTCCTATTATTACTGATGGCGACTCCTTCATTTTTACTCCAAATGAAATTTGTGGGGATGTTTACTAATATGGAATGGGTTGCTTAAGCTAACTAATAGATGACACAACTGACTAAAATGAAATAACCATTCTGATTCACGGTTTTTCAGTGTCAGTCCATAAAATCATCATTGATGCTACTCCAATGACTCCCCAACCTAGTGGAGTCGGATTGCAGGTAGCAAACTTAATTCACTCGCTTTACTCCCTGCAAGCAGAGGAAAATTTTGAGTTAGGAATTGTCTATCAACCTGGAATTAAAGACTGGCTGCGCGGTAACTGGAAGGTTCCTGAAGCCTTAACGCAATATCCTTCAGTCCATTTCCTCCCAATTCCAGTCAGAGTTTCTAATTTTTTATTATTTCCTACTTACACATCGGTTTGGTCATCCTTGGCAAAATCTTGGGGGAATCCAGACATATTGCATGGAACTAACTATTCAGTTTATCCTTGCGATCGCGGCTTCAAGGTCATGAATATTTACGATGTTGCTTTTATTAAATATCCTCAATATGTGAATAAAGTTGCTAAAAGTTATGCAGAGAAAGTCAAACGATGCCTACGGTGGACGGACTTAGTTTTAACTATCTCAGAAAGTTCTAAGCAAGATATTATTCAACATCTCAATGTTGCTGCCGAACGAGTTTTTGTTACACCGTTAGCAAGTTGCTACTGTTCTAATTACTTATCAACTCTGAATATCGAACAGCTCAGCCAGACAGTAAACTACGATTTTTCCCAGCCTTATCTATTGTTTGTCAGTAACATAGAACCTAGAAAAAACATCATTTCTATAGTGATGGCTTTTAATCAATTAAAACAAAAGCACAAAATAGAACATAATCTTATATTAATTGGGCGCAAAGGATGGAATTATCAAAGTATTTTTGCTGCGATCGAGGCATCACCTTATAAACAAGACATTTACCATCTTGACTATTTATCTGATGAATTAGTGGCACTATTTTATGCCCGAGCTGATGTATTTGTTTATCCTTCTTACTACGAAGGGTTTGGTTTACCCGTACTAGAAGCCATGACGTTAGGCGCTCCGGTAGTCGCTTCTAACACTTCATCATTACCTGAAGTCACGGGAGATGCAGCGATGTTAATCGATCCAAACGATTCAAATAACTTAACTGAAGCAATTTGGGAGGTGATTAATAACTCGCAATTGCGATATGAATTAATTCAAAAAGGTAAAGCAAGAGCAAAACAGTACTCCTGGCAGCACAATGCCCGGGAAACATTAAAGGCTTACCGTAGTCTGTTGGTATAGCAATATTCTGATTACAGCGTTTTCTACGTAAGTAAAATGCATTCGTAGGGGCGCACAGCTGTGCGCCCCTATAGATCTATGTACCTCATCCAATTGAGAATAGCTATATCGATTTAATTTGGTTTAAACTGCATAATTGTTGCCTTGGCGATCGCCTCACGATCGTGGCTACTAACCCTTTATGTAGTAAGATGCAAACATTTTTAGTAACTGGTGGCTTAGGTTTTATTGGTTCTAACTTTATTTTACAAGCACGAGAACAGCAATGGGCGAGGATCGTCAATTTAGATAAGTTAACTTATGCCAGTAATCCTCAAAACTTAGCCCAATTGCAAGACGATCGCGATTATCATTTTATCCGTGGAGATATTGGCGATCGCGACCTGTTATCTCATCTATTAGAACAGTATCAACCAGATGCAATTATTAACTTTGCTGCTGAAACTCATGTCGATCGCTCGATTCAAAGCCCTCAAAATTTTATTCAAACTAATATAGTAGGAACGTTCCAACTGTTAGAAGTTAGTAAAGCATATTGGGAAAAATTATCTGTACAAAAGCAAACGCAATTTCGTTTTTTACATGTCTCTACTGATGAAGTCTACGGCTCTTTAGAACCAAAAGCTCCACCATTTCGAGAAGATACCCCTTACGCGCCAAATAGTCCCTACGCAGCGTCAAAAGCAAGCTCAGATCATCTTGTCCGAGCTTACTGTCATACTTATGGTTTTCCCACTCTAATCACGAATTGCTCGAATAACTACGGTCCGCGTCAGTTTCCTGAAAAACTGATTCCCTTGATAATTCTCAACGCTTTACACGAGCGACCTTTGCCAATATATGGAGATGGGCAAAATATTCGAGATTGGTTATATGTTACAGATCACTGCGAAGCTCTCTATCTAGTTTTACAACACGGTCGGATAGGAGAAACTTATAATATTGGGGGAAAAAACGAACAAACTAATATCACAGTCGTTGAGAAAATTTGTGCCATCCTTGACGATTTGGCTCCCAAACCTAATTTTCGCTACTCTTCTTTAATTACCTTTGTCAAAGATCGTCTCGGACACGACAGACGGTATGCTATAGATTGCAGCAAAATCTCCAGAGAATTAGGCTGGCAACCCAAGGAGAACTTTGATAGTGGATTATTAAAGACAATTCAGTGGTATCTCAGCAACCCAATTTAGCTAGAGCGATTTTCAATTGGATAAAACACACAACCGTAGGGGCGCACGGCTGTGCGCCCCTACAGATGTCACGCACGCAATCGAGAATTGCTATAGAGCAAGTTCGAGCGAATATATTGTCAGCGAATGCTAGTTAACTTATCTTTTCTCATCAATAAACCGACAGGAATTACAACCTACGCTCTGAATTTAATTCCGCACTTGCGATCGCTCGATCCCACTTTACTGATTTCGCCTGTTGCTGCTCGTCTTCTATCCACACCGCAGACTCAAGACACATATTATCCTATTCCTGCTAACTTAACTCCAGAACAAGGAACGGTCGGACATTTACGGCGTTTATTCTGGACGCAACTGCAACTATCGCCAATTTATCGCCAATTGCGATCGCAATTATTATTCTCTCCCGTTCCAGAAGCACCCCTGTACGCGCGCTGTCGCTACATCGTCACGGTTCACGACCTCATCCCCTTGCGCTTTCCCAGACTTTCACCCTTAACTCCCTATCATCGCTATTACATCCCCCAAGTTCTCAGCCAAGCACAGCACGTTATTTGTAACTCCACTGCGACAGCCTCAGATATGATTAACTTTTTCCATATCTCAGCCGATAAAATTACTCCCATACCCCTAGCATATGACGCAAACCATTTCCGCTGGCTCAATTTAGCTCAGCAGGCTGAAACTCGTCCTTATTTTATGTATATTGGTCGTCACGATCCGCACAAAAACTTACACCGATTAATTGCCGCTTTTGCCAAGATTCCGAGCGATCGAGATTGCGATCTTTTACTAGCTGGAACGGGCGATCGCCGCTATACTCCAAAGCTAAAAGCGCAAAGTATAGAATTAGGAATTGCCGATCGCGTCAAGTTTCTAGATTACGTTCCCTACGAACAACTACCAATTTTACTCAATCGGGCGATCGGATTAGTTTTTCCTAGTTTGTGGGAGGGATTTGGCTTACCCGTACTCGAAGCAATGGCTTGCGGTACTCCTGTCATCACGTCTAATCTTTCTTCTTTACCAGAAGTTACAGGGGATGTGGCTTTATTAGTAAATCCCTACAACATTGAGGAGATTGCTGCTGCGATGGAAAGTATAGTTACCGATCGTCAACTGCGATCGCACCTTTCTAATTTAAGTTTGACCAGAGCTAGACAATTTAGTTGGGAAAAAACAGGAATTGCTACAGTTGAGGTATTAAATAAATTTTTATAGTTTTAAAAACACAAAATTTTGTATTTATCCAGCAAATTAAATAAATGAATGTAATGCCAACCATCGATCGATATCGCTCAAAACGCGATCGGGAATTTCCCAAGGAAACAAATGAGCGGTATTCGGGTAACAAATCCAGTCAGAATTGGGTAAATGTCGTGCAGTTTCTTGACTCGATTCTGGAGTAATATGACGGTCGGCTGCTCCCGCCATAATTAAACTAGGACACTGAATCTGTGATAAATCCTGAAGGCGATTGTAACCACTTTTGAGCGCCGTAAAGAGAGCGCGTTGGGCAGGAGAAGAAGTTTGCAAATACGCTGACACAGCATATTTAGCAATGTATTCGTAAGTAGCGGGAGTGTGCTGTTGCACCAGGTAGCGAAAGAGCGATCGCTTGGCAAAAGTATCTATATGCCACCGATCGCCGGGTTGTAAAGCATTTGCGATCGCCGCTAAACCAGTATACAAGTTATCGTGCCAGCTAATTGCTGGATGACTGCCGCGAGGACGAGCAGCTGTAGCGATTAAAATGAGTCCCTTAACTCGTTCTGGCAGCCTTAAAGCCAATTCCATTGCTAAAATTCCACCCAAAGACCAACCTAAAACCAGACATTCACTAATTTGATAGCGATCGAGGAGTGCTTCCAAGTCATGCAGGTGATCGGTCATCGCAAAATCAGTTTTTGTGCGACTGTTGCCATATCCTCGTAAGTCGGGTGCTATTGTGAGAAAACTTTGGCATAGGTGTTGAGTAAACACGGACATACTCAAACCCGAACCAGGATGACCGTGCAAGCAAAGGATCGGTAAGCCTTTGCCTTGGACGTAAACATGCAAATTCACAACAGAAGCTACCATTAATATTTTTTAGTTTTACTACTTTATCGTCTCTTTATTACCAGCGCCTATTTATCAGTAATTTTCCTGATTTGCGATCGCTACAACTATAGGAATACTTATAATATCGCAGATTCTAAATGGTTCATTATATCTACCGTTATGGTTGTCATTTGTCATTTGTCATTTGTCATTCGTTAGAACAAGGAAGCGAACAAAACCTTGAATTTTGGTTTGAAATGAACGTAAAAATGTCACGCTTGAATGGAATTTCAAAGCTTTATTTACTAGTATTATTGCTTGGATACATAGGTACTGGTTGGCTATTATCCGATTGTAATGCGAACTGGTTAACTTGGACAGGGACGCAAGTTGTCACCCTGCATTTAGCTTGGGTTGGTTTTGATGCTGTCGCTTTGGCTGTAGCTTGGATTGTTTTACTAGTTTGGGCTGGAGCTTTCGCCATGACTTGGCCTCAAAGCATTCCTTGGGCAGGAATTCCGCCTTGGGCATTTGGTTTAGCTATGACTTGGGTTATGGCATTAGGGTTAATTTTGACTTTAGCTCAAGTCAAACATGCATTACTATCTGCGGGGTTAAATAAACATTTCGCTTTTTGGTTTTTGGCAATCTTTACTTCAATCGGTCTAGGTATAGGCAGAATATTAGACGCAGGATTATTTTTAAATTAGGCGATCGAGGATTAGTGAGAGCGGTAGATTCATAACATTCCTCAAACAAAACAATTTAAAAAATTACTAAACATAGCGTGTTTAAAACTATTGTGAAAATCCCGTCCATCTGTCTGCGATCGGCTAACTATGCTTTCACAAATGACGAATGACAAATGATAATTTTAACAAGTGGTTCACAACTCAAATAGATACGCTATATAGCGAGCCTAAATGATTTGTGAATCTGGGATCTTGCTGGTTGACGGTTGACGGTTAACGGTTAACTGTCAACTGTTAACCGTCAACCACCACAACGATCGGTTCATGACTCAAATAGAGTCGCTATATATATTTGGAGGTATGCTTGAAAGACTCACCCATTAAAGAACAAATTAATTTACCTAATTATCGCGCCAGAACTCCAGAATATTATTTACAGCAGGTCGAACCCAATATTTTGGCAAGTTTTAATACAGAGCAGCTACAAGTTATAATAAATATTTTAACTCAAGCAATACCTCAACCCTCACCCAAGATTATAGATTTTAGATTTAATATCGACCTGATATTTTCTCGATTTTATTTAGTTCTATTTGTTGGTAAAGACCGTCGAAAACGCAAACGTCAATATATACCTGAAAGACTTGCCAGAATTGGTAATGCGATCGCGGTTGTTATTCTCCTTTTGGGAACTAACTTAGTTATTAGCGGCGTAATTTTATTATTTGCTTACTTATTTAAATCAGCAGTCGGTATAGATTTCTTCCCAGGACATATTTCGGACTCGGTGAAAAAGATTTGAATTGGTAAGTCGGAAGTCGGAAGTCGGAAGTCGGAATTAACCGCTCCCTGATAACTGACAACTGATAACTGATAACTGTCCCAAGTTTCTGCCCAGACACTCTATACTTATAGTTTGGACTGTGAAGCAAAGAGGAAGCGAGAGATGGCATCCATCATCCGCGAGTTGCACGGACAACTAGTGAAGAAAGAACGCTCGGCGGTGGAAATTACGCAAGAAGCGCTGGATCGGATTCAGGCACTAGAACCAAAGATCCACAGCTTTTTGTGCGTGACGGCGGATAAAGCACTGGAACAAGCGAAAGCCGTGGATGCCAAAATTGCCGCTGGAGAAGAGATTGGATTATTGGCTGGAATTCCCGTAGGTGTGAAGGACAATATGTGTACCAAGGGAATTCCTACGACTTGCGCCTCCAAGATTTTAGAAAACTTCGTCCCACCCTACGAATCGACAGTAACGCAAAAACTAGCGGATGCTGGGGCGGTGACGGTGGGAAAAACCAACTTAGACGAGTTTGCGATGGGGAGTTCCACTGAAAACTCAGCATTTCAACTCACGGCTAATCCTTGGGATTTGGAACGGGTTCCTGGCGGTTCTTCTGGGGGTTCGGCGGCGGCTGTAGCGGCACACGAGTGCGTCGTTTCGCTGGGTTCCGATACAGGTGGTTCGATCCGCCAACCCGCATCTTTTTGCGGTGTTGTAGGTATGAAGCCGACTTATGGATTAGTGTCTCGTTATGGTTTGGTGGCTTTTGCTTCCTCTTTGGATCAAATTGGACCTTTCGGACGTACGGTAGAAGATGCGGCAATTTTATTAGGCACGATCGCGGGTTACGATCCGAAAGATTCTACGAGTTTGAAAGTAGAAATCCCTGACTACACCCAATTTCTCAAACCCGATCTCAAATCGATGCGAATTGGGATCGTCAGAGAGACTTTTGCTGAAGGTTTAGATCCGGCTGTAGAACAAGCTGTTAATCAAGCGATTGAACAATTAAAGCAACTCGGCGCGGAGATTAAAGAAGTTTCCTGTCCGCGTTTCCGCTATGGTTTGCCGACTTATTACATCATTGCCCCTAGCGAAGCTTCGGCTAACTTGGCGCGTTACGATGGCGTAAAATATGGTTTGCGCGTCCCCGATGCTGACAATCTAATCGATATGTACGCTCGGACTAGGGCGATGGGTTTTGGTAAGGAAGTCAAGCGCCGGATTATGGTAGGGACGTATGCTTTATCTGCTGGGTACTACGATGCTTATTACTTAAAGGCGCAAAAAGTTCGGACTTTAATAAAACAAGACTTTGAAAATGCCTTTGGGCAAGTGGATGTATTAGTCACGCCAACAGTTCCCATGACAGCATTTAAAGCCGGGGAAAAAACTGACGATCCGCTAAGTATGTATTTAACCGATTTGATGACAATTACGGTAAATTTGGCGGGTTTACCAGGATTGAGCATTCCCTGCGGTTTTGACGAGAAAGGAATGCCAATTGGGATGCAACTGATTGGAAATGTGTTGCGAGAAGACCAATTATTTCAAGTGGCTCACGCTTACGAACAAGCTACAGAGTGGCATAAATCCAAACCAAATCTATAGTATTGGTAGGGTGCGTTAGCATGATTGCGTAACGCACCCTACGTAGCTTCAGCTAAAATAAAGAGCGGATATATTTATCTAACCGATCCATGCCTTTTTCAATTGATGTCATATCAGTAGCATAGGATAAGCGAATGCGATCGCCCGATCCAAATGCAATTCCAGGTATTGCCGCAACTTGATAAGACTCTAAAAGTTCTTGACAAAAATCCATTGATGTCTTGCCAGTTTTACTAATATCGACAAAAATGTAAAATGCTCCATCCGGTTTGGCGTAAGTCACTTCAGGAATTGCATCTAATCTTTGCATCATCATTTCTCGCCTTTTAGCAAAAGCTTGACGCATTTGTTCGACGCATTCTTGAGAACTTTCTAAAGCCGCGATCGCGCCAAATTGAGCGAAGGTACACACGTTAGAGGTACTATGACCTTGAATCGTACTCGCAGCTTTAATTAGCTCTACCGCACCCGCTAAATAGCCGACACGCCAACCTGTCATCGAGTAGGCTTTGGCAAAACCATGACTGATAATGGTACGGTCAAAGATTTCTTTACCTAGAGAACCGATACTGACGTGTTTTACTGCTGTATAAAGTAATTTCTCGTAAATTTCATCCGAGACAACTAAAATATCCTTCTCTACCACAACCTCTGCTAGCGCCTTCAGTTCTTCTGGCGTATAGACGACACCAGTAGGGTTAGAAGGAGAGTTGAGGACAAATAGCTTAGTTTTAGGCGTAATGCTAGCACGTAACTGGTCGGGAGTAATTTTACAGCTAGCATCCGTCTGGACGATAACTGGTGTTCCTCCAGCCAGGATGACCATTTCAGGATAGCTCAGCCAGTAGGGAGCGGGAATAATTACCTCGTCTCCCGCCTCAATTAGCGCCATCATCAGGTTATACAAACCGTGTTTGCCACCGTTGGTGACGATGATATTTTCAGCTTGGTAGTTTAGACCATTATCTGTTTTTAGCTTGCGAGCGATCGCCTGTCTTAACTTGGGTTCCCCAGCCGCCGCACCATATTTCGTTTTACCTTCATCTAGGGCTTTTTTTGCGGCTGCTTTGATGTGTTCTGGAGTATCAAAGTCTGGTTCTCCGGCGCTGAAGCTACAAACATCTATTCCTTCAGCTTTCATGGCTTTGGCTTTGGCGGAAATTGCCAAGGTCAAAGAAGGCGTTACCTTACCCACTCGTGCTGCCAGTTTCATGGTCACTACCGATTGCAAAACTCCAATTCAGTTAAGCATATCTTAAAGTAAACGTCTGAATTTGTGTCTTTTACTGCTAAGATTTTCGACTTCTGTACGGGCGGGTTTAGCACGAGATTCTCGACTTGGGCTAGAAATTCAGGGACAAAACCCGCCCCTACGACTTTTGTACGGGCGGGTTTAGCCCCAGATACTCGATTGAGAATAGAAATCTCTCCTCAAAACCCGACCCAACAAATCCTTTCTTCTGCTTTCTGTACGGGCGGGTTTAGCCCCAGATACTCGATTGAGAATGGAAATCTCTCCTCAAAACCCGCCCCTACGACTCCTTTCTTCTGCTTTCTTAAACGACTTCTGCCTGTAGTTGGATGATGGCATAGAAGTGCTTCCTCATACACTGGCTCTAGTAAAGTTACTCACTTCACTCGAATGGTTGAACTTCTACAATCTCTGGCATCTCGCTTAACTACCAAGCTGCCCTCAAATCTAGATTCGCTCGGGCAGCTAGCGCTAAACTTTTGGTGGAGCTGGACACCGGAGGGTGTAGCCATTTTTCGCGATATTGACGTGTCAGCATGGGAGCAGTGCCAGCATAACCCCATACAATTTCTTTCAATGTCAGAAGAAAAACTCGCACAGCTAGCAACACAACCAGCTTACTTAGAACGCCTCAGATCCGTAGCTGCGAAATTTGACAGCTACATGCAATCTTCTCACTCCACCTGGGCAAAGCAGACTGCTCCTGAGATTACGCCTCAACAACCAGTAGCATATTTTTCCGTGGAATTTGGCTTGCATCAGACTCTACATATTTATGCTGGCGGTTTGGGAATTTTAGCAGGCGACCACCTCAAGTCAGCTTCAGATTTAGGTTTACCAATGGTAGGCGTAGGATTGCTGTATCGCCAAGGCTATTTTCAACAACAGTTAGATGCCTCTGGTTGGCAACAAGAAACTTATCCAGAGCAAGATCTAGAAACATTACCTTTGGAATTGGTGCGAGATTCAAGTGGGGAACCGCTAAAAATTAAAGTGACAATGTGCGATCGCTCGGTTACAGTGCAAGCTTGGCGCGTGCGAGTCGGTAGGGTAAATCTCTATTTACTAGACACGGGATTGGAGGATAATCAAAAGCGCGATCGCCAAATTACCAATCGTCTCTATCAGGCAAATGACAACGTTCGCATTGCCCAAGAAATGGTTTTAGGTATTGGCGGAGTCAGGCTGTTACAACATTTAGGACTCGACCCCAAAATTTATCATTTGAATGAAAGCAATGCTGCTTTTACACTCCTGGAAGTAGCCCGTCAGTTAGTACATCGAGGCGAACCTTTCGAGCGAGTCAAAACTGTCGTACAACAGCGATGCGTTTTCACCACTCACACACCCGTGCTGGCTGGACATCAAACTTTCTCCATCGATTTGATGACGGAGTATTTTGCTAATTACTGGCAGCAGCTAGGACTGACAAAAGACCAATTTTTAGCATTGGGCGCATCAGAGCAACAAGACACTGAGGAAAAATTTAGTATGACGGCGCTAGCTTTGCGGCTGTCAAAAGCAGCTAACGGCGTGAGTCAGCTTAATGGTGGGGTAAATCGTCAAATGTGGTCGCCACTCTATCCACAGGAAATAGAACCAGCACCAATTGGGGCGATTACAAATGGCGTTCATGCGGGAACTTGGACTGCACCGTCGATTTCAGAATTATACGCTCAATATTTGGATAAAGACTGGACAAAACGGATGAGCGATCGCCACCTTTGGGAAAACGTAAATAATATTCCCGATGCAGAAATTTGGCAGCGACATCAACAACTTAAGGAAGATTTAATCGCTCATGTCAGAACGTGGGTAAAACAAACAAGGCAAAGACGAGGTGAAGATCCTCAAGCTATAGAGGAATGCGATCGCCTGTTTGACCCTAACGTATTAACAATTGGATTAGCTCGTCGCTTCAGTTCTTATAAACGCGGCGATTTAATTTTTCGCGAGCCGCAACGCGCTCTGCAAATCTTGAGCAATTCAGCCCAACCCGTACAGATAATTTTTGCTGGTAAAGCTCATCCGGCGGACGACAAGAGCAAGCAGATTATTCAAAATTTAATTGAGTGGACTCGTCGCCCAGAATTACACCAGCGAATTATCTTTTTGGAAGATTACGACATCCTGATAGCGAAAAAGTTAGTTCAAGGAGTCGATCTTTGGCTCAATACTCCTCTAAGACCTCAAGAAGCTTCAGGGACTAGCGGGCAGAAAGTCTGTTTTAATGGGGGAATTAATTGCAGTATTCTCGATGGTTGGTGGCGCGAAGCCTATCAGCAGGGAGCAGATAGTAAAGGTGTCAACGGTTGGGCAATTGGCGAAGATTGTTCTTTAGACGATTCTGAAGCTCAGGCGCAAAAAGATGCCGAATCTCTCTACGATCTCCTTACCCGAGAGATAGTACCTTTGTTTTACGATCGCACTTCGCCAGAGTTACCGGATCGCTGGATCGCCATGATGAAAGCTTCCATTAAAACTGCAATCCCAAGGTTTAATACTGACCGGATGGTAATGGAATACGTACATCAAATGTATTTATCAACGGCAAATAATGCTGCGCCGATTTAATGAGAAGATTCTCATGCAGAATTTAAATGATTTTCATGCAGGTTTGTCATGCTTGGCAGTAGGAGCAATTTAATTTCTCCTTAAACTCAGTAAATTTTACGATTTGCAAAATTGGAGGATGAGAGTATGAAAAGTCCTCGTTTGACCAGGCGAAATCGCGATCGCCAGCTAGCTTTACCCAAGCGTTCTCAATCGCGTTGGGAAACTTTGCCAGTTCCCTGGATGCTGGCTCAGGTTATGGATGAAGAAGACCCGCAAAAACAGGGTAACTAACACAAATTAGGACTTTGGATAGTTTTATCCAGTTTTATCCAAAGTCCTATTTCTACAGCATCAAGCAATAGTTACCTCTGGAGAGAGGTAAACATCTTGAATTGTATGGAACAGCTTGACTCCTTCTTCAAAGGGGCGTTGGAAGGTTTTGCGACCGGAAATTAAGCCAGAACCACCAGCCCGTTTGTTAATTACAGCCGTACGCACGGCTTCGGCAAAATCATTTTTACCAGAAGCACCACCAGAGTTAATTAATCCCACTCGTCCGCTGTAGCAATTGAGAACTTGGTAGCGGGTGAGATCGATTGGATGGTCGCTCGTTAAATCGGTGTAGATTCTTTCGTTAGTTTTACCGTAACTTTTGCCGCTAGCTTTAGCAACAGCTTCGTAACCGCGATCGAGTTCTGGCAATTTTTGTTTGATAATATCGGCTTCAATCGTGACACCGATGTGGTTTGCCTGTCCGGTGAGATCGCCAGCTAGGTGATAATCTTTATCCTGCTTGAAGGCGTTGTTACGCAAATAGCACCATAAGATTGTTGCCATTCCTAATTCGTGGGCGCGGGCAAAAGCGCGACTGATTTCTTGAATTTGGCGCGTCGAGTTTTCCGAACCGAAGTATATTGTAGCTCCAACTGCCACAGCGCCTAAATTCCAAGCTTGCTCGACCGAACCAAACAAAACTTGATCGAATTGATTGGGAAAAGTGAGTAACTCGTTGTGATTGATTTTGACAATGAAGGGGATTTTGTGGGCATACTTGCGAGAAACTATGCCCAAAACACCCAACGTGGTAGCAACGGCGTTACACTCGGCTGCCATTGCCAATTTAACAATATTTTCTGGATCGAAATACATTGGATTGGGTGCAAACGAAGCCCCTGCGGAGTGTTCGATCCCTTGGTCTACTGGCAAAATTGAAAGATAACCCGTATTTGCCAATCGCCCGTGAGAGTAGAGTTGCTGAAGGCTGCGCAATACTTGAGGATTGCGATCGCTCGTGCTAAAAAATCGGTCTACTGCGTCTGGGCTTGGTAAATGTAATAAATCTTTGGGAACCTTAGCTTTGTACGTGAGGAGGTCTTCTGCTTCTTGACCCAACCAAGACTCAATCGCTTGGGGTGCAGACAGCGTAGCAGTCATAGCAATTTCCCTTAATGAGTTTCATTTCTCATTCTGACAATAATTAACATTGCTTGCGCTGTTCCATTTGGACGGTTTCCGATCTTCTTAGCTAGCGCTTTTGATTTCTGGTTTTCAGTGCCTTCCCTTTCGCTAGTTAGAATTCATTTTTTGTCAAACTTGTAATTATTAAAATGTAACTTATGAAGAGCTGAAAAGATCGTAGTCATTCTCAGTTAAATGAGGTACGTAGATCTGTAGGGGCGCACAGCTGTAAGCCCCTACCCATGTATTACACCTGCTGGGAAACGCTATAAGTGACTGATAAATAGAGCAAACATCATGACTCATAACTGAAGAAAGTTATTTATGCTACAAATCAAGTTAAGAGGGAGTGAAAACCTTTCAATAGGAGAGCGATCGCACTCAAGTTATCGCACCTAGATTGCAATCGAATTGCCTCAATGCCTTCAACAGGGAGTCTGCCATCTGTGGTATTACAAGCACAACCAAGCACCTACGAACCAAAAACGCAGGAAATCGCCAAACAATTGCTAGCGGCGACGCGAGAAAATCGTTCGTTTTTTGCCTCAATCCGCGAACAAATGCGCTGGGATGACAAGTTACTCGCTTGGGCAATGAGTAATCCTGGGTTGCGGGTGCAGCTATTTCGTTTTATTGACTGTTTGCCTGCTTTGCGGAGTAAGCCAGAAATTGCTCGCCATTTACAAGAATACCTTGGCGATGAGTCGGTAGAACTTCCGACTGCCTTAAAAGGAATGCTCAATTTTGCTAACCCAGATTCTATGCCTGGGCAGGTAGCAGCAACGACAGTATCTACAGCTGTAGAAACTTTAGCGCATAAATATATCGCTGGAGAAAATATTCAGCAGACATTAAAGACAATCGAACGGCTGCGGAAGGAAAAAATGGCATTCACCATCGATATTTTGGGTGAAGCAGTCATTACTGAAGCGGAAGCGCAGTCATATTTAGAACGTTATTTAGATCTAATGGCACAGCTAGCAGCAGCTAGCAAGAATTGGAAACCAGTCGCCCAAATTGATGAAGCTGATGGGGAAGCTTTGCCACAAGTACAAGTTTCGGTAAAGCTGACGGCGTTTTACTCTCAGTTCGATCCATTGGATGCGGCAGGTAGTACGGCAAGAGTTAGCGATCGCATCCGTACTGTATTAAGAAAAGCCAAAGAATTAGGCGTATCGATCCATTTTGATATGGAACAATACGCTTACAAAGACCTGATTTTCTCTATTTTAAAACAAGTTTTGCAAGAAGAAGAATTTCGCAGTCGTACAGATGTTGGTGTAACAATTCAAGCATATTTGCGCGACAGCGAACGAGATGCGCAAGATTTAATCGCTTGGGTAAAACAGCGAGGCTATCCCTTAACCGTCAGACTGGTTAAAGGTGCCTATTGGGATCAAGAAACGATTAAAGCCGAACAAAAACACTGGCAGCAACCTGTATTTAACGACAAAGCAGCCACAGATCTGAACTTTGAAAAAATTACCCAGTTGTTGTTAGAAAATCACGAATACATCTATTCAGCAATAGGTAGTCATAACGTGCGATCGCAAGCCCATGCAATCGCGATCGCTGAAACTCTCAAAATTCCTCGTCGTCGCTTTGAAATGCAAGTTCTGTATGGCATGGGCGATAAACTAGCAAAAGCATTAAGCGATCGCGGTTATCGAGTCCGGGTTTACTGTCCCTATGGCGAACTTTTACCTGGAATGGCTTATTTGATTCGCCGCTTGTTGGAAAATACCGCCAATAGTTCCTTCCTGCGCCAAAATTTGGAAGAACGCCCGATTGAGGAATTGATTGCACCACCTATTTTGAGGGAGCAGGGAGCAGGGAGTCGAGAGCAGGGAGTCGGGAGTCGGGAGTCGGGAGTCGGGAGTCGGGAGTCGGAAAGAAGATCGCTTTCCCCTCACTCCTCACTCCTCACTCCTCACCCCTTCAATCCTGCTGCTGACACCGATTATGCCGTAGTCGAGGCGAGAGAACAGTCACAACAGGCTTTTCAACAAGTGCGACAGCTATTTGGTAAAACCTATTTGCCTCTGGTTAATGGCGAGTACGTTTCTACATCAGAAATTATTGATTCTGTGAATCCGTCAAACTTCAGCGAGGTGGTGGGAAAAGTCGGACTCCTCAGCGTCGAACAAGCAGAACAGGCAATGCAAGCGGCGAAGGCGGCTTTTCCTGGGTGGAAAAATACCCCAGCCAAGCAACGGGCGAGTATTTTGCGCAAAGCTGGCGATTTGATGGAACTCCGCCGCGCCGAACTATCAGCATGGATCGTGCTAGAAGTTGGTAAGCCTGTCAAAGAAGCCGATTCAGAAGTATCGGAGGCGATCGATTTCTGTCGCTACTATGCGGCGGAAATGGAAAGATTAGATGCAGGTTACAACTACGACGTAGCAGGGGAAACAAACCGTTACCTTTACCAACCGAGGGGAATTGCGGTGGTAATTTCTCCTTGGAATTTTCCTTTAGCGATCGCCACTGGCATGACTGTAGCGGCGCTGGTAGCAGGAAACTGTACTCTGCTTAAGCCTGCGGAAACATCTTCTGTCATTGCGGCAAAATTAACCGAAATTTTGGTTGAAGCTGGATTTCCCAAAGGTGTCTATCAATTTGTTCCTGGGAAAGGTTCTAAAGTTGGGGCGCATTTGGTAAACCATCCCGACACGCACTTAATTGCATTTACAGGTTCCCGCGAAGTGGGTTGTCGGATTTATGCGGAAGCGGCAAAAGTCCAACCAGGACAAAAGCATCTCAAGCGCGTTATCGCCGAGATGGGTGGTAAGAATGGGATGATTGTCGATGAAAGTGCAGATCTAGACCAAGCCGTGGTGGGTGTGGTGCAATCGGCTTTCGGTTATAGCGGACAAAAGTGTTCGGCTGCATCAAGAGTCATTGTTTTAGATTCGGTTTACGATACTTTCATTCACCGCTTAGTAGAAGCGACGCGATCGCTCAACATTGGTGCAACGGAATTACCCAGTACTCAAGTCGGTCCCGTCATTGATGGTAACGCGCAAGCTCGTATTCGCGAGTATATCGAGCAAGGGCGACAAGAAGCAAAAGTCGCTGTAGAAATACCTGCCTCAGATAACGGCTATTTTGTCAACCCTACGATTTTTACCGAAGTGCCTCCCACAGCCACGATCGCCCAAGAAGAGATTTTTGGTCCCGTGGTAGCGGTAATTCGGGTGAAGGACTTTGAAGAGGCGATCGCCGTTGCTAACGGGACTGACTACGCCTTGACGGGGGGACTGTATTCTCGTACCCCATCCCACATTCAGATGGCACAGGAACAGTTTGAAGTGGGTAACTTGTATATCAACCGCACGATAACAGGGGCGATCGTCGCCAGACAACCCTTCGGCGGCTTCAAAATGTCTGGAGTTGGTTCCAAAGCTGGTGGTCCCGATTATTTATTACAATTCTTGGAACCGCGTGCAATCACGGAAAACGTTCAGCGTCAGGGTTTTGCCCCCATTGAAGGCGCAGAATAGATTGATATCATTGTAGGGGCAGGTTCACCAATAATCTTTGTTTCCATTCAAAATTTTTGATCGACCCGCCCTTCTTCAAATTTTGGATACAGATGACTACCTGGTAAGCTTTTACACGTTTAATTTATATAACAAATGAAACCAAAATATGTCCGTATAGCGTAGGTTCATAATTTTAACTTTTGACTTTTAACTTTTGACTTGCTCATGAATTTACCCATAACCGATAGAGTCATCTGGACAACAGCCGATCTAGATTTATTTCCAGATAATGGCAACCGCTACGAAATTATTGACGGGGAATTGTTTGTGACCAGAGCGCCACATTGGAAACATCAAAACGCTTGTGCCAGAATCATTATTGCATTGGGTCTATGGTCGCAAACTACAGGATTAGGAGAAGTTGTACCTGCTCCTGGGGTAATTTTTTCTGATACTGATGCTGTTATTCCCGATGTGGTTTGGGCTAGCAATGAAAGATTATCTGTCTTATTAGATGAAGCCGGACATTTAACTGCTGCACCGGAGTTAGTAGTAGAAGTGCTATCCTCTGGTAGTGAAAATGAGAAGCGCGATAAGGAACTAAAACTCAAGCTTTATTCAGCAAGGGGTGTGAGAGAATATTGGATTGTAGATTGGCACAAGCAACAGGTTGAAGTTTATCGGCGCGATCGAGCGGTTTTAAATTTAGTTGCCACTCTGATGAGTGGAGATGAGTTAAATTCACCTATGCTACCTGGTTTTACCTGTGCGATCGCATTGTTATTTGCTTAAAATAAACGCTCGCGCAAAGTCGCAAAGACACAAAGTTTTGTAAGGTAATCTGTGTTAAAAGCCAAAATGTTCTAGAGCAAATGTCAAGCAATTTTGATATTAATTTAACAATTAAAGTTGCGGAATTACCTGAAGATTTTTCAGCCATGCGATCGGTTAGAACAGAAGTTTTTCAATCAGAACAAAGAATAGATCCAGAATTAGATTTTGATGGTCAAGATGAATCATCAGACCAAATTATTGCTTATTTGGACGATCGACCTATCGGTACTGCTAGAATTAGATATTTGGATGATACAACAGCGAAAATTGAAAGGTTGGCTGTCTTACCAGCAGGTAGGGGAAAAGGCATTGGTAAGTTAATTATGGAAAAAGCGATCGCGCTTGCAACCCAAAAGAAGATGCAAGAAGTCGTCATCCACTCCCAAGAATACATCCAAGGATTGCATCAAAAACTAGGTTTTGAACCAGAGGGAGCAGTATTTGAAGAAGCTGGCATTCCCCATGTCAAAATGAGGAAGAAATTAGGCTCAACCTATTGATTTCGTGTTAGCTAAATTCAAACATCGCCATTTGCTCATTCTCCTGCTGATATGGTTAGCAGGAGTCGTAGTCGATCGCATCTGGTTTGCCTGCGATCGCTCTGTTCCAGATTGGGATCGGGCAGAATATCTGACGAGTTCGTTAAATTACTGGCAAGCACTACAACAGCCCCAGTGGTTCAGTAGCGATTGGTGGACGGATTTTTGGCAGCTTTCCACAAAAGCCCCTCCCCTAGCGCAGATTGCTGCGGCTGTAACCCAACTGATGTTTGGCACTGGCAGCGATCGCGCTACGTTGGTAAATCTATTTTTCAGTGCTATCCTGCTTGTTTCCGTCTACGGACTAGGGTTACAACTATTTAGCGCCGAAGTCGGATTATGGGCAGCTGGCATATGCCAGCTCATCCCAGGATTATATAAGTTACGCCTAGACTTTTTACTCGATTATCCCCTTACGGCTGTCGTGACACTGTGTTTTTGGTGTTTAACGGTTTGGAGGATGAGGGGACAAGGGAAAATTCAATATGGTAGGGGCGCACAGCTGTGCGCCCCTACACCTAAAATAATCCCCAATTGGTTTTGGGCGATCGCATTTGGTATTTCTCTGGGAATGGCGCTGTTAGTTAAGCAAACGGCGTTGTTTTTTTTGCTAACACCAGTTGTCTGGACTGGGGTTGAAGTTATTCGTAAACGCAATATTGGACGAATCTGCCAATTTGCGATCGCTCTACTTCTATCGGCGATCGTGTTTATGCCTTGGTATCGGACAAACTGGTTGCTGATTCTCACGGGAGGAAAACGAGCCACAGTAGATTCTGCCATAGCTGAAGGCGATCCTGCCCTCAATACCCTCGATGCTTGGACTTACTACTGGAAACTACTCCCAGAGCATATTTCTTGGGTACTGTTGCTCGTACCAATCGTAGGACTGTTGCTTTATAAAAGTCAAAAGTTAAAAGTCAAAAGTCAAAACAACACTCCCGACTCCCTCATATGGCTTGCAATCTTCCTCATCGGTGCGTATCTGCTCTGTTCGCTCAACCTGAATAAAGATAGTCGCTATGTCGTGCCTTATTTACCTGGAGTCGCGCTGTTGCTTGCCTATGGTATGACGTGCTGGCGCGGGCGCTGGGGACAGCAAATTCGCTGGAGTACGGTAGGTTTGACAGTATTAGTCATGGGATTAAATTTGTTTCCTCTAGGAGGAATATTAGGTAGTCGTTTTGCTTCAAGTCTTAGCCCTAATGCCAAACATTATGCTTACATGGGTTCGGAGTATCCCCACGCTCAAGTCATTGAAGAGATCGTCCAAACAGCACCAAATCTTATATCCAATCTAGGCGTGCTGCCTTCAACCTTAGAAGTCAATCAACATAATTTAAATTATTTTGGGGCATTACGAAACTTTCAGGTTTACGGACGACAAGTAGGAACGCGCCAACAGCAAATTGTCCAAGACGGGCGATCGCTCGATTGGTTTGTCACGAAAACAGGCGAACAAGGCTCGGTTCCAAATGCTCAAACTGCTATGGTGCAGTACGTGGAACAGTCCCCCGATTTCAATTTACAAAAAACTTGGACTTTGCCCGATAGTAGCAGCTTGAAACTGTATCATCGCCGCGTACCGCAAGTAGAAGTCGGGAGTCGGGGAAGAAAGCTGGGGGAGCAACTACCAATTACCAACTACCAACTACCAACTACCAACATAAAACTATCAAGAGTCACAGTACCGTCAGTAGCACCACCCGGAAAGCCGATTCCGGTAACTTATGAGTGGTCTGGAACGTGGGAGCAGTTGCAACCTGGTATTGTGTTACTCACATGGAAAAATCGGGATAGTGACAAACAAAGCGATCGCTGGATACACGATCGCGCGATCGGCATGGGCAATTTAATTCACAATTTCCCGACTCCCGTACGGGCGGGTTTTGAACCAGGCTCTCTTGCCTTAACTGACGCTCTGTCGCTAAACCCGCCCCTACTGACTTCCTACACTGTCACAGAACGCTCGGCAATGATGCCTCCATCCGATCTATCTGCGGGGATTTATACTTTGGAGGCGACATATTTAAACCGCAATACAGGTGAAACTTATCCCATCACCGTACCACCAGTTAACTTAAAAATTAACCCTGCGGCTACAGCCACACCTGCACCGGAATTAGATTTAGTTACGCAAGAACGACTTTTAGCAGCAACGTTACCTCAAGGAATTAAGGCATTAGATCGAGTCTTTGCAGAAGTGGGACGAATTAATCAATACGACCCAATCCAAGATTATTTGGTACAGGTGCAACTGGCAATGGAATACAGGCTGAAACAGGAACCGCAAAATATCGACTGGGCTTACGCTCTGACGTTAGCTCAAATATTGCAACAAAATGTAAAAGGTGCGATCGCGGCGCTGGAACGAGTGACGCAGCTAGACTCGCAAAACCCCTATGCCTATGCCTACCTTGCCTTTGTCCATTTATATAACTGGAATGGAGCCGCCGCCCAAACTGCCCTCAAACCTGCTCTAGCACTCAACTCCAACATCCCAGAATTACACGCCTTACATGGAATTGCTGCTCTGATGCAAGGCAATCTCATGCAAGCATGGCAAGATTATTCTACTTTTAGGGAGTAGGGAGTAGGGAGTAGGGAGTAGGGAAAGAGTGTGGTGCGAGAGAAGTAGTCCTTAGCTTGTCACCAAAACAGGGCGACAGCCTGCTAATAGACTATGCAAGTTGACGACTTTACCGATAACGGCGATCGCGGGGGCGCTAAAACCAGTAGTTTCTACTTGCGCCACAATTGTCTCTAATGTGCCGATCAATTCCTCTTGTTCCGGTCGAGTTCCCCAACGTACTAGAGCTACTGGTGTATCTGCACTTAACCCTGCCTCGCATAGCTGCTTGACTATGTAGGGTAAATTGTGGACTCCCATATAAATTGCGATCGTCTCCGAACCTTGGGCTACAGCTGCCCAATTGACTTTGGGACGATACTTTCCTGCTGCTTCGTGACCCGTAACAAACGTGACTGAAGAACTATAATCTCTGTGGGTTAATGGGATACCTGCATAAGCTGGAGCTGCAATACCGGAAGTAATACCAGGTATGACTTCCACTGACACCCCAGCCGCTACCAAATCTTCCATCTCTTCGCCGCCACGCCCGAAGATAAATGGATCGCCCCCTTTTAACCGCACCACCACTGCGTTGTCTCGCGCTTTTTCGATCAATAACTGGGTCGTATCTTCCTGTACCAACGAATGCTTTCCCCGCCGCTTTCCTGCATTGATTTTTTCTGCCAAGGGGTTAATCATGCCTAGAATTGCCGGACTTACGAGGGCATCGTAAACCACAACATCGGCACATTCCAACAATGCCTTACCTTTGAGTGTAAATAAACCAGGGTCGCCTGGACCCGCACCCACTAAGTAGACCTTACCCACAAACTCGTTCATTCTCTTCCTTGGCGTTTTGGCAGTTGATATGTCAATAAATCTAGGTCTCGATCAGATCCCAAATCAGATCGGCTAATTCCTGAGTTGCCCCTAGTGGCTGCATCAGACAAAACTCGATCGCGGGAAATTGTTGTTGCAATTGTCCTACAACTTCCGCGATCGCATCGGTAATACCTCCAGCAAACAAGAAGTACGGGACGATCGCAATTCGTCGCCATCCTGCGAGTGCCAATTCTTGCACCCGTTGATCTAAACTAGGAGCAACTGACCAATATGCCGTTACAGCACTTATTTGTTGGGCGATCGCTTCTACAGGGTACTCAGAACCAGCGCGCCGACTCCCATGTGCTAGCAAGATTGTTTGCTCTGCCTGCGTCCGGTCTAGCTGCTGTTTCAACAGCCTTGCTAAGCCAGCATGGAAACCTAAATGAGGACGTAATTCCAGCTTTACCTTTGATTTCAAGATTTGTCGCGCCTGCTCCACTTCCGCTGGAATATCTTCCATGACATGGACTCCCGGCAAGAGAAACAGCGGCACGATCTGCACTTGCTGATATCCGTAAGATAAGGCGCGATCGCTAAACTCTGCAATCTGCTGGTGCAGTGGCTTCTGACCTAGCTCTAAACAAGCAGTACCTATTAGAAGGGATAGGGAGTCGGGAGTCGGGAGTCGGGAGTCGAGTGAGTGGCTAGTGGCTAGAATTGCTCTCGATCTCTCCTCTGCCCCTAGTCTCCTCTGCTTCCTCTGC
This sequence comes from Scytonema millei VB511283, assembly GCF_000817735.3. Classification (NCBI taxonomy): domain Bacteria; kingdom Bacillati; phylum Cyanobacteriota; class Cyanophyceae; order Nostocales; family Scytonemataceae; genus Scytonema; species Scytonema millei. The sequence continues at coordinate 698,071 of NZ_JTJC03000001.1, read as the reverse complement.
TCCTCTGCTTCCCTGCTCCCTGCTCCCTGCTCTCTGCTCCCTTGCAAAAGCCATGCCAAGCGTTCCATCGCCACTTGCGGGCGCGGATCTCGACTGCCGTGAGATACCAGTAGATAGGCGGATTGCATCGATAATTAGGAATTTGACAGTTTGAGAATTTGATAGTGACTCAATTGTGTGATTTATCTAGCAAATGACTTTCAGATAAGTTTTTCTGTATCAATTGCTGCTATTATTTCAGCTACGAACCGATCGCCATAGATTTCGATCTCTGCTTGTTTGCATCGCGATCGCTCTCTAACTTACTTACCATATCTAGTTTGTGCATTTTTACAGTTCTACAAATATAGCACTTCTATTTGAGTCTTAAGACATGCAACAGAACATGTCTAGCATCCTTATTGTTCGACCAATGACCAATGACCAATGACCAATAACCGTTATTAAGTATTGCCATAAAAAAAGTTAGTAGATTTCCAATCCACTAACTTATCTGCTCTTGATTAAATAACCAAACTAGAAGTTACAGAACCTAACGTTTTCTCTAACTTCTATTCTTAGCTTTGAGTCACTTCATTCACGGGGTCGGCAATATAGCGGAATGTTGGTTCCGAGTTCCAAGGACCGCGTTCGTCTTGCGTACCGTTGGTAGATAGATTGTAGTAGATATCAACCGTTTCGTCTGGCTGAATATTACCAAAGAACGGTTCGGTCAGCTTGCCCATAGAATCCAAAGCTTTCATGAACATCTGCGTATGGGAAATTTCCCGTGTTAGCAAATGCACTAAAGCATTTTTTGTCCCCTCATCAGTTGACAGCTTAATTAATTCTTCGTAGGTTTGTCTTGCTCCAGCTTCCGCAGCAATATTAGCCCGCAAGTCGCGCACGACATCGCCACCTTCATTGAGATAACTAGCCGTCCAAGCATTCCCCTGGCTATCTAAAAAGTGAGGTCCCATCCCACGCACGGCAAACAAAGTACTTTTATATGCATCGGTTTGGTCTACATTTTTAGTGTGAGCTTCAATCATTTTGCCCACCATTTCCAAGTGACCGAACTCTTCGATCGCAATATCTTGTAGCATATCGCGAATACCTGCGTTTTCTACATGAAAAGACTGTACCCAGTATTGTAGAGCCGCAGAAAGTTCGCCTGTTGCACCACCAAATTGTTCTAGCAAAAGTTGAGCAAAGCGAGGATTTGGTTCTTTAATGTTGACAACGTGAATTGGTTCTTTTTTATGAAAAAACATGCGAATTCTCCTCTCTCAATTTTTCACAATTCGCGATCGCTCTTCCTGAAAAAAACTTTGCTTTCTCAGTGCTGAGATTCGATTTAGTTTTTTTAAATCTGCGATCGCCATGATTACAGGCTAAAAATTACTGGTGTCACAACCACTAAGATTCAGTGTAAACCCAGCAACCAAAGTGGCGAGTGCATCTGAGGAAAGAGTTTTTATAAGTCGTAAGTCGTAAGTCGTAAGTCGTAAGTCGTATCCCATGAATAGAATTGGGGATTGAAGTTTCAATTCTCGGCGATCGTAAAGTTATGATTTTTCTGTGACTTTTGTACGGGCGAGTTTAGCAAGTAGATTGACAGCCAAAACCCGTAATTTTGCGGTCAAAACCCGCCCCTACGACTTTTGACTTTTGATTAACTACTGCTTCTGGGCAGAGTAGGTAAAAAAGTTTTGCATTGCACCAACCGTTTGAAAACGATATGACGGAATTACGCCACCAACGGCAAGATCGGTAGTATAGATGCTAAATAAAAGAAAGTTTTGGCGCTTGGTGTTGTTAGCTACAATACGTTGGATGACAGGAGAACTAGAATCAACTAAGTCACTACAGTTTTGCTGCAAAGCCAGACCGAATATGTTCGGCGCTTGCGGGCAAACTTCATCCTTGATGTAAGTTCCTAACCGTTTGCCAGCATAAATCTCGTAGGCAGAGCGATCGGGATTAGTCAATGCCATTACTACGCCCAGCCCGCCAAGAACTACTAATCCTATATAACTAATACTTGTCGATCGCTTCATGCTGCCTATATTACGTTACTGTTGACTCTGTTGCTGGACTGAATGTAGGTTAGCTCGGTTCCAGTACCGATCGATATTGAGAAATAGCTGATAAGATAGTATACTGGTATATACAATGGCGAGCGTAGCCAAGTGGTTAAGGCAGAGGATTGTGGTTCCTCCACTCGTGGGTTCGAGTCCCATCGTTCGCCCTGTAAAGTGAAGTTTTGTTTACCAAGCACACTCGATCGCGATCGTGCATAACTATACTCTGTTCATAGAATTTACTCCCTGGAGTGCAAGGGTAACAGTTTCTATCAATTGCTCTGGTTCGATGGGTTTAGCAATATGCTTTTGAAAGCCTGCTGATAACGCTTTTTGCCGATCGCACTCTCCCGCGTAGGCAGTTAGCGCGATTGCTGGAATCTTGCCTCCTTGCCCTAGTGACAAAGCTCTAATTTGCTGCATCAGCATATAACCATCCATATCAGGCATTCCAATATCGCTGATTAAGATATCGAGCTGTGATGTCAACACTTCTAAAGCCGCAACAGCTGAGCTAACTGCGGTGACAGTAGCCCCGGCATCTTCCAACACAAAGGTCATAAAATCTCGCGAATCAGCATCGTCGTCTACAACTAAAACCTGCACGCCAGTGAGGGGAGCCGATAGGGGCGATCGGCAGTACGCTGTTACAGTGGAGTCGAGAACCGGGAATTCTCTTGTAACTGCTACAGGCGTGGCAGTTTCCTCAGTTTTTCCTAGCAGCGGAATTTTTACAGTAAATGTAGAACCCCGTCCTTCACCAAGACTAGCTACCGCGACGTTACCACCATGCATTTCGACAATATTACGCACGATCGCCAATCCCAATCCCAGCCCACCGAACTTTCTGGTTGTGGCACTGCTTTCCTGTCGAAAGTAATCGAATATGTAAGGAATAAAATCGGCACTAATACCTTTTCCCGTGTCAATAACTTGAATTTGGGCATATTTAGTGCGTGGTGCGCGATCTAATTTTGAATTTTGAAGTTTGAATTTTGAATTGGTAGTTGCTTCCTCTTCCACTCGTTGCAGCGAAATTTCTACCCGTCCTCCCTGAGGTGTAAACTTAATGGCGTTAGACAGTAAATTCCACATGACTTGCTGCAAGCGTGTCGGATCGCCTTCGATTTCTACATTCGCATCAAGCCGAGTTACCATTTGAATTGATTTTGCTTCAGCTGCTAGACGGACAGTTTCTAATGCTGCTGTAATAACGGAAGCTAAATTGACTGGAGAGACATTCAAGCTTAATTTGCCCTGCAAAATTGAGGAGACATCTAGCAAATCGTCAATGAGTTGTACCTGGAGCCTAGCGTTGCGATCGATCGTGGCGATCGCGCTATCAATGCGACTTCGATCGAATTTGCGGCTCATCAGCAAATTGCACCAACCGAGAATCGGATTGAGGGGCGTGCGTAACTCGTGAGAAATGATGGCAAGAAAATTGTCCTTCATCCGGTTTGCTGTTTCAGCCTCAGCCCGTGCTGTTTGAGCGCGGACGAGCAATTCATCTTTTAATTTATTTGCTATTTCTAGTTCTGCCGTTCGCTCTGTGACTCGTTGTTCGAGTTGGGCGTTTAAAACTCGAATTTGTGATTCTGCGCGTTCTCGTTCGAGAATTTGACTGCGTAATTCTTGGTTTGCTACTTCTAGCTGTGCGGGGCTGGGTAGAGCCAGTAGCTGCGGCACTAATGGCATTAGCTCTAGAGCTGTATAGAGAGAAATTAAAGCCGTGACAGCTTTCAGCGTGCCTGAGAGCCAATAGGTAGGATGCCATAAAGTCCAGATCTCCATTAGGTGAGTCGTGCCGCAAGCGATAATAAAAGCCCCAAATAGCCAAAAAATCCAGTTAAATGGCAAGTCTTTTCGCTTTTGGACGAAATAAACTAATGTAAATGGAATTGAATAATAGGCAAATGCGATACACGCATCAGATAAGATGTGCAGCCAAACTAACCCTGGTTGCCAAAGATAACAATGTCCGTGGGGGATAAATGAACTCGAACCAAAAAAATTGTGCCAAAACTCCTGCATAGAAAGCTTTATAGAAAGTTTTTCTTTTTATGGTATCAAGCTAATGTTCGGCTTTGGCGAGCGCATATTTCTTTTTTAAACAAGCAAAAATATATCCTTCCCCAAAGAGCCGTCAGGTACGACAGAGGAAGGACAAATGGTTAGATTATATTAAATTTTTGTTACTGTTACTTTACAGATACCGCATCTACATCGACTGTACTACCAGTGGTATCGGTGGCGTTAGCCGTGCTTTTCCCTTTACGGGTTTTGTAGCCTTCGATCGCCATTTGGGAAACTTCTGATACCAATAGCGTCAATAAAAAGACATCATCCAATTGTCCTACAATCGGCAAGAAGTCGGGAGCAATGTCAAATGGCATCAGGAAATACAATGCCGTACCGAGAATTATCCACCAACGGTATTTAGGATTGCGTAGAGTGTTACGATACCAGCCGTAAACAGATTGGATTGAAAAGTTCATTTATGTACCTCCAGCTCTCTTTTATCTTGACAAATAACTTAGCTTATAGAGGTGGGAAAAACCGTCGTTCAAAAGTTGGGAAGATACGATAAAGCGATCGCGATCTTTTCGCTCTCGCGATGGGTGACAAAACACGAGATGAACAGCTAAGACGCTTAAAATTAAATTGCTTATCAGTGGGCAGCAATCCGATCCAGTGGTATGCTGTGCCGAAAGAATCAAAGGAGGAATGAAACAACAGTGGATGTTATAGATATTTTCCGCAAAGGCGGACCCGCCATGTGGCCTCTGCTAGCACTGTCTATTTTAGCTTTGAGCGTGATCGTCGAGCGGCTGGGGTTTTGGTTTAAGATTTTTTCTCAAGAACGGGAAATTGTCGAGCGCGTTCTAGACGCAGCTCAACAAAATTGGCAAAGTGCTACGGAATTAGCCAGAAAATTTTCCTATCAACCTGCGGGTAGGTTCTTATACGCACCGTTACGTTTGTCTACACCCGATCCGGAAGTATTTCGGCTGGCACTAGAGTCAACCGCAGAAGATGAAATTGCCTCTATGCGTCAAGGGGAGAAGATTTTAGAAGCAGCGATCGCGCTTTCGCCCCTGCTAGGATTGTTGGGAACAGTACTGGGACTGATTCAATCGTTGGGTTCGATTACTTTAGGACAAATCAGTTCGGCTTCTTCTGCTGGCGTGACTACAGGTATTGGTGAATCTTTGATCAGTACGGCAACAGGATTGATTGTGGCGATCGTCAGTTTGGTTTTTTACCGCTTATTTCAAGGATTTGCTGTCAATCAAATTAAAGTATTTCGCCGTGCAGGTAGCGAATTAGAATTACTATACCGTCAGTATTGGGTTAACCTGCAAGATTCTCCGACCGCTCCTCCTGCTGCTGCCATGACAACACCAGAAGTTATCCCTGGACGCGGTTCCGATCGGCGTTTTAGCTTCGACTTAGCTAATAAAAGGACTGTTAATCCCGAACCACCAATAAATCCGCAAACAAACATAAATCCTGGTTACAGCGTTCCGCCTCAATCTCCCAGTCAGCGAGAAGATTCTGCTGCACCAGAAGTCTAGGAAGTCAAAAGTGAAAAGTCAAAAGTCAAAAGCAAGAGTAATTCGTGTCGTAATTTTCTGCTGTTAAAGCTAGCAATGTTATGAAAATCAACCTTCACTCACCAATTGAAGAAGTTCAAGTTCAAATTATTCCTCTCATTGATGTCATTTTTTGCATTTTGACTTTTTTCCTCTTAGCAGCACTGCAATTCACACGCCAGCAGGCGATTGAAATTCAGTTACCCAAGGCGAGTACTGGTACAGCGCCAATGTTCCAATCGCGGTTGATTGTAACTCTCAAAGACGGACAGCTTTATGTCGAGAAAGAGCCAGTACAAATAGATAAGCTGACCCAAACGCTCAAAGCTTACACTCAAGCTAATCCCCTCGGGACAATTATTTTAAATGCTTCGCGGTCGTCGAGCTACAACGATGTGATTCAGCTATTAGATATCATGCGGCAAATTGGAGGCGATCGCGTTGCTTTAGCTACCACTCCCGGCTCCCCCGATCTACCATCTGGTTCTAATCTGTCATCGCCAGACCTTACACCCTTAGCTCCGATTAATCCTAACACCGACCCTCGCCTGAATTCTACTGCGCCGATTGCACCCCAGTCGCCATGAACTCCAAGCAGTACAAAGACAATTTCTCAACATGACAACGAAGGAGATAGAAAAGCAGCAGGGTGTAGCTTGTTTTCTGTCAATTTATAGATGAATTCTAGTCGTCTGATTCGCTAGCCTACTCTTATAAGTGAGTTATTCTCAGTCTAAAACTCAAGGAGTTGTAGGTATGCTAATCGACTTATTAATTGCTTGGTTAGTGAGTGCTTCCAGCCTGTTGATTGTCAGCAAACTTCCAGTGGGCGTGGAAGTCGATAGCCCTGCTAAAGCATATCTTTCGGCAGCTGTACTAGGGGTAGTCGCTGCTGTTGTGAATCCAATTTTAAGAGCGCTATTTTTTATCCCTAATTTGCTCACGTTTGGTTTATTATCGGGATTTGTCACCTTTGCTATTTCGGCGATCGCCCTTGGTATTGCAGCTTCTGTAGTCCAAGGTTTTCGCCTCCGAGCCGGAATTTGGAGCGTTCTACTGGGGGCGCTGGCGCTTTCCGTTGTCAGCCATCTGATCTATGCTTTTGTGACTCCGGCTTACTAAGATAAAATCTGTTTGCGTATTTGATTTGTAGGGGCGCACAGCTGTGCGCCCCTACAGATGTTTGTACTACATGACTATGAACCAGAGGGAGTCTTATCTTGGGACGAGCCAGAAGCAGAACCACTGTCACCGTTGGTAGTAGCAACGCCAGCTTCTTTTTCTTGTAAGCGTTGTTGGCGCTTGCGGCGATCGGCTGAAAGGATATCTGCCATTGTAATCAGCGCTTGCTCGATTTTATCGAGGTTAGAGCGGTATAGCTCCAGATCTTTGTTAAGTTTATCTTCTGGTACGTGCAAAGCCGTTGCTACTTGCTTGAGCGCTTCCACTCGCTGCTTCTCATCTTTGACAAGTTCCGCATCTGCTAGTTCTAACAGGGTAAAGACACCAATCGCAAATAGGCGACTGTATTTGAACTTGGAGTTCTGGGCGATCGCCTGCATTTGTGCTTGCAGATCCTCTGCGCCTTGCAGGGAAGCCTTACCCTCGATCCAGTCAAATAGTTGTTGCGCCGATACGTTTTGCAGTAATTGACGCAAACGATCGGCATCTTGGCGATATCTTTGGGGATTATCTTCGATAGACTGACACAGCGCCTCAAAGATCGGTTCTTTATCCCGTTCTGGCTGGTAGCCCTGCATAAACCGCTCAAATGCCGTAACGACACCTAGAGCGTAGATGGGGTCATAGCGAAAATCAGCATTGACTGAGAGTAAATGCATTTCTACCATTAGTTCTTCTACCACCCGCCGATAGATCGTGTTGATCGGGCGGGTGTGTTGATTGTAGAAATTTCGCTTGGTATCGGAGACAGTACGCAGGTTATTCACAATTAAACATAGCGGGAAGACTTATTAGATTATTGTCTCGCTTGATCGTAACTTTTGCCAAGGTCAAACCGATCGGTCTCAAGGATTTACTATGAGAATCGGAAGTCGAGAATCGGAATTCGGAAATCGGAATTGGAGATCGTTCTCCTCTGTATCTGAAGCACCTGAAGCTCTGTTCCTCCTGCTCTCTGCTCCCTACTCCCTGCTCCCTGCTCCCTGATAACTGAACAATGCGATCGCGAACTGCACGTCCTGAAGATATTGACTTTTTTCTGGCTCAGGAAACTAGAGCAGAATTTCAAAACTTTATTTTTTCCTCTAGTCGAGAGCAACACCAGCAATATCTTGATTCACAAGATTGTCAATATTTCATCTTCCAAAATGATGAAACTGAAGCGGCGATCGGGTATGCAATTTTATCTGGTCTTACATCACCTCATAGCAATATTTGTTTAGTCCGCATCGTTATGGCAAAACCAGGGCAAGGCTATGGTAAGCAGGCACTACGTTTGCTGTTAGATTGGGTTTTTACGGAATACAAAGCTCATCGGTTCTGGTTAGATGTGTTTGAGGACAACCACCGCGCCAGACACGTATATCAATCGGTAGGTTTTCGCGAGGAAGGATTGCTCAGAGAAGTCGTGAAGCAGCAAGATAAGTATGCCTCTCAAATCGTTATGTCGATTTTGGAGCAGGAATACTTTAATTGTGAGGAGAGAGGAGCGAGGGGCGAGGAGTGAGTCTAGTCTCAAATCCTCGATCTATCGTTTGTTTTCAATAGTTTTGAATTTTTTCGATCGGTTATGACACTAGAACTAATTGCCCTCGCCGATTATATGACGGGTGAATTTGAGAATAAAGCCCAGGCGATCGCCGACCCTGCCTGGTTCGTCCACTTACGGCTGTGGCAAAAACCCGTCCCCCTATTTCAAGAAGACAGCATTACCCTTTTTGCCGAACAAGCCAATGCTTTGTATCTAGATAAACCCTATCGTCCGCGATTGATGCGAATGCAGGCGCGTGAGGATGGACAAATTCAAGTACAGTACTACATACCTAAAGACTTTACTGCCGTGCGCGGTGCTGGGGCAAATCCTAACAGGTTACAACAATTTACTGCTGACGATTTTGAGTTATTACCTGGTTGTTTATTAGTCGTAACTTGGCAACAACTAGGTTCCAATAGCTATCACTTCAAAGCCGCAATCCCACCAAATGCAAAGTGCTGTTTCACCTATCAAGGCAATACTCAACAAGTCAATCTTGGTTTTGAAGCCACTCCCGAAGAGTTTTTGAGTTACGACAAAGGCATAGATATGAATACAGGTGCGGCTAAGTGGGGCGCGATTATGGGCGCATATCGTTTCAAAAAGCTGTAGTAGCTTTGCAGTGGAATGCCAGATGTTAAAAATTCGAACCTACCACTCAGAAGATATGGAAGAAATAGTTCAGCTTTGGTATAGAACATCGATACTTCCTATCTAGCACTTGTTATTCAAATCTTGGCGGGTGTTCGCCCATTTTTACCCACATCCTGCGGACACGAATTAACTGAGGACGGTTCATTTTCAAAGCAATAATAGTTGCTCTACCTATGGATGTGAGTCCAATAATTTCTGTTGCATCATCACTCCATGCAAAATGCTCTGTCCACGATTGACATTGAGGATGAAATAGTGTGACTTCTTTCTGAGTGAGTGGCTCTACGGCTGTTTGTCGAACAGCTTTGTAGCGATTACAGGAAGGACAAGCCAAGCAAAGATTTTCAAAAATAGTGGCTCCACCAGCCGAGCGGGGAGTAATATGTTCAAACTCAAATGTTGTGACATTTAGAAATTCAGATGTTAGGCAATAAGCACAGCAATTTCTAAAACGGTTACGAATTTGTTGCTGCAATTTAACAGAAATATATACACTCACGTTGTCTGACTGGTACTGTACATCTAGAGTTTACTTAGCTCTTGTTTTAAGGATGTACTCACGCTATGTCTGACTGGTGCTGTAAATTGAGAGTATATCTAGCTCTTGTTTTGAGAATATTAAGCTGGTCAACCTGCGTCAACAAACGCTCTAGAACTGCTATTTCATCTGTACAAAGCTGGTTTTCGGCATTTCGAGCCAGTAATTCACTTAGTTGAGTTTGAGCAGCAGGAGCTAGCATACTATCTGCTAAGGCGCGTAGTTCATCTACACTTAATCCTGATAGAATTTCTGCATCAGATGGAAGAGAAACTAGTCTACGGTACGTTTCCATATCCAGTAGTACGCCGACTTGTTTGCCCTCTTGATTAGTGATGTATTGTAATGACTCAGACATAACTTTCTACTCATACAATTCTGATGAGTTATAGAGACGTTACACACAACGTCTCTACAAAGGATGCTAGCTTAGGGTTTCCAATTTGCCCAATCTTGGGGTTTGAGGAAAGTTTCGTACAATTCGGCTTCGGGAGTGTTGGGTTCTGGCGTGTAACCGTATTCCCAGCGCACCAAGGGAGGGAGAGACATCAAAATTGATTCCGTGCGTCCGTTGGTCTGTAACCCGAAAATCGTGCCTCGGTCGTAAACTAAGTTAAATTCCACGTAACGTCCGCGTCGATAGAGTTGGAAATTGCGTTCGCGATCGCCATATTCTATATTCTGACGGCGATCGATAATCGGTAAGTAGGATGGTAAAAACGCCTCGCCGCAGTCGCACACGAAAGCAAAGATTTCTTCCCAGCTACGAGAGGGTTGATTACCCAGTTGGTTGCTATAAACAGCCGCCGGACTATCAGAATGAGGTCCGCGATACAGTTGTCCCTCCCTACCATCTTGGTAATCAAAAAAGATTCCGCCGACACCGCGAGTCTCTTGACGGTGTTTCAAATAGAAATACTCGTCACACCAGCGCTTAAAGACTGGGTAGTATTCTGGATGATGGTTATCGCAAGCTTGCTTCAGTGTTTTGTGGAAATGGGCTGCGTCTTCAGCAAATGGGTAATAGGGGGTTAAATCTATCCCACCACCAAACCACCAAACGGGACCAGCCTCAAAATAGCGATAATTTAGGTGAACTGTTGGTATGTAAGGGTTACGGGGATGTAACACCATTGAAGTACCCGTGGCGTAAAATTTATGTCCTGCTGCCTCTGGGCGTTGGGTTAAAATCGACGGCGGTAAATGAGAACCCCATACCTCGGAGAAATTGACTCCTCCTTGTTCTAATACATTACCTTCACGCATCACGCGCGATCGCCCGCCGCCGCCTTCTTCTCGTTCCCACTCGTCTTGCTGAAATTTACCCGCACCATCCGCTGATTCGAGAGCTTGACAAATCTTATCTTGTAATTGTTTCATCCACTGGCTGACTCGTTCTTTCGCATCAGTTGGGGGTAAGGATTGGGAGGAAGTTGGTTGGGCTGTAGAAGCAGTCGTCATGTTCTCAATAAAATTCTGTTAAATTTTTATTTTGTGGCAAGGAACATCTACAATTTTGTGTAAGTCTGAAAGCTTTGAGCAGGGAAAGCAATATTTAACTGGCAAAACTTAAAAATGCTTTACATTACTCAGTCACAATCGAGTCATATTTCAAACCGCGATCGCACCAATTGCAAATGACTTAAGATCATCCGTTGAGTCAATCCAGATAATAGACCACTGAACATATTGTCCCTCAAATTAACACCCCATAATACAGCGAAGCGAAAATCTTCAGTGAAATACTAAACTCTAATTGAGTATTCTAGAGAAAGTTTGCCCAAAATAATCATCATTAATACTTGCCTTGGTTGCCGCCGAAGTCAGAATGCCTGCTAAGCTCAACAGGCAAAAGGAGGAATCAGAAAATGCGACGCTATATATCAAAATTGATTCAGCGCAAGGGTCGTCGCGTTCAGTGTTCTTTAGTACGTACTTACAGACAAATTAGTTCGGCTTCGGTAGATGAATTATGGCAAAAGGTAGTTGACTTAGCAGACGTTTCATGGCATCCGTTACTGACCAAAACTAATGTACCCTACGGCTTAGTTCCGAAGCCGGGATTAATTTTTGAAGCCGTCACCCGGATGGGACCCTTCCCAATTCGGATCTTTGTGGAAAGCGTATGTCCTAGAGAATTATTGCGCGTGCGCGTGCTTGCCATCCCAGGAGTGGAAGAACACATTACCTATAAAGTCGAATCTACCGTTTGCGGTACCTGCGTCTCTTATTCTGTTACTCTAGATGGCTGGCTATCTCCGCTAATTTGGTCTTTGACTCGTCACCGCGCCGAACAAGTTGCAGCAGCTTTAGCCAAGGCTGCCGAACAAGCTGCTAACTCAGCCCTATCAGGAAAGCCAAAACCTTTTAAGAATAGCTGTTTTGATTTTTGAAAGAGGAATGGGTAATAGCTGAGGAGTCACGAGCGTTTAAAACGCAAACACTGTCAGAGCGAGACATTGGCAAGAATTGCCACAAATGCAGGGCGAACTCAACATTCAAAAGTTGGTTTCGCCGCAGCCATTATTTGTAGAAAAGCACCAATTTGGTGCTTTTCTACGATATGGGTTCGACTTCATTCTCCCGTAAATGTGCTTTGAACTTTTTACTAAACTGCACGTAAACAGGTAAGTTGGCACTTACAGGTCTGCCATGCCACTCATTAACAATACCCAACACATCTCCTTCCAAACCTTTAATGTCGAAGGGTTGGTTGCGGTGTTCTGGGTGATGGTATACGATAACGGATTCTTTAACACGAACGCGATCGCCAACTTTCATAACCTTTGAACCTACTGTTTCCTCTCCACAGACTTGCACCACTGCTCGTCCTCTGTATCAGTGCTTACTTGTCACAATCTTTTATCTTTGCATAAGATCGTCCCCTACGTTTCAGTTGTCAGTTATCAGTTATGAGGGAGCAGGGAGCAGGGAGCAGGGAGCTTCAGGTGCAGAGGAGCAGAGGGGAAAATCAATTCAATATCCAAAATCCCCACACCCCACACCCCACACCCTATTTACTACCCACTAGCCACTAGCCACTAGCCACTCTCCCGACTTACGACTTCTAAGTGACGGTTAGGAGTAGAAAAGAGTAAAACTTAAGATAGACAGCGCAAAATCTAAAAAATGTCAATTAATCTTGTCTGGTTGTGGTTGCTTCTCGGGATCGCTCTTTGTGCGATCGAACTCGTGCTACCTACAGCCTTTGTATGCTTCGCAATGGGAGTTAGTGCCGTTGTCGTCGCCATAGCAGTGCCAATTTTGCCTCATCTAGGCTTGCAAGTCGTCGTATGGCTTGCCTTATCCACAGCTTGTGTCTTGCTGTCACGACGCTTAATCTCAGTGCCTCAGCGACACTCTAAAATTCGAGATGCTACAGTAGCGGAGACTCTAACCGAAATTACTGCGGGGAAAGAGGGACGGGTGTTATACGAAGGGAATTCTTGGCGGGCAAAATGTGCTGACGAAAAGCTCAGCATACTTCCACAACAAAAAGTTTATGTCGTCAGTCGAGAGGGGACTACGTTAATCGTGATGCCAGAAAGCCTAATTCATCATTAAGACTAATACTGCTGTACGGGCGCGCTATCTAAATTTTTGTACGGGCGCACAGCAGTGCGCCCCTACTACTCACTACTCACAACTCACTTCTATGGAACAATTATTTTTACTTATAGTACTAGCATTGGGTGGTGGTTCTACCCTAGCTAGCTCCGTCAAAATCATCAATCAAGGCAATGAAGCTTTGGTAGAGAGATTTGGTAGTTACCACAAAAAACTGCAACCAGGTCTAAATATTGTCGTTCCCGTACTCGATCGCATTGTCTTTCGCGAAACAATTCGGGAAAAAGTTTTAGATATTCCACCCCAAAAATGCATCACCCGCGACAACGTAGGCATTGAAGTCGATGCTGTGGTTTACTGGCGGATTGTCGATATGGAAAAAGCCTGGTACAAGGTAGAAAATCTCCAATCGGCAATGGTGAATTTGGTACTGACACAAATTCGGGCGGAAATGGGACAACTAGAGTTGGATCAAACCTTTACTGCGCGAACCCAAATCAACGAAATTTTGCTACAGGATTTAGATATTGCTACCGATCCTTGGGGCGTAAAAGTAACGCGAGTGGAATTGCGCGATATTATTCCCTCCAAGGCGGTGCAAGAGTCGATGGAACTGCAAATGGCAGCAGAACGCCGCAAACGGGCATCGATTTTGACTTCAGAGGGCGATCGCGAATCGGCAGTTAACAGCGCCAAAGGAAAAGCGGAAGCGCAGGTACTCGAAGCTGAAGCCCAACAAAAAGCCACAATTCTGCAAGCCGAGGCGCAACAAAAGACGATTATTATGCAGGCGCAAGCCGAACGCCAACAACAAATTTTGCAAGCACAAGCCACTTCCGAGGCGTTACAAATTATTGCCAAAATTTTGCAAACAGAACCACACGCTGCCGAAGCTTTACAATTTTTAATCGCCCAACATTATCTAGACATGGGTAAGCAAATCGGCAGCAGCGACAGCAGCAAAGTTATGTTCATGGACCCCCGCAGCATTCCTGGGACGATCGAGGGTATGCGTTCTATGATCGGCGATCGGTGACCAGTGAGTGGCTAGTGGCTGGTGGCTAGTGACTAGCATTGTCTTGCTCTTCCTCAGCTCTTGTTTCCCTCAGCCTCCTCAGCTCTCTTGCAATGCCTCAGCCTGACACCGATCGCACAAGCCGAAAAATTCTAAAGTGTGATAGAAAATTTTGAATTTGTGCGATTTATTCAGCTGGGTTTCTAACTCGTGGACGGGACATTGATGGATCGGAATCGATTTGCCACATTGCAGGCAAGTCAGGTGATGTTTATCTTGCTGGACGCAACTGTAGAGAGATTCGCCAGAGGCTAGCGTTCTGACTTGCACGACTCCTTCGAGTTTCAATGCTTCTAAAGCGCGATAGACTGTGGCTAGACCGATGCTTTGATTGCGATTGCGAAGTTCTACGTAAATATCTTGGGCAGATATAGACTTATTTGAGTTTTTGAGTAAATGCAGGATTCGTTCTTGACTGCGAGTACGTTCAGCTTTCTCGGCTTTCATAGACAGTATCTGAGTTTGATGACTGAAGAGGCGGTCGCACTTCTCTTGCTTTCTAAACTAGCTCAAAGCGAATACTGTTTATTCCGTCAAGCTGTCTCCAGAAGGAGTTATTATAGCCTTTGTGGGATTGGGAATCAAGTCAAGTGTTACGAAAGTATTTAGCTCGCATCTATGTCACCCTGCGACCCTCTGTCCTCGACCCAGCAGGCACAGCCGTTCAGTCTGGTTTGAGTCATATGGGTTACGATAACGTAGAGCATGTCAGAATTGGCAAGTATATCGAGTTGCATCTGACGGCAGTAGATGAAAAAACAGCCACAGAACAATTGGATCGGATGTGCAATCGCCTCTTGGCTAATCCGACGATTGAAAATTACCGCTTCGATTTGAAAGAAGTTGCTGTAGAGATGGGAGCGTCAATGTGAAGTTTGGGATTGTAGTTTTTCCTGGCTCGAACTGCGATCGCGATGTTGCCTACGTGACTCGCGACATCCTTCAACAGCCAACGCGCATGGTTTGGCATGAAGACACCGATTTAACAGATATCGATGTTGTCATTGTCCCTGGTGGTTTCAGCTACGGCGATTATCTGCGTTGTGGTGCGATCGCCAGGTTTTCTCCCGTGATGCAGCAAGTGGTCGATCGCGCTCAACAAGGTAAATTCGTGTTGGGAATTTGCAATGGGTTTCAGATTTTGACTGAAGCGGGTTTGTTACCTGGTGCTTTAGTCCGAAATCGCGATTTACATTTCATTTGCGATCGCGTGGAGTTAAAAGTAGAGCGTACCGATTTACCCTGGACGCAAGCCTACTCAGTAGGGGAAGTTATAACTGTCCCGATTGCGCACGGAGAAGGGCGATTTTATGCTGATAAACGGACTTTAGAGGAAATTGAGGCAAATAATCAAGTCCTATTTCGCTATGCAGGCGACAATCCTAACGGCTCAGTTAATAACATTGCTGGAATTTGTAACCGTCAGGGTAATGTTTTGGGCATGATGCCCCATCCCGAACGCGCTGCCGATCCAATTTTAGGTGGTACGGACGGCTTGAAATTGTTTCAGGGATTGTTAGAACGAGTCGCTGCTATTGTATAGCCGCTCGAACGCTTAATTATTCAGCTATTGTTGATTTTTTTGACAGTCAGCAGAGAAGTCTATGCACAATGAATTTACTGCAATTATCGAGCAAGATGAAAACTGGTTTGTAGGATACTGCTTAGAGATTCCTGGTGCTAACGGTCAAGGTCGCACAATTGAAGAGTGTAAAAAAAGTTTAGCCGAAGCTATCAGTTTGATTTTAGTAGATCGCAGAGAAGATGCTTTAGAAGGTGTATCTGAGAGTGCTATTCGTGAAGTCATTACAGTAGAATGAAACGCGGAGGCTTACTAAGACATCTTCAGCAGTATGGCTGCTATCTGAAACGAGAAGGAGCTGCTCATTCCTTATGGCATAATCCTCAAACTGGACAAGTAGAAGCAGTACCAAGACATACAGAAATACCAAATCGATTGGCAAAGAAAATTTGTCGTGGCTTGTCTATTCCTGAAATTTAAACGTCTTAATCTAGATAGAGCAACTGAACCTGCACATTTGTATTTGGACCAGCAATTAAAACAGCTGCATCATTAAATTTAGGTGCGGCTGTACGAATTTCTGGATTTCTCGAAAATCCATATCCTTCAATTGGCATTCCTATATCGTTACGATTGAGCGTCCCATCTCCATTAGTATCGTGAATGATGGCAACAGCGTAATTTCCAGCTTTGAGATTCCTAAAATTTAATGTTAGGGGAACAGAAGTAATCTTATTACACTGACGCTGTACGACGTTTTTTCTATTATTGGGAAAACCTTGACTGCTGGCAAATAAACTGACGCAAGCCTGCCCTTCACGATTTCTAAAACCGTTAATTTCTACAGTTAAATTACCAGATAAATTATTAGCCTTTGCTCTACTATGAGAAATATCGAGCGAAATTCCAAGAGCTGTCAATAATAGACAAGCCTTCAATATTTGAACCTGCTGGTAGAATTTTATTTTCATTTGCGATCGCTTAATTTTAATATTTTTCATAAACATTGATATAATTTATTAAATTGCAGAAAACGATATTCAAGCTAATAGAGCTGAGCTTAAAATATATGATAGGTGAACTCTCTACAACTGTACCCGATTATATTGAGATACTGTCAAAAGTGGCAAGCGATCGTCGCCCTGCTGCTAAAGTGGTTGTTAGCGCCCTATTACAAGCGGAAAGAGCAGCCAAACAGCAACGCCTGGTATACCCCCTCGAATCTCTTCTAGGCGACTGGCGGCTTTACTTTACAGCACCACGTAACGCCAAACTGAAGAATGGTATAGCTCAAGGAAATGGCTTTTACATTCCTCAAATTGCGCCAGCGCAGATTTCTTTTCATGCAAGAGAATACCTAGAAATTAGCAATCAAATCCAATTCGGTTCGTTACTATTTAAGCTTACAGGTCCAGCGCGGTATTTAGGTAAGAAAAATTTACTTGCTTTTGACTTCACCCAGATGCAACTGTGTTTATTTAATCGTACAGTTTATCAGGGAAAATTTAATAGTGGTAAAAAATTGGGAAGTTTTGAAGAACAACCTATTTCTAAACTACCCTTTTTTGCCTTTTTCTTAGTCACTGAAGATTATATCGCGGCTCGCGGTCGTGGCGGCGGATTGGCTATTTGGGTTAAACAAGACTAAGCAAGTCAAAAGTTAAAAGTTAAAAGTCAAAACCTCTAATACTGATATTAGCTAAGTATTTTAACTGCATTCAATCGTGCAAGTTAAATATGTGACATGATGATGTATGGTCAGTAGCAACTTATGAGATAATTGTTCTAAGATCTAGTACAAATCCTAGCAAAATATCCTCTCCCGACAAGGTTGTAGGGTTTTCTACTACTTCTACATCCCGATTAGGACGATAAATTTCCACTCGCTGAGTTTTCCGAATAATTAACCAACCCAGCCTAGTACCATTGTCGATGTACTCCTGCATTTTTGCTTGAGTTTCTTTTAAAGAATCACTAGGAGAAAGTAACTCAACTACAAAATCGGGACATAAAGGAACGAATTTTTCTCGTTGTTCGGTGGTTAAAGCCTCCCAGCGTTCTAGTCTTACCCAGGCAGCATCAGGAGAGCGATTAGCTCCATTCGGAAGTTTAAAACCAGTGGAAGAGTCAAAACCTTTACCTAAATTACTCTGTTTGTTCCAAATTCCTAACTGTACGGTAACTTCAAAGTTACGGTTGCCTGTTTCTCCCCCAGTTGGCGGCATAATCAATATTTCCCCTTTGGCTGTGCGTTCAAATTGCAAGTCACGGTTGTGCTGACACAATTGGAAGAATTGCTCGTCTGTCAATTCCATGTGTAGTTTGAGGGGAGAGGGTAAAGTAAGTGCAGTCTCATTCATAAACTGCTCCTAAAAGGAGGATACTCTTTAATTTAGTATAGGCAAGAGTAAATTTGCTCTTTAATAAATGTAAATAAATTACGATCCAGCTTTACCAAGATAAATTTGCTTGGAATCTTTGGGAATATAAATCAAACCAAGGTCTTGTAGGCGATGTGTCAAATTAGAAATTGTGACACCAAGCTCATCTTTCATCGCATAAAGATGTTTCCATTTAGTTAAATCGCGTCCCCGCTTTACGTCTTCTATCTTAAATTGAGGCATTAACAAGCAACTAGCAAAATACTGTGCTTGCTTTTCAATTCCTTGCTGCGCGTTAACACTACGGCAGAGAAAAGGCTCAACAGCGGTTTCCACACCAGAATCTTGGAGTTCTACAAATTTAGAAATTGCATTTTTGTCAATGTGAAGTTCCCAATGTCCAATTTCGTGAGCAATTGAAGATTCTTCAAATCCTTTAGGCAAATTTAGACTACTTTCATTCATTATAATTTTACGTTCTGTAGGTAAAATCATAGCCGCGATCGCACCTTGTTCATCCGGTGCTATTTCGCCGCAATCCATATCCAAACCAAGAGATTCAGCCATGTGTCCCGCATCAAGCGGAAACTTTAAAGGACGTTTACGCTTTGCTTGCACGCGCTGAAGTACATCCAATGCTCGATGCTCGATTTCTTTTTTGGATATAGACTGATAAGGCTTGATAACCTTCAATTTAATTTCTCCTAATCTCGGTTGGTTGTATCTTTCAATAATTTCTGAGCAAATTCAGGCTCGTCTCGCATTCGGCGTAATAAGACAGGCATTTGTTTGTACTTTCTAACTAGTTCTTCAAAAACTTTTGTATCATCTGGTGTAATGCGACCAGCTAGATGTCTCAGTTCTGCTTCTGGTAAGTCCAAATGCAAAGATAGTTTATGAATCACATCTTCGCTAGGAGGATAGCCAGCATGGTCATTTTCTAGTTTCGATAGGTAAGTGTAATCTACCCCAATTAACTTGGCTAACTCACGCTGGCTAAATTCCCTTGCCTTACGAGCTTGACGAATAACTTTACCAAAACTTTGACTCATTTTTTTCTTCCCTTACATATATATCTTGACAAAGTTGATTAAAATGGTCAATATGGTCATAACAATCAATTTTTTTCAGTATACAGCATTTCAGGTATATAAAGGTGTGTCTCTTATTCACTGCAATATGAGGAGTTAAGCTATGCCAAAAATTTGGGAATTTGCTAGTTATAATTTGCTGTCTTTATTTTCGCCAGCAGTCGGTTTAGAGCATCTACACTGCGATATGAAAAGGGGTTTCACCAAAGCAAGAAAGTGGGAACCGCAAGTTACAGAACTACTACAAAGAGATAACATACATCAACGAATCGGTATTTTGGCACAAAGGGGAATTTATGAGTTTTATCAAACCTCTTTAATCGCATCTGAAAAAAATGCGATCGCTCAAATATCAGAAGTTTTGCAATTGAGTCAAGAAATAGATTCAGTTAGAACAAAAGTTATTGAAATTCTGGAAAATTATCAGAACAATCCGTTTCTAGCTGGTAAGGAAATTATTAAACTCAGTCGAGGCGATGAGGGGTTTCCAGAACCAATTGTAATCCAGCAAGGAAATAACACATTTAACCTATATGCCGCGATGGACTGCGTTTTACAAGAAGAAGATGGAACGCTTCATATAGTAGACTTTAAAACTGGAAAATCTGACTTCGATCGCCGACAAGCGTATATTTATTTACTAGCCGCTAGCTATATCTACCCGCAGCAAAAAGCTGTTGCTTCATTTTATAACCTAGAGAATTGTCAACAATCAGAGCGAATTACTGCCTCATCTAGCATACTCAAATCGTTTCAAATAGAATTATCTTCGCTTTCTCAACGACATCAAAAAGATTTATATCGCTATCGCCAGCAATTTGATGATTTCCATCGAATTTATCCACCTAATCCAGGCATAAGTTGCCGCTATTGTACTTTTAATTCTATTTGTAAATTTGCCATATCTGAGGCGGCTGCATGAATAATGTTGTTCAAGAATCTCTTCCAGTTGCTTCAACTCCAACTTTTCTAAGTGAAATTTCACTTATAGATATCGCTCCGAAAAATTCTATTTGTTTTCGATTAACTCCAGAGATCGACCGAAAAACGGGTAATAGCTTTAGTTGGCGATTCAGTCAAAAGTTTCCTGATGCAGTTGTTATTTGGCACAATAAATTTTTCTGGGTTTTAGCCAAACCTGCTCGACAAATGCCAAGTCAAGAACAGTGGCGAGAGAAACTGCTAGAAATTAGTGAAGAGTTAAAAAAAGAGATTGGCGATCGCACTTATGCAATACAATGGGTAAACCAGCCACAGATTTCACCGGAGATTCTTTCACAGTTAGCAGTAAGAGTTTTAAAAATAAATTGCCGTTTTTCATCTCCAGTTGTAGTATCAGTAAATCAAGTAGAAGTCAAAAGAGAAATTGATTTTTGGGCAGAAACGATTGAAATTCAAGCGCGGCTTCAGCCAGCTTTAACGATTACCGTCCATAGTAGTTTCGTCTACCAAAGGAATCTAGAAGAATTTTACAATAATCATCCCTATCGGCAGAATCTAGAGCAACTTTTAATTGGTTTAAAAGTGCGAGATATCGAACGTAATAGTTTTGCTACAATAACTGGCATTGTAGGTACTATCGCCGAACATAAAGAGAAATTGCTTGAGGATGCAACGGGTGCGATTAGCAAACAAGCATTGATAGAAGCGCCGAAAGAACAGCCAGTTGTTGCCGTACAGTTTGGTAAAAATCAACAACCTTTTTACTATGCAATGGCAGCTTTACGTCCTTGCGTAACAGCAGAGACTGCTAAGAAATTCGATGTAGATTATGGAAAATTACTGTCTGCAACTAAAATCCCCTATGTAGAACGAAAAGAATTCTTAGCTTTGTACAAAAAAGAAGCCGGACAAACTTTAGCTACTTATGGATTTCAACTAAAGATTAGTATAAATAGCCGCAGATATCCTGAATTATTCTTCTCTCCATCAGTTAAACTATCAGAAACAAAACTGGTGTTTGGAAAAAATCAGATTGGAGTTCAAAGTCAAATTTTATCTGGTTTATCCAAAGGTGGCGTGTATCGTCGTCATGAAGATTTTAGCGATTTATCAAGACCAATTCGTATTGCTGCATTGAAACTTTGCGATTATCCAGTAAATTCATTTCTGCAAGAAACACAACAAAGGCTCAAACGCTACGGCTTTGAAACCCTTCTGCCGATTGAAAACAAAAAGGCATTATTAGTAGATAATTTACCTGGAGTTGAAGCTAGAGCACAAGCTGAAGAAGCTGTCGATGAATTGATGGTAAATCATCCCGATATAGTTTTGACATTTTTACCAACTAGCGATCGCCACAGCGATAATACAGAAGGAGGTAGCCTATATTCTTGGATTTACTCGCGCTTGCTCAGACGCGGAATTGCCAGTCAAGTGATTTATGAAGATACTTTAAGAAGCGTCGAAGCTAAATATTTATTGAATCAGGTAATTCCAGGCATTTTAGCCAAGTTGGGGAACTTGCCTTTTGTGTTAGCTGAACCATTAGGAATTGCCGACTATTTCATCGGATTAGATATTTCCAGAAGCGCCAAGAAGAGAGGTTCTGGAACTATGAATGCTTGCGCTAGCGTGCGTCTATACGGTCGTAAAGGAGAATTTATTCGCTATCGATTAGAAGATGCTTTAATTGAAGGGGAAGAAATTCCCCAAAGAATTTTAGAAAGCTTTCTTCCCGCAGCTCAACTGAGAGGTAAAGTCGTACTAATTTACCGTGATGGACGCTTTTGTGGTGATGAAGTGCAACATTTAAAAGAACGAGCGAAAGCGATTGGTTCCGAATTTATTCTGGTCGAGTGTTATAAGTCTGGTATTCCTCGGCTCTACAACTGGGAAGCAGAAGTTATTAAAGCACCAACGCCAGGATTAGCACTGCGTTTATCGGCGCGGGAAGTTATTTTAGTCACGACAGAACTGAATTCGGCAAAAATCGGTTTGCCTCTACCTCTACGCTTGAGAATTCATGAAGCAGGACATCAGGTATCGTTAGAAAGTTTAGTAGAGGCGACTTTGAAACTTACCTTACTACATCATGGTTCGCTGAACGAGCCGCGCTTACCAATACCGCTTTTTGGCTCCGACCGCATGGCTTATCGACGGTTGCAAGGCATTTATCCAGGTTTGCTAGAAGGCGATCGCCAATTTTGGTTATAAGGCAAGATGGAAATAGGATGCGATCGCCTATAACTGTAAAGAAATATGAATGCTGAAGAACTGCTGAAACGCTATGCAGCAGGAGAAAGAGACTTTACTCAAGCTGACTTAGCCAACGTCAAGCTAATCAACGCTTACCTGGTAGGAGTCAACCTGTGGGGAGCCAACTTAGAAGGAGCAAATTTAGCCAAAGCGAAATTGTGGGGAGCCAACTTAACTGGCGCAAACCTGATTAACGCTAACCTGACGCGCACAAACCTCTGCGGTGCAAAACTAACTGAAGCAAATTTACGTAAAGCTAGACTCAACTATGCCAAACTGTACGGAGCTAACTTAAGTGGTGCTTGTTACGACAACAGCACCCGCTTTTCCCGTGGTTTCGATCCGAACAGTCAAAATATGCGTAAGGTATAACCGTTGAGAGATTGAGAATTGTTAACCGCTCTCTAGCATCGAAGAAGATAGTGTGTTTCCAAATTCTCTTCCATGCAAGCTTACGATGTTGTTATTATTGGTGCTGGTCACAACGGACTAGTCTGTGCGGCTTACTTACTTAAAGCAGGCTATAGCGTTTTGCTCTTAGAAAAACAACCGATTCCAGGGGGTGGAGCCACTACAGAAGAACTCATGCCCCAAGAAGCACCTGGATTCAAGTTTAACCCCTGTGCGATTAATCACCTATTTATTTTTCTCGGTTCGGTGATTCAGGAATTAGAACTAGAAAAATACGGTTTAGAATACTTAACTTGCGACCCCGTTGCCTTTTGTCCCCATCCCGACGGCAAATATTTTCTCGCCCATAAATCGGTAGAAAAGACTTGTGCAGAAATTGCCCGTTTTAGCCAACGCGATGCCGAAAAATATGCTGAATATGCAGACTTTTGGCTGCGCTTCGTGCGTGGTATCGCACCATTTTTTAACGCTCCACCCAAATCTTTAATTGATATCTCCGGTAACTACGACTTGAAAAACCTGCAACAGTTATTTTCAGTCCTGGGGGGTCCCAACGAAACTTTAGACCTTCTACGTACCCTATTTAGCAGCCCGGTAGATAATATTAACGAATATTTTGACGCTGAATTTGTCAAAGCACCCCTCGCCAGACTCTCAGCAGAATTAAGTTCGCCTCCCTCTCAAAAAGCCATGTCATTTGGAGCAATGATGGCTGTGTTGCGTCACGAACCAGGAATGGCGCGTCCGCGTGGTGGTACGGGAGCGCTAACCGAAGCATTAGTTAAGTTAGTCAAAACTTTAGGTGGCGTAATCCTTACAGAACAAAGTGTAGAACAAATTTTAGTCGATGGCGATCGCGCTGTGGGCGTGCGAGTTCGCGGTAGCAAAGAATATCGCGCCCATAAAGGTGTCATCTCTAGCATTGATGCCAAACGGCTATTTCTGCAACTAATGGATGCTAACGATATCGATAGCGCCGATCCTAACTTACGCGAGAGACTCGATCGTCGAATTGTCAATAACAACGAAACAATTCTCAAAATCGACTGCGCTTTATCCGAACCCCTGCGCTTTGAAAACCACGACCACCGAGACGAGTATCTCATGGGTTCGGTCTTAATTGCCGATTCCGTCAACCATGTAGAACAAGCCCATAGCGAAATTACTCTAGGCAAAATTCCCGATGCAGACCCTTCAATGTATGTAGTCATGCCCACAGGACTCGACCCTTCAATGGCTCCCCAAGGCAAACATACACTTTGGATTGAATTTTTTGCCCCCTATCAAATTGCTGGTGCAGAAGGTACAGGCTTAAAAGGTACGGGATGGACGGACGTGCTTAAACATAAAGTAGCCGATCGCGTCCTCGATAAGCTAGCCCAATATTCACCCAATCTCAAGCACTCAATTATTGCCCGCCACGTCGAAAGCCCAGCCGAATTAGCAGAACGTCTAGGAACCTATAAAGGCAACTACTACCACATAGACATGACCTTAGAACAAATGCTTTGCTTCCGTCCCCTACCAGAAATAGCTAACTATAAAACACCAATTCAGGGATTATATCTCACAGGAGCAGGAACCCATCCAGGCGGCTCCATCTCAGGAATGCCGGGACGCAACTGCGCCAGAATCTTCTTACACGAACAGCATCCCATCACTGAGACACTGAAAGATGCTAAAAACTCAGTTCAGTCAGCAGTCAAATCCCTGTTTACGGGTTGATTGCAGATGGTAATGGGTAGTTGGTAGTTGGTAGTTGGTAGTTGCTCCCTACGCTTCCCCGACTCCCGACTCCCAATTAAAACATGAAAAAGCGATCGCCTCACCAGCGATCGCTTATAAACAGGAGTACAAAATCAAATCACTTTAAAACACCCGTCGGCACAGTGGCGAGTTCGGGTTTATCGATCCGAGGAGCCAAGAAGCCGCTAGCATAGATGCGAGGATTGCTCTGAGCAATTTGGACGTAAGATTCGCGGATCTGAGCGTTAACCGCAACCGTCTTGACATCGTACATCTGCGTCGCCAGCTTGGGATATAACCCGATACCGATAATTAGCACCAGGAACGAGACAGCAATGAACACTTCACGCGGTCTAGCATCGCCAAATCTTGCCTCTCCAGGTAACACGCAGTCAGTCCCGAAACAAACTGCTTCCTGACTATCCTGGTAATCCGTCCGCAATTGAGTACTCGTTAAAACGCACGCGGGAGCTATACCAGAACCGTAGAATACCTGACGCAGCATCGAAAGTAAATAGACTGGAGTGAGCATCAGTCCCACAGCGGCTAAAAATACCGTCACCGTGCGGAAGGTTGAGCTGTAAATATCGCTGGTAGTCACACCTACAAAGACCGAGATCTCGCTGACAAAGCCGCTCATTCCAGGAAGTGCCAGCGATGCCATTGCCCCTATGGTAAACAAAGCGAAGACTTTAGGCATGACCTGAGCAATCCCGCCCATTTCTTCCATTGATAATGTATGAGTGCGATCGTATGTTACGCCTGCGAGGAAGAACAGAACTGCCGCAATCAAACCGTGAGACAGCATTTGCAGGAGTGCGCCGCTGATGCCAACATCCGTAAAAGAGGCAATACCTAGTAGTACGAATCCCATGTGAGAAATGGACGAATAGGCAAGACGGCGCTTCATGTTGGACTGAGCAAAAGAAGCCAACGCACCGTAAATAATATTAACCACGCCTACAGTTGCCAGCACTGGGGCAAAGTAAATGTGTGCGTGAGGTAACATTTCCAAATTCAAGCGAATCAACCCGTATCCGCCCATTTTCAACAGCACGCCCGCTAAAACCATTGATACGGGAGCAGATGCTTCACCGTGGGCATCAGGTAACCAGGTATGCATGGGAAAAATCGCTAGCTTCACGCCAAAAGCAATTAGCAATCCGGCGTAAATCGGCAATTCTAGCGCTAGCGGATAGTTTTTCACAGCCAGAGCTGCCATATCGAAGGTAGGGTTGCCACCGTAGAAACCCAACGCTAGCCCTGCAACGAGAATAAATATAGAAGCCAGTGCGGTATAGAGGAGAAACTTTGTCGCTGCGTAGCGTCGTTTCGGTCCACCCCAAATCGAGACGAGCAGGTAAACGGGGACTAGCTCGATCTCCCACATAATGAATAGCAGCAAGATATCTTGGGCGACAAACACCCCAATCTGGGCGGAATACAGCACCAGCATCAGGAAATAGAATAAGCGGGGCTTGCGATCGACTTGCCACGCCGCAAATATTGAAAGAGTCGTCACCAATCCTGCTAGCAGTACGAGCGGGACAGATAAACCATCAACTGAGACAGCCCAATTTATACCCAATTGGGGAACCCAGGCATACTTTTCCGCTAATTGAAAAGTTGCGATGCCTGCATCGTAGTGTTGCCAAAAAACGTAGCACATCAGAATCAAGTCCGCGATCGCCACGCCTAAGGCATACCACCGCACGCGCTTACCGTCTTTATCAGGCAGTACGGGGATAAGTAGGGAAGCTACAAGGGGTAGCAGGACAATCGCAGTTAGCCAGGGAAATTGTTCCGTCATCATGACGATAAGAATAAATACTTATTGCTTACAAATCATTTTACTAAACTTTGTAAAGGTTTATGAATAAATTTTTAACCCAGTCAACTATCTAAACAAGTCTATAGATGGAGGTAATTGAGAAAGGTAGTCATTAACGTGTGCAGCTCGAACAAGCGCGATCGCGTCAGATTAACCTGCTTTAAGATGAAAGCATGAATTTAAACCTTGCTGATGCCGTAACCATAGCAACAGCCGTGCGCGCGCAACAGGTAAGCGCAACAGAAGTGGCGATCGCCACCCTCGACAGAATTACCGCACGGAATCCAGCACTGAATTGTTTCACCACCGTTACAACTGAAACAGCTTTAGCAGATGCAGCGAAGATCGACAGGACGATCGCCTCTGGGCAAGATCCAGGCGTTCTAGCTGGCGTTCCCTTTGCGGTCAAAAATTTATTTGATATTGCTGGGATAACGACCCTAGCTGGCTCGAAAATCAATGCTGACAATCCTCCCGCTAGCCAAGATGCTACGGCGATCGCCAGACTGAAACAAGCCGGAGCAATTTTAGTTGGGGCGCTCAATATGGATGAATACGCCTACGGTTTTGTCACGGAAAATTCTCACTACGGTGCAACCCACAACCCCCATGATACAAATCGCATTGCAGGCGGTTCTTCTGGAGGCTCGGCGGCGGCGGTAGCTGGGGGAATGGTTCCCCTGACGCTGGGTTCCGATACCAACGGTTCTATTCGCGTCCCTGCGGCTTTATGCGGTGTCTACGGACTTAAACCCACGTATGGGAGATTGTCGCGGGCAGGAGCGTTTTTATTCGCTAGTAGTTTCGACCACATTGGCACGTTTACCCGTTCTGTACGAGATGCGGCGATCGCCTTTGACGTGCTGCAAGGATGGGACAGTCGCGATCCGGTTTGCACGCAACGCCCTCCTGAAGAAACACAAAATCTCGTATCTGCGGAAAATAACGGTAAGTCTGCATACAATATTGATGGGTTACGCATTGCCATTGCTGAAGATTATTTTCGGACAGGTGCAGAACCGGAAGCGTTAGCTGCGGTGGAACGAGTTGCCCAAGCTTTAGGTGCGACGCAATACGTCACCATCCCAGAAGCGCACCGTGCTAGGGCAGCGGCTTTTATAATTACAGCTTGTGAAGGGGCAAATTTGCATTTAACGAACTTGCGATCGCGTCTTGAAGACTTCGATCCGGCTACCCGCGATCGCTTTTTGGCTGGGGCGATGATTCCTGCGAGTTGGTATCTGCAAGCGCAGAGATTTAGAAGCTGGTTTCGCGATCGCGTCCGGGCAATTTTTCAACACGTCGATCTGATTCTAGCTCCTACAACACCCTGTGTTGCACCATTCATTGGGCAACAAACGATTCAGTTAGATGGACGGGAAATTTTAGTTCGTCCCCATTTAGGGTTGTTTACTCAGCCGCTATCTTTTATCGGTTTACCTGTATTATCCGTACCAGTTGCGCGCCCGGATGGTTTACCTTTGGGGGTACAATTGATTGCCGCACCTTACAATGAGGGGAAAATTTTACAGGTGGCTGCAATGTTGGAGGCTGAGGGTGCGATCGCTGCATCTATTGTTAATTGATACTAACTACCAATTCTATGCTCCAGCAAAATGAACAATTAAAAGGCTTCTCTAGCTTTCCTTCGCTACCAAACACTGCGTAATAAGGTCACGCAAAGACGCAAAAACGCAAAGTAGCTGCTCGGCAAATCAAAAGTTGTTTAAGAAAAAGAATTGCTGACAGCGTGAAATTTAAATACGAGTTTCTATCTATGTCTAAGCAAAGCGAATTGGCGACCAATAATCAGAAATTCATTCCAGTTATTGATTTACAAGCGTTTAGAAGTGGCGATCGCTCACAAAGACAAGCTGTTGTCGATCGCGTTTATCAAGCTTGTCATGAAATTGGATTTTTATATATCAAAAACCCCGGTATTTCTACTAATTTAATTCAACAATTATTCTTACATTCTCAGCAATTTTTCAATCTTTCGTCTGAAGCAAAAGCTCGAATAGCATGGTTAGATGAAACTCATAACAGTGGTTATGTAGGTATAGAAAGAGAACGTCTCGATCCGAGTCTGCCAGGAGATTTAAAAGAAGCTTTAAATTTAAATTTAAACTCTCTAACTCAAAATTTAGAATTTAGTGCTGAATTTTGCAATTGTGTATTAGATTTCTGGAAAGCTTGCGTACAAGTCACAGATACAGTTTTACAATCTTTTGCGTTGGCTTTACAACTTCCAGAAGACTTTTTTATTGCCAATCATCACGAGCAAGCTCATACTTTGAGATTACTACACTACCCGCCACTACAACAACCTCCAAAACGAGGACAAGTACGAGCGGGAGAACATTCTGATTATGGTAGTATTACTTTGTTATTTCAAGATGATATTGGTGGATTAGAAATACAAACCAAAGATGGAGTATGGATTGCAGCTTCAGCAATCCCTGAAACAATAATTATTAATACTGGAGATTTAATGCAACGATGGACGAATCACGTATTTTGTTCTACCAAACATCGGGTAGCGATTCCCTTAGATGAAAGAGTCAGGCGATCGCGTTATTCAATAGCTTTTTTCTGTCATCCTAATGATGATACTGAGGTTACTTGTCTTCCTGGTTGTTGTACGGATCGAGTAGCAATATATCCTTCTATTTCTGCCAAAGATTACTTGATTAGCCGCTTGCAAGCAACTTATTAATACCCGACAGCAGCACCATCACTTCTCGGATCGGCAGCACCGTATCTCATATTAGTTTCAGAGTCGATTAAAATCGCGCCAGCATGTCCCATCACATCTGTATAATCTTCTACAACTTTAACAGAGTGACCGCGATCGCTTAATTCTCGAACAATATCTGCTGAAACTCTGCCTTCAATTTTAAGTTCGTTGGTAGCAACTCCCCAAGTACGTCCTTGCAACCATCGCGGTGCTGAAATTGCATCTTCTACATTAAAACCAAAATCGACAATTCGAGTTGCGATCGCAGCTTGAGTTTGAGGTTGTCCTTCTCCTCCCATCGTACCGTAGACTAAATACGGTTTGCCGTTTTGAAATAACATGGCAGGGTTTAACGTGTGAAAAGTACGTTTTTTAGGTTGCAAACAATTTACATGTTGCGGATCTAAGGAGAAAAAACACCCTCGATTTTGTAATAAAATCCCCGTATCGCCTGCAACTATACCCGAACCAAATTCGTAGTAAATACTTTGAATTAAAGAGACAGCGTTACCATCTTTATCTACAACTCCCAGCCAAATTGTATCGCCTTTTGGATCGAGAGGTTGTACTTGGTTAGCGGCTTGCTGCAAGTTAATCTTTGCTGCAAGTTCTTTGCCGCGTTCTGAAGATAATAGCCAGTCTAAAGGAATATTTACAAAGTCAGGATCGCTCACATATTTATCGCGATCGCTAAATGCTTGTTTGGTTGCTTCTACAATCAAATGATAGTAGTCTGCCGTTCCTTCTCCAAATTTGCGTAAATCAAAATTATTTAAGATATTTAAAATCGATAAAGAGGCAATTCCTTGAGTGTTGGGCGGCAAGTTATAAGCGATATAATCGCGATAATTAACTGAAATTGGTTCTACCCAGTTAGCAGTATGTTCCGCAAAATCTTGCAGAGTTAAGATTCCTCCATTCTCCTGTAAATCTGCAACTATCTTTCTGGCGATTTCTCCTTGATAAAACTCGGCTGCGCCTTGAAAGGCGATCGCTGCTAAACTTTTAGCTAAGTCCGGTTGTTTAAATATTTCACCTGTTGGGTAAATTGTTCCATCAGACTTTAGATAGATTTGACGAAAATTAGAAAATTTTTGTAAATTAAAAAATTCTTCGTTGTTCTCATCAATACTTATTTGAGTCCAGCGTTCTTGATTTTGAGATATGGGAAAACCAGCTTCAGAAAACTTAATTGCAGAAGCAAAAAGTTGCTGCCAAGGCAAAGAATTATTTATGGTTACTTGAGCGTATTTATATGCTAAATCCCAGCCGGATACTGCTCCAGGTACGGTATTTGCAGCTAAATAACCTCTAAAAGGAATTCTGTCATAACCTTGAGACTGATAAAAATCAATTGTTGCCTTTTCTCCCGCTCGACCGCTAGCATTCAAGCCTTTTAATTCTCGCTCTTTGGCATTGTAAATTAACCAAAAATTATCACCGCCCAAACTATTCATATGGGGATAAACTACTGTTAGCGTAGCAGCAGCAGCGATCGCAGCATCTACGGCATTTCCCCCTTGCTGAAGTATCTCTAAACCCGCTTGGGAAGCCAGATAGTGAGGAGTTGTGACTATGCCGTTACTAGATGCAGTCATGGCACTAATTATTAGAATCTACATTCGGTTCCGAATTCTCCAGATTCGGACTCGGTGCGGTGTTATCGAGGCTGGGAAGCGGTTCGGGGGGAGGAGGGTTCAAAATCCTCTGCCACTCGCCGATCTGAGCTTGAGCGGCTCCGTAGGCACTGCTGCTGCGCGGAATTTTGCGGGCTATATCGATCCCTGCTTGCGGATTATACGTCCCTTGGTCTTGTGCTAATCGCAACAAGCGATCGCCCCAGTCATTAATTGCTGGATTCACGTCCAATCGTAAAGAATTGCTGTTAGGAACCCGATCCGCCAGCCGAATTGCTTGAGCCAACGCATCAGGGGTATTCTGCAAAGCAACTTGCTGGGCTTCGCGCCAATCCTGTTCCGCTTGAAGTTGAGTTTGCCATTCCTTGACTTCTGCCTGCGCGGTTTCATGTAGCGCCCGTCCCGCACCAATTTGTCCAGCAGCAGCGATCGCCGCTGGTAAATTGCCGTTATTTGCCAAGTCTCGCGCTTGGTCTAAGAAAGGCTGGTCTTCAATCGTTTGGATCTGGCGCGTCCAGTTGCGAATTCGCTTACGGGCTTCGCCATAAAGCGCGCGTCCTGCACTAATTTTACTCGCTTCATCAACTGCTGCTTGTAAAGCGACAACATCGCCCTCAACAACTAACTCGTCGGCACGGTTGAGGTAAGGTTGGTCTTCAAATGTTTGTATCCGTCGCCGCCAGCCGTCAATTTCTCGCTTGGCTTCAGCAGCACGGGGATTCGAGTCTGGAATCATCAAAGCTTCAGCGATCGCTGCATTTAAATCGGTAACTGCCCCTGGTTGAGCCAGATTACGCGCTTTGGCTAGATGCTGCACGTCTTCAATTTCTAGTTGCCAACGGGCGATCGTATCTTGGGCTTTATAGTAAAGAGGACGGTCTAGACCAATTTTTTGCGCTTCGGCAATTGCCGCTTCTATGCTAGAGACAGTGCCGACGAAAGCGCTCCGATGCGCCTCTGCGAGGACAATAAAGTCTTGAACTTCTGTTTCTAATTTGGCAACAGCGGGAATTTGACTGGCAACTTCAACAGCTTTGTCTACATCTCTTTTATCTAAAGTTTCCTGAGCCAAGTCGAGCATTTTGCGCCCGATCTCGGGAATCATTGCTTGAGCTTTCTGATAGAAATAGCTACCTGCTTCAATTGCTTGAATCTGCTGTATGGCAGCCAGAAAATCATCAGCTCTGCCTCGATTGACTAAGTTTTGAATTTTTCCCAATCTCCCGCCATCTTCTCTGGCGGTGGCGATCGCATATTTTAATTCTTCGTATTTCGTATTTGCCCAATAGTTGTTACCGACATTGAGCAAACGTACTGCTGCCATCGAAGCCCGATACCAGTTTTCTTTCGGAATCTGAGACTCAGCTTCAGCATAAATTTTTTCCGCTTCCGCCCAAATCGATTTCCATTTTTCAATTTGTGTTGGGACAGTGGTAGCTGTAGAGATATCTGACGGAATATCAGAGGCGATCGCGATCGCTTCCGATAGCTGTCCGGCTTGAAACTTTTCCTCCGCTAAGGCAAGCAAATCTTGCGACCACTCTGCTAGACCCCGTTCGATTTCTTGACTTAAAGGATGATTTTGTGGTAAAGGCTTTACTAAGGCGATCGCTGCCATTAAATCTGGTACAGTTCGTTTCGCCGCTGCGACTTGAGCGCAATGCAACCGCACCGTCCCTGAAGCCAGAGGCCAAAAAATTGCCGGACAATTAGGTGCAGATGGTAACTTAAATAACATCGTCATGGCGACGATCGCCACTCCATTAGCCCCCAACGCTGCCAGAGCTGCCCAAAGCATCCAGTTTTTCCACCACCGCTTGCGTCCGACACTAGGCGGCTCTCCCGATGGAGGTACGCTAGACCACAACTTACCGTCTGTAGCTGATGAAGGGGAAACGCTACCAGATTGTGACGAGTTCGATGGTGATTGTGGCATGACTTCTGAATTGTGCCTTTGCTGGGACAGGTATTGAGACAGATCGCGATCCGTTGGATATTGAGAAGCGGAGTCTACAGGATGTTGGATATGAGACCGATCGCTATTGTCCCCCTTTGCTGGCGGCTGACTCACAGACCAATCCTCTGGTATACTCCGATCGCTCATTGCTCGCACCCAATATCTTAAGTACTATGCTTGATTTTGCCTGCTAAGCACATTCATTGTCATCCTATATTGGTCATTTGTCATTTGTCATTCGTCATTGGTTGACGGTTGACGGTTGACAGTTATCAGTGAAGAAAGGTTGTGGGGTGTGGGGTATGTGAAGAGTGTGGGAGGACGCAAGGGAGAATTTTTTTCTCGTGTGCTCTCCCTTGTCCCCCTTATCCCCCTTATCCCCCTTGTCCCCCTGCTCGTGCGCTCCCTAAATTAAGACTCTGCCCGTAAATCCAAAATCAACTGCTCTAACTGATTGCTGCTGGCTTTGTAAACTTGTCCGCAAAAATGACATGTGGCTTCGGCTCCGTCATCTTTGGCGATCATGTCTTGCAATTCTGCCTCGCCTAGAATTTTCAGCGCTCCTAAAACGCGATCGAAAGAACAACCACAGTGAAAGCGCACTAACTGAGATTCGGGAAAAATCTCCAGATTCATATCTCCTAACAGTTGCTCGAAGATTTGCGGTAAGGTCTTTCCAGCTTGGAGCAAGGGCGTGAATCCTGCTAGCTGAGCAATTCTTGATTCTAATGTTTGTACCAAGGCTTCATCACGGGCTGCTTTGGGCAAAACTTGAATCAGCAATCCTCCCGCTGCTGTCACTCCTGTAGCGCCGACAAACACCCCTAGTACTAACGCTGACGGTGTTTGTTCTGACGTAGCTAGGTAGTGAGACAAGTCGTCGCCAATCTCTCCCGATATTAGCTCTACCGTGCTGGAGTAGGGATAGCCATAGCCAACATCGCGCACGACGTAGAGATAACCCTCTGAACCCACAGCACCGCCAACATCCAATTTACCGCGATCGTTTGGTGGTAGTTCGATCGCGGGATTGCCGACGTAACCTCTTACCGTACCGTCTAAACCTGCATCGACTAGAATCCCCTCTAACGGACCATTACCTTTGACCCGAATATTGACTCGCGAATCAGGGCGTTTCATGCTGGAAGCAAGTAACAACCCAGCAGACATAGTACGTCCTAGCGCTGCCGTCGCCACATAGGACAGTTCATGCCGTTTTCTTGCCTCTTCAGTCAGCTTGGTGGTGATAACGCCGACAGCGCGAATTCCCCCATCGGCGGCTGTGGCACGAATTAACCGATCTGCCATGAGAAAACCTTACAATTCTTTACGAATGCTACTCTATTTATTCTAGGTTGGCGATCCGGTAAAAGGCTGAGGGGTGAAGTACGGCTTTCCTGGCTGGCGATCGCCGGTTCGTCAAATTCAAGTAGAGTAGGCATTACCCACCCTACTACTCCCAGTCGCAATTCCGAATTCCGTCAGCCGAAGGCGAAGCGAAGCGTTATTCCGAATTCCGAATTCAAATAACACTTGGGGGAAAACTAAACATTTTGTTAAAATGCTGACAAAAGAGGAAGCAGGAGAATCTCCAACCATGACCCAAACGCCATCCAAAAAGCAAACTGTTATTGCTCCATCGATACTATCAGCAGATTTTAGCCGTCTGGGAGCTGAGATTAAAGCAGTTGACGAAGCTGGAGCTGACTGGATTCACGTTGATGTCATGGACGGTCGATTCGTGCCTAACATCACAATTGGTCCGCTGATTGTCGAAGCGATTCGCCCAGTGACCCAAAAACCTTTGGATGTCCACTTGATGATCGTGGAGCCAGAAAAGTACGTTGAAGATTTTGCCAAAGCCGGAGCTGATATTATCTCCGTCCATGCCGAGCATAATGCTTCCCCTCACCTCCACCGCACGCTCGGTCAAATTCGAGAATTAGGGAAACAAGCAGGGGTCGTCCTCAATCCTTCTACACCATTAGAACTGATCGAGTACGTGCTAGAACTTTGCGATTTAGTGCTAATCATGAGCGTTAACCCCGGCTTTGGCGGTCAAAGCTTTATTCCATCTGTCGTTCCCAAAATCCGCAAACTGCGCCAAATGTGTGACGATCGCGGTTTAGATCCTTGGATCGAGGTTGATGGCGGCTTAAAAGGTAGCAACACCTGGCAGGTGCTAGAAGCAGGCGCAAATGCGATCGTCGCTGGTTCGGCAGTGTTTAAAGCTAAAGATTATGCTGAGGCGATCGCAGGCATTCGTAACAGCAAGCGTCCCGCACCTGAGTTAGCAGCTGTGTAGAAACCGATAGCACTTCTCATCAAAAATTGCAATACATTTCACTCGTAGGGGCGTACAGTTGTGCGCCCCTGCCACTATATATACTTTTTGAAAGTGGCTATATCTAAATCAGTAATATATTCGGGATTGCCTGTTCTTAACTTTGTATTAATTCCACACTTGTAAGATCGAAATTGCTATTCACTGCTCGCGTTAGATCGAATTTATGAACGACCGATTAGAGCAAATCCTGATTCAACAACTTCATTTGATTACCAAGCTGCAAACCAAAACTGATGAAATTTTGAGCTGGAATACTTCGACAGAATCCGCAGAAGCTACAGCAGCTTATTTTCAAGCTTTGGAAAGCGCGGTTGATGGTTTAGAAAGTTTGTCTGAAGTTTACGAATATTTTGAAGATTGGAACTTAGCAGAAGACGAAGTTGAAGAAATTATTTCACCCTAATTTGTCAAAGTTCCGGCAAAAGTTGGTTTAGGTTAGTGGCTCGATGCAGATAGGTGTTTGTGAATCAATTTCACGACTGCATCAGCTTGCACGGGTTTGTCCAGACAGTCGGATGCACCTACGACCATCGCCCGCACGCGATCGATCAAATTACCGCTGAGAATGACGATCGGCGTGTCGCGGAACGCATTGATCTTGCGGATGCGCGTGCAAATTTCATAACCATTCAGTTTTGGCATGACGAGATCTAAAAAGATCATGTCTGGTTTTTGACTTAACAAAGTCGCGAGTGCTCGCAAGGGATCTTGAATGTCTAAAAACTGATAGCCCGCATCTGTAATAATGTTTCGCATTACCTCGCAGACCAAGGGACTATCATCAATACACGCGATCGTCGGTTTCAGTGCTATCGGTGTCACTGGTGGTTCTAATACAATCTCTTCAGCCGTAGGCATAGGCAGATCGGGAATGTCTGCCAGTTCCACCATATCGTCCTGAAGGTAGGGTAATAAAGTGTAGGATAATTCTAAAACTTGACGCTTCATGAGTACGGCTAAATCGCGTAGCGTCCGCCTTCCATCCAGCAGTGCAGTCAATTGACGGTAAGTTGTAGCAGAGGTCTTTTGTTGCAGTGATTCTGGCTGTTTGAGTGTTGGTGCTTTATTGGGAGAAATATGCCCCAAATTGGCGTGCTGCCAGCTGTGCAACTGTTGGTAAGCGATCGCTAGGGCTTGTTCGACATCAACTAATAACAATTGCCATCCGAGAGGATTGCCGACCTGAACTTGGTACTTGACGACTTGTCCAGTCTGTAGAATGTCAAAGAGTACTTCCGTAATGCTACTGCGTAAGATCTGCGTCACCTGCTTAGAGCTAATCTGTTGTTGCTTGAGCCACAAACCCAACACCTGATACTCCCATGCTGAGCCAGCTAGCTCGGTTGGTAACTTCATCTGCTTGAGTGAAATTTGCGGACAGTACGTGACTATATGTCTCTGCCATCTACGGATGGGATGCACCCCACCAGTGGCATATAAAACTCGACCGGAGTACAGATAAAAAATCCACTCATGTCCTGAGGTACAGGTGACAGATAGTCTGCCAGTCACTTGAGCTGACTTGAGCGAAAGAAACTCGGCAACAAAAATATTTGCGTTGTCGCGATCGCCATGATGTTCGTCGTGGGATAGTTCCGGTTGGCGTATCGCTGTTTGCTTTTTTAACCGCGCGGCGATCGCCCCTAGTAAATCTTTTTTTGAGAACGGTTTCGTGAGGTAATCATCAGCACCTAATTCCATCCCTTGGCGCAAATGAGTTTTATCTACTTTGGCTGAGAGAAAAATGAAAGGCATCAGCGCTGTAGTTGGTTCTTCGCGCAGCAACTTCAACACTTCATAGCCGTCTAATTCCGGCATCATCACATCGCACAAAATCAGATCGGGTTTATGTTCCCAAGCCCAGGTAATACCAACGTGACCGTTCTCTGCTGCAACGATTTCGTATCCCTCCGTTGCTAATAGCTCGGTAATATTTTCTCTAACTGCCTGCTCGTCTTCGATGACCAGAATCTTTGTCATTTTGCTCTACCTGCGGATCTCATGCCAGTCTCAGTTATCAGTTATCAGTTATCAGTTATCAGTTATCAGTTATCAGTGAAGAAAGGGTGTGGGGTGTGGGGTGTAGTAAGTCATTAATTGCAACTTACGACTTACGACTTACGACTTACAACTTTTCTCTTCAGCTTCCTACAGAAATGTATTTGCTAATCATTTGCAATAACTTTTCTGTTTGTACAGGTTTTTCTAGGTAATCCGAGACTCCCGCTACTTGCGCTTGGGCGCGGTCGATCGCATTACCACTAAGAATGACAATCGGTGTATCGCGGAAAGCTGCAATTTTACGCAGTCGCGAACTAATTTCGTATCCGTTCAAGTTGGGCATAACCAGATCTAAGAAAATTAAATCTGGCTTGCGCGTCAATAAAGTTGAGATTGCTCGTAGAGGATCTTGAATTGTTAACACCTGATAGCCTGCATTGGACAGCATTTGATCCATAGTTTGGCAGACGAGAGGGCTGTCATCGATACAAGCAATCAGGAGTGATTTGGCTGCTGTTGATGTGGCAGGTGCAGCTGATGTCGGTGGTGTTGCAGGTTGGGCGGCGGCTGCGTGCGGTATTGGTAAGTCAGGGAGCTGGACTAGTTCGACAATCTTGGATTGGAAGTAGGGTAAGAGAGACACAGCAACTTCAGCAGCTTGACGCTTCATCAAGACTGCGAGTTCGCGCAGCGATCGCTTGCCATCGAGTACTGCTGTCAGTTGACGGTAGACAGCTGGTGAAGTTTGTTGTTGCAATGCTTCCGGCTGTTTGACTAGAGGGGCATAGTTGGGTAGAAGCGAAGTTAGATTGCTCGATTGCCAAGCTTGCCATAGTTTTTGGGCTGGGGTGAAGACTTGCTCCCACTCTAAAGCAAGAAGTTGTAAAGGCAAGGCTTGTTCTGATTTTTGATAATTGACTTGCCCTGTCTGCATCATGTCAAATAGGACTTCCACAACACAATCGCGCACTATTGGGGCAATATGTTCGCGACCGATTTGTTGTTGTTTGAGTAATAAGCCGAGTAATTGATATTCCCAAGCAGGTCTAGTAAAAAGCTCGGCTGGTAAATTTAATTGAGTCAGTTGAATTTGGGGGCAGTAAGTCGAGACATGCCGCTGCCAGCGCCGCGCTAAATGCATTCCTCCTGTAGCGTACAACAAGCGCCCTTGATGCAAGTAAAAGTCCCAAGACTGAGCCGTGGCGCTTTTAACATTTAATTTGCCAGTAAATTGAGCTGATTGGAGTGCTGCTAGTTCCTTAGCGAATGCGTTGAAATCTTGGTATTGAGCTGGTGCAGGCGTGGAAGGAGGGTTAATTGTGGGTTGAGGTTCGAGCGAAATGCGATCGCTATTGAATAGAGAAGCCTGCAAAAGTTCTGCATATTGGACGATCGCATCCCGTCTTTTCAACCGCGCCGCCACCGTATCTAATAGTTCGTCAGGAGTGAAGGGTTTTGTAATGTAATCGTCGGCTCCCAAGTTCATGCCATGACGGATCTCCGCTTTTTCCACCTTGGCAGAGAGAAAAACAAACGGTAGCAGTGCCGTGGTTGGTTCTTGACGGAGCGATCGCAATACCTCGTACCCGTCTAACTCCGGCAG
Source organism: Scytonema millei VB511283 (assembly GCF_000817735.3). Classification (NCBI taxonomy): domain Bacteria; kingdom Bacillati; phylum Cyanobacteriota; class Cyanophyceae; order Nostocales; family Scytonemataceae; genus Scytonema; species Scytonema millei. Next base: position 659,400 of record NZ_JTJC03000001.1, on the reverse strand, counting down.
CATCACATCGCACAAAATCAAATCGGGTTTGTGTTCGCTTGCCCAGTCTAGACCAACTTGACCGTTATCAACTCCAACAACCTCATAGCCTCCATCTTCCAAACAGTCTAGGATGTTGTCTCTAACTAAACGCTCGTCTTCTATCACTAAGATCTTTTTCATGGGTCATCCCTAAATCGTCTAAATTCAACTAATTTCTATTTGGCTCATTGTCAATAGCGGCAAACGAGCATTTTTATATAAATGACTGTTTCCATAAAACTTAAATTTGGTTTTGAGAGTGTTTCGTACTTCAGGTTTAGTTTGCCCAGTTTGGCATCGATACTTACTATTGGCAGCAAGAAGTCGATAAAATATAGATAACTCAATCGGTGAACGACAAAAACATGCCTCCTCGTTGGCCCCGTAAACCAGACCGCCGCGATCCTGCCTATCGACGTTTAGACGATCGCATGAACTTTGCTACCCACGTAGCGATTTTCGCTGCCATAAATTCCGGTCTGTGGTTCTTCCACATTCTCAAAACCACAACTTGGGAGTGGTTGCCTTGGTTAACAGGGGGATGGGCAACTGTATTATTAGGACATTTAATTTACATTGCCGCGATCGCTAACTATTCTGAATCAACTACGCCAGATACACCGCCCAAATCTACCTAGAGAGTCAGTTATCAGTTGTCAGTTATCAGCTATTAGTGAAGAGTGGTAATGGGTAATTGGTGAGTGAGGCAAAGAGGCTTTCTGGCAACAAGCTTTTGAATTGCGACTTATCCATTCCCCTTTTCAAATAGAAGGAAGTTCAGTTTTATGGCTAAACAAAGTACTTCAGAAGTTATTGAAGCGATCGCAGCAGAAATCGGCGAAAACGTATATATAGACATCGCCAAATGGCATCTTTATCTTGCCGATGCCAAACTTCATACCCTACTTGCCGAACAACTCTACCCCATTTTGACGGCGCGATCGCTCTCAGAAGATCGAGTCCAGCAAGTTTTACAGAATATCCCTGTCAAACTTGGGGGTGGGAAAAAAGAAATCCCCCTAATTGACTTGATACCAGCCCGAGGTCAAACTGACTTGATGGAGATTTTGCAGAAATACCAAAACGATATGTAAGGGTAATGGGTAATGGGTAATTGGTTGACAGTTGCTCTTTCTCCCTCAGCTCCCCCAGCCTCCCCAGCTCTCTTTCCCGACTTCCTACTCCCGACTCCCGACTCCCCTCTTAGTTAGTCGAGCCACTAAAAAATCGATTTCTGGCAATTTCATTCGAGTGGCGATGAGGGCAAAAATTCCGATGCCTACTAACCCAGAAGCGATCGTTTGCAGCAGTAGTAAAACTAATCCCTGACTGCCGAAGACATGTTGCAAACTCCAAAGAGTCCCCCAGCTAGCGACTCCTGCGGTAAAACCACTGGCAATTAAACCTAAAATGGGTAAACTCCATTGCCGCAATGGTAAACCGTGGAGTTTCCGATGCAAGATGCCCAAAAACAGCAGCGTCGAGATCGTATTGACTCCTACCGTTGCCAGTGTAATTCCAGGCGCACCAAAAGGTTTGATGAGGATAAAATCTAGCAGGGCGTTAAGGAAGATATTTAACAAACCAACGCGGAAGGGCGTTTCTCCATCTCCCAAGGCGTAAAATACTCGTACCAAGACATCGCGCCCTAAGTAGACAAACATACCAATGCCGTAGGCAACTAAAATTGAAGCTACGAGCTGCGAATCGTCTTGTTGAAAGGCTCCGCGTTCGTAAACAATGCGGACGATTGGCATCGCTAGAGCCGCAAACAAAGCTCCCAAAGGCAGCATCGTGAGAGCCGTCAGAACCAATCCCTGGCGCAGTCGCGATTTCAGATTGTGCCACTCCAACGGATCGGCAAGACGAGAGAGAATTGTAAATAAGGGGAGCAAAATAACATTGGAAATGATGCCAAGGGGAGTCTGAACGATCAAGTTAGCGTAGTTGAAAGCAGCAGCAGCCCCAGGAATGCCGGAAGCAAAGAAATAATCAGTGAACAGATTAATTTGTAGCATTCCTGAAGCAAAAACAGCCGGAGCCATTAACTTAACTGCTTGCTGCACGGCAGGAGAGCGAAAATCGAACCGCAGCCGCAGCGTACCGAGTCGTAACCGCCACTGCACGATCAGTTGTACGATCCACTGTAATAATGCCCCTGCTAGCGTTCCCCAGGCTAAAACTTGCCCGCCGATCGCCACGTAAGCAGGAGAAATAATTTGGCTTCCCAAGGACAAGTATAAGATTCCCAGCCCTAAAATAATCGTGATGCTAGAAAGTACGGGACTGAGAGACAGTAACCAGTATTGATTGGCAGTATTGAGCGTGCCAAAACCAATCCCAATTAATCCCGATAGTAAAATCATCGGCGACATAATTCGCAATTGCTCGGCGGCGATCGCGTGGGCTGTCTGGCTCAATTGCGGACCCACCAAATAAATTAATCCATCTGCCGATAAGAACAGGGCGATGGATACGAGCAACAACACTCCGCTCACTAAAGTTGTGATGCTTTCCACTAGGGGAGCAGCTTCCTGTTTGCTACGCTTTTCTAAGATGCTGACAATCGTGGTGTGGATCGGTCCATTCACGCCTCCCAGCAAGATTAAAAAGAAACTAGGAATGATATAGGCATAGTTGTAGGCATTAGCAGCTATACCCGTACCGAAAGCCGCCGCGATCGCCTGTTGGCGAAACAAGGCAACTAATTTACTCAGCAGGGTGGCGATCGCCACAATCCCCGCAATTCCAGCTAAAGTTCGAGATTTCTGTTGATTAGACACAAAAAATAGGGAGCAGGGAGCAGGGAGCAGGGAGCAGGGGAAGAGAGCTGAGGGAGCGATCGGGAGCTGAGGGAGCTGAGGGGCAGAGGGGCAGAGGAGCAGAGGAGAAATACAAAATTCCCTACACCCGACACCCCACACCCCACACCCTATCTACTACTAGCCACCAGCCACTAGCCACTCTTCACTACTCGCTTGCCAAATAACATTTAAACCCAGAATTCTCAATCTTTCACATTGCTGGCAGCAAAAATGTAAGTCAATCCAAAAACATGGGAATACTAACTGTTAAGAGTAACCCTTGGAGAATTCGGCTTTGGAATTCTGAATTAACTAGTCACCAGCCACTAGTCACTGACAACTGATAACTGAATAACTGTACGGGCGGGGTTTGAACGAAGATTATGACTAAAGCCCGTGAATCTGTTGGCTAAACCCGCCCCTACGATAACTGATAACTGATAACTGATAACTGTGTAGGAAGATAACGGTGAAAGATCCACTGCCTAGCAATGAAACAGATAGACTTCATGCCCTACAGAGGTACGATATTCTGGATACTTCACCAGAGCAGGCGTTTGACGATCTTACTCGTTTAGCTGCCCAAATTTGCCAGACTCCTACAGCACTCATTAGTTTGGTCGATGCCGATCGCCAATGGTTTAAGTCTCAAGTTGGTTTAACTGTTCCAGAAACTCCTCGTCATATCGCCTTTTGCGATCGGGCGATTGCAGAACATCACTTGCTGATCGTGCCTGATGCTTGTCAAGACGAGCGTTTTGCCGAGAACCCATTGGTGACTGGAGAACCCAAAATTCGGTTTTATGCGGGCGCACCGCTGGTGACATCGGACAATTTTGCTTTGGGAACTCTCTGCGCGATCGACTACGTACCTCGCGAGTTGAGTCCCCAACAATTAGAGGCTTTAGAAATTTTGGCGCGTCAGGTGATGACGCAGTTAGAACTGAGACGGAATTTGATCGATTTACAGCAGGCACATCAACAGCAGCGGCAAACTGAATTTGCCCTGCGACAGAGCCAAGAACGCTATCGAGATTTATTTGAAAATGCTAACGATTTGATTCAATCGGTTACGCCAGATGGCAGATTTATCTATGTCAACCGCGCCTGGAAAGAAACTCTTGGCTATAGTGAAACAGAACTTGCCGAGCTAAAAATCTACGATATTATTCATCCCGATAGCTTGTGTCACTGCCTAGAAGTATTTGGGCGTGTCATGGCTGGTGAGAACTTCGCGCAAGTTGAAACAATTTTTGTTACCAAGCAAGGCGAAAAGATTTGGGTTGAAGGTATCATTAACTGTCAATTTGTCAAGTCTCAGCCAACTGCGACTCGCGGAATTTTTCGTAATATTAGCGATCGCAAAGCTGCGGAATTAGCTCTACATGATGCTTATTGTCAGTTAGAAACCAAAGTTGCCGATCGCACTGCCGAACTGGTCAGCATCAACCAGCAACTCCATAGTGAAATGGCAGAACGTCACCGCGCCGAGGCAGAAGTCCGGTTGTTACAAAAAATCGCTCAGGCGATCGGAGATGCCCAAAACTTCCATGCTGCTTTGGGAGTGGCACTGCGTCAGATCTGCGAATTTACGGGTTGGAGTTATGGTGAGGCGTGGATTCCCAGTGCGGAAAACGATATCCTTCAGAGCAGTCCTGCTTGGTATGGCAGGAATTACAACGTCACAAGCTTCCGTAGTTCGAGTAAGAAATTTAAATTCTCCCCTGGGGTTGGTTTAATTGGTCATGTTTGGCGTTCTCAGCAACCGCATTGGATTCCGAGCCTAGAAGACGAGACCGAGATGGCGATCGTGCGCAGCCATTTGGCACGGGCTGCTGGTCTCAAAGCAAGTTTAGCTATTCCCATCGTCGCCGATCGCGCTGCGGACAAATCGGAAGTCTTGGCTGTCATTGCCTTTTTCATGTCCGAATCTTGCCCCGAGGATAGGCATCAAGTCGAGATCGTCTCAACTGTTGCTACCCAGCTAGGCGGATTAATGCAACGCAAACGAGCGGAAGAAGGACTGCATGACAGCGAATCTCGGTATCGTGCTGTGGTCAAGCAAACTGCTGAGGGGATTTTTCTCGTCGATACCGAGACAAAGCGTATTTTGGAAGCAAATGATGCTTTTGCGCGTTTCCTCGGTTATGCTCCCGAGCGACTTTTACAACTGACGCTATACGATATCTTTGCTGGCGATCGCCTGACAATCGATCGCACTGCCCAGCGCGCGCTGAGGGGAAAAAATCTATTCTTAGGAGAAGTGCCACATCATCGTAGCAATGGCAGCGTGGCTTATGCAGAAGTTCATCTCAATTCAATTTTTTATGGTGGCAAAGAAGTTTTTTGCATCGTTGCCCACGATGTGACAGAACGCCAGCAAGTCCAAGAGGCACTGCGGCAGAGCGAGGAGCGGCTGCAAGCAATTTTAGATAACTCTACGGCATTAATTTATGTCAAAGATTTAGAGGGCAAATATCTCACGATCAATTCTTGGTACGGGATTCTGTTCCATTTAGATCGAACTGAGGCAATTGGCAAAACTGACTACGAGATCTTCCCGCCAGAAATTGCTGAGGTGCTGCGAACCAACGATCGCCAGGTGTTAGAGACAAAATCGGCATTGGATTGGGAAGAGGTACTCCCCCACGATGACGGTTTGCATACTTACCTTTCAGTGAAGTTTCCCCTATTCAACGCTGCTGGCGAACCCTACGCTGTCGGGGGTATTTCTACCGATATTACCGAGCGCAAGCGAGCAGAAGAAGCTCTCCGTTCTAGCCTTGCTACTAACCGCGCTCTGATCAATGCAATTCCCGATTTAATGTTTCGCATGAGCGGTGATGGAATTTTTGTCAACTACAAAGTTTCTAAAGCAGAAGAGTTAATTGTTCCGCCAAACCAATTTTTGGGTAAACGAATTGATGAAGTGCTGCCACCAGAAATCGCTCAGCCAACAATGTATTACATTCAGCAAGCCTTAACTACGGGAGAATTGCAAATCTTTGAATACCAACTTTACACTGAAGACGAACTGCGCGATTACGAAGCGCGAATTGTCGTGAGTGCAGAAAATGAAGTGATGGCGATCGTCCGCAACATTACCGATCGCAAGCGCACCGAAGCGGAAATGCAGCACACGCTGGCTAAAGAAAAAGAACTGAGCGAACTCAAGTCTCGCTTTGTCACCATGACTTCTCACGAATTCCGCACGCCATTAACCACGATCTTGTCTTCAGCCGAATTGATGGAGGATTTTGGTTCTCAATGGGCGGAAGAAAAGAAACTTCTGCACTTACGGCGCATTGTCACTACCGTCAAGCACATGAATCAACTTTTAGATGATGTCTTGTTAATTGGGAAAGCCGAAGCGGGCAAACTAGAGTGTAACCCAATCAAGCTCGATATCGTCCAGTTCTGCCGCGATCTCGTGGAGGAGATGCAAATGATTGCTGACAGCCACACAATTCACTTGAATTCTCAATGTGAATCTAGCGAGGTGGCGTTGGATGAAAAGTTATTGCGCCATATTCTGATTAATTTACTATCAAATGCAATTAAATATTCTCCTACAAGCAGCGTCGTCAGTTTCAATCTGAATGTCGAGCCGGAAAAAGTTATATTTCAGGTGCAGGATCGCGGCATTGGAATTCCCCAGAGCGATCGCGAACAGTTGTTTCAATCCTTCTATCGAGCTAGCAATGTCGGCACGATTTCCGGTACGGGTTTGGGTTTAGCTATTGTCAAAAGAGCAGTCGATTTGCACTGCGGCAATATCGCTGTTGAAAGTGAAGTGGGAGTAGGAACAACTTTTGTAGTTTCTCTTCCTTATGAAAGCAATTAGGAGTCAGAAAAACTTGATGTGGATCGATCGAGCCATGAAGTTACAACATATTCAAGTTTTGTCCTTAAGTTCTGACTATTAACTTCAGAATATCTCTTTGGAAATCCGGTTTTTAACTAGTCAAATTAATTAGGAAAGATCGCCATGAGCCGAATTTTAGTGATTGAAGACGAACTATCAGTTAGAGAAAATATACTCGCTCGTTTGGAAGCAGAAGGATTTGATACTCTTGATGCAGAAAATGGGTTGAAGGGCTATCAGATGGCGTTGGCACATAAGCCAGATTTGATTATTTGTGACGTAATGATGCCAGAAATGGATGGCTATGGTGTCTTAACTATGGTGCGTCAAAATCCACTTACAGCATCAACTCCATTTATTTTTTTGACGGCTAAAGCCGATAAATTAGATGTGCGTCAAGGCATGGAAATGGGGGCAGATGACTACATCAGCAAACCATTTACCCGCACGGAATTATTAGGTGCGATCGCAGCAAGATTGCAAAAGCAAGCGTTTGTTGCCCAACAGTCAGAAAAAAAGCTAGCCGAGTTACGCAGAAGTATTACCGATGCTCTGCCGCAAGAATTGTTGTTACCTTTAAGCGAAGTCTTATCTTTCTCTAAAGTTCTAGTTGAAAGTTACGATACAATCAAACCTCAAGAACTGTTAGAAACAGCCCAAAATTTACATAATTCTTCTCAACGCCTGCAAAGAATGATTGAGAATTTTATTATGTACGCTCAAATTGAACTATTAGCAACTAATCCCGAAGAACTCCAAGCTTTACGCAGTTGTCAAACCCTTAATCCTAGCGATATTATCTTTGCTATAGCAATTCAAAAGGCAAAACAATATCAACGCGAAGCAGATTTAATTTTACAAGTTGCTAATTCTAACGTCAAAATTGCGAAGCGAGACTTGAAGAAAGCGATCGAAGAAATTATCGACAATGCTTTCAAATTCTCTGAAGCTGGTACCTCTGTTCATGTCAAAGCTGCGACTGAAAAAGATGGGTTCAAAATTAGTATTACTAACTACGGACGCGCTATGTCTAACGAACAAATTGCTAGTATTGGCGGTTATATGCAATTCGAGCGCAAATTTTACGACCAACAGGGTTTAGGCTTGGGTTTAATTTTGGCAAAACGCATCACAGAATTACATGGAGGTAAATTATTTATTGAAAGTGGCGGGACAGAAGTGAAAACAACTGTAAGCGTGTTGTTGCAACGTTAAATGTAGAGACGTTACATGTAACGTCTCTACATTATGTTGTATACTCAGCGTTAATTTTCACGTAGTCGTAGCTGAGATCGCAGCCCCAGGCTATGCCAGAGCCGGAACCATTGCCAATACTGACAGAGATCGTGACGGTTTCGTCTTGAAAGCGATCGCCTCCACTTTGACGCTCGAAAGCTGTTGTTTCTCCGTCTTTAACCGCTAATAATTCATTACTCTGAGCAGTACTAACAGTTTCTACTTGAGGCTGTTTGGCTGCTTTTTGCTTTAAATAGGCACTGGCGGCGGCGCGATCGAAGTCTCGGGGTTGTCCGTTTTCCATTAAGAGAAAATCTCCCAGTTGAATTCTGAGGTTTTCTTGCTGAAAGGGAATTCCCGCACGTCCCGCCGCAGCTGCAATTCTACCCCAATTAGGATCGCGTCCAAATATAGCTGATTTAACCAAAGATGAGCCAGCAATCGTTTTTGCTACCTGACGCGCGGCTTTTCCGTCGGCTGCTCCTGTGACTTGTACTTCAATTAAACAGGTTGCACCCTCTCCATCGCGGGCGATCGCTTTGGCTAAGTGTTGACACACAGCTGTGAGCATTGCTTCTAACTTTTCTGCCTCTGCACCCATCTCGGTAATGGCTGGGGTGCGCGATTGTCCGTTTGCCAAAGCAATTAAACAATCGTTGGTGCTGGTATCGCCATCGACAGTAATTTGGTTAAAACTTTTGTCGGCAGCTCGACTTAGCATATGCTGCCATAATGCGGGAGAGACAGCCGCATCGCAGGTGACAAAGGCTAGCATCGTCGCCATGTTTGGATGGATCATACCCGAACCCTTAGCAATGCCACCCATCCGAACGGGGCGATCGCCCATTGTTGTCTCTAAAGCAATGGATTTTGTGACCAAATCTGTAGTGACGATCGCTTGTGCAGCAGCATCTCCACCTGTTTCAGAAGCTTCGGCAACCAGTTGAGGAATGCCAGCGTGCATTTTATCCATCACAATTCTTTTGCCAATCACCCCAGTAGAGGCTAGCAACACCGATTCTGAGGAAATACTCAACGCTTGCCCTAGTGCCATCGCACACTCTAGGGCATCCAACCAGCCTTGAGAACCCGTTGCAGCATTAGCTTGCCCTGCATTGCAAAGAATTGCCCTAGCACTGGGTTTGTCTTGCAATCTTTGCTTGCAGTAATCGACACAAGCAGCACGGACTTGAGAAGTCGTAAAAACACCTGCGGCGATCGCTTCTACATCTGACAAAATTAGAGCTAAATCTGGTAGTCCTGAAGGTTTTAATCCTGCTCTAATACCCGCTGCCTTGTAACCTCTTGGCGCAGTGATTCCACCACTTATCTCATGCCATGCCATGTTCTCTCTCCCAACGCATAGCCTGCGATTATATCAGAAGGGGTGAGGAGTAGTAGGGGCAGGTTTATCTAAGTTACCTGTTATTTACAAGTCAGTCTGGTGAACCTGCCCGTACAGGAGTGAGGATTTTTGGGAATTAAGGGGTGGTATCAGCTACTAAAACTCCCAGGAAACTGTTCCTTGAACGGTGAATGGTTCACCATAGAATACGCGAAATCTATTTAATGCTGCTTCAAAGTAATCTGTGTCAAATAAATTCCTAAAATTTAGAGCGGCGCGGAAGCGATCGCGCTTGTAAAAAATCGAGGCATCAGTGCGAAAATAGCTCGGGGCTTGAAATGTATTGGCTAGATCGCCTTGTCGTTCTCCCACAAAATACAATCCTAAGCCAAATCCCAACCCTTGCAAGGAGCCTTGTTGAATTTCATAGGTTGTCCATAAATTAAAAGCGTTTTCTGGTGTATTATTGAGGCGATTGCCAACATCAAAAGTTTCATCTTCTTTAATCCGTGCATCAGTGTAAGCATAGCCACCGAAAACGTTCCATCCTGGTAGAATTTCACCCGAAATGTTGAGTTCGATACCTTGGCTGTTTTGCTTGCCTGTTTGAATAGAAAAACCTTCATTTATTGGGTCATCAGTTAAGACATTAGAGCGAGTTAAATCGTATAAGGCAAGGGTTGCAGACAGTTGTTCGTTCAAATCTGCTTTAATCCCAACGTCATATTGCGTCCCCCGTTCTGGTTGGAATTGGGTATTATCAAAGGATCTACCGATTGCTGGTGTAAACGATCGAATGTAGCTGGCATAAAGAGAAATTGGCTCGATCGGCTGATAGACGATACCTAAGCGGGGACTAAAAGCATCCCCAGTTTGCTCTTGTTCTGTGTCCTCAATGAAATCTTCTGTGGTTTGCTTAAAGGTATCAAATCGACCACCCAGTAGTAACTTGAGATTGTCTGCTAGCGTAATTTGGTCTTGAATATAGATACCCAGCGAATCTGTCAGCGTAGAAGTATCACCCCTATCAGTAATAGGACCTATTGGCTGACCGTACACGGGATTAAAGAGATCGAGTGGTGCAGCAGCTCCACTGACATACTGTTGTCGATATTCATTGACTCGATATAAATCAAAGCCAAATAGAAGTTGGTGTTGAATAGAACCAGTGGAAAAAGTACCCAAAATATTTGTGTCTAAATTAAAGATGTTGTCATCATATTCACCAAGCTCATAACCACGATTTAGGGTGCGATTATCAGGGTCGAGACTTGTAGCATATAAAAATTCCCGATTTGCACGATAGAATGAGGCAAGGAAGCTATTTCTAATTGACCAATTTCTGCTAAACTTGTGTTCGAGTCGATGGCCTGCTTTGCTTGTCGTAATCCCAAAAGTGTTATCGTCTCCGATAGGAGATTCACTATAATTCAAGTTACGGGGTAACCTGCCAATACCAGTAGGCAAAACCGAACCAACTGCTGGTTGACCTAGTAAGAAGAAAAAGTCCCATTTGCGGTACTCTGCTTCTAGAGTCAGCTTTGTATTTTTACCAATATCAAAGCTTAAAACAGGTGCGATAAAGAATATTTTATCTTGTTGGAAATCGATAAATCCTTTGTTATCTTGATATGCAGCATTGAGTCGGTAAGAGATTGTTTTAGACCTGTTTAACGGTCCAGACAAATCGATCGCGCCTCGATAAAAGTCATAGCTGCCAATCGTCCCTTCAACTGCATAGAACGGCTCGCGCAGTGGCTGTTTTGTGACGATGTTAATCGTTCCACCTGGGTTTCCCAAACCAAATAATACCGAAGCTGGATCTTTCAAGACTTCAACGACGTGAGTTCGACGGTGGGAGATGAGCCAAAAAGGAAAAAGAGACCTATGCTCAAAATACACAGTGATAGGTCTCAATCATGAATAGCACCATTGTATCCCAAGCGATGTGACTTAAATTTTTTGTGAGGTAGACGACTTCTATCAAAGCTTTGAACAACATTGGCAGCAACAGCCTCTGTTGACAGCAAGTTGTGGAGAACGGTTGTGTCGCTCTCGATTAAGCTTAAGTGAGGTCATGACAATTGTGATTGCTTTTCATGGCTCTGGCTATCGTACATTCAAAGAATTCTACACGCTACAAGTTCTACCAAGTTGGCGTAAAGCTTTTCCTCATTTGGTCAGCTATAATCGTTTTGTCGAATTGATGCCTTGGTCGTTGATGCTATTGTGCTGCTTTGTGCAGACCCGTAAGGGGGAGGTGACTGGCATTGCATTCATTGATTCGACTCCGATTGAGGTATGCCATCCTTACCGCTCCAAAAGCCATCGTGTGTTTGAAGGCTTGGTAGGTTGGAGCAAAAATTCGGTCGGGTGGCACTACGGGTTTAAGCTGCACTTGATTATTAACGAACGAGGTGAGTTGCTTGCCTTCAAGCTGACCCCAGGCAATGTAGATGATCGCAAGCCTGTGCCTGACCTAACTCAAGACATCATTGGGAAGTTATTTGGCGATCGCGGTTACATAACTCAAAAACTGTTTGAAAAACTCTATCAGCAAGGGGTGGAGTTAATTACACGCCGCAAGACAAAGATGAAGCAACAGTTGGTCAAGTTAATTGACAAAATTCTCTTGCGGAAGCGAGCCTTGATAGAAACGGTTAATGACCAGCTCAAAAATATTTCTCAAATCGAGCATTCCCGACATAGAAGCATCTGGAATTTCCTGGTCAATTTGTTGGCTGGATTGACTGCTTATACTTATTTGCCTCAAAAACCCTCTCTCGATCTAAAACCCAAAGGCTTGCCTGCTCTCCCTTCTGCTGTCTTATAACCCCGTCGAACTCACGTGGGTACAAGATACCCATCTTGCTCCCCTGTCACCACAATTTCAATTTATTTGTCCCCTTGTGCCGATCCCTCTGGTTGTGCGTCGGGTGTAACTGGTGGGGGTATTTCTTCTGTTTCTGGTGGGATCGCCTCTGGCTGAGTTAGAGTTGCTGGTACTGCTGGCTCAGGTGTGTGTTTGGGCTGTGGGAGCGATCGTCGCAGTTAAACTGAGAAGGGTACTGCCAATACTCTGTCTCAACTTTGCCGTTGGTAATCCCACCGAACCGATCGCACTTACCCTAATACTATTGACTCCCTGCTGAGTGACGCTGACAACTGCTATTCCTCCAGTTAAGTTTTCTTGACGAAAGCTTTTGCCTTCTGGTAGTGCTAACCGAGTATTGAGAATATTGGCAACAAAAGTTTTCTCGTAGCCGGAAGTCACAACACTGAGTGGCTGCTTGCTTGTAGTTTCCAATAACACTTCTAAACCACTATCTGTTTGGTTCAGCCTTACTCCGGTGACAGTTATGGGTGATGCATGACTTGCGGGTGACTGAGCAAAAACTCTGTTTTCTATCAATACTGCTGGAACAGCCACAACAGAAAACATACCTGCTAACAATAGCGATCGCCACCACAATTTCAACTTCACAACCCACACCTATAAACTTGCTAGGAATTTCTCTCAGTTAGCTTACAGGAAACAAATGATACTCAAGCGATCGTAATTCGGCTTAAACGGAATATCTTTTCGGCTCAAACGGAATATTTTTTCATGCAGTCGCGTGGTCGTATCCCAAACTTCTTATAAAAAGCCCTGCCAAAAGCAGTAAAATCCCTGTAACCGACCATTTGAGCAGCTTCTCCCACCCTCCAGGTTCCTGCCTCTAGCAGTTGCCGTGCTTGCTCCAGACGATAGTTGTGTAGATAGCCGAATACTGTTGTCCCGAAAATCTGCCGAAAGCCCCGTTTTAAAGTACATTCGTTGAGTCCTACTTGTCTTGCCAGTGTTGCCAGAGTTGGCGGCTCGTCCAATCGTTGTAGCAAAATATCTCTGGCGTGGTGGATTCTATCTACTGCATCAGATTTTAAAGAGTAAGGATTGTATTTGCCGTCCCCAATTTCAATTTCCTCAGCAATCAGCATTCCCATTAACTCCAAAACCTTGCCTTCTAAGTAAACTCGCTTGGCAATTCCTTGGTAGGGACACTGGACGATTTGTTTGGCTACAGTCTGCATGGTAGGGGTTGCAGTTCCCAGACGGCTATAACGCTCGCGCTCAGTCTGTCTAATCCACGGTTGCAAGCAGCGCGGTAATTCTCCTTCGCGATCGCCAGCAAAGGAGTAAAGTAGCTCCGGCTGTATGTGGATCAGAATCTCAGAATATGGTTCTTTACCCGAACAATCCCAAATTTCTTGAGGAGCTAAACCATTGCCATAAAGTGCGTATTGTCCGCCACATATTAAGTTGTACCTGTCTTGATGCTCTCCAGAAAAATGAAAGTGATATTCCCACCAATCTTCCCGTTCTGGCGCTCCGGTAATAATGCGATCGCGCATCTGTAAATTTCCAATTGTCAACTGCATTCCTTCCCGCAATTGAATTTCTCGCCAGTAACCTTGTCCTAACGCTGGGGGAAATCGATACACGACATCCAATAAATCGTCGGGATCGGGGTGTTGCGTTAGCGAAGCTGACCGAAGGTATCGCTCTACCGTCTCCTGATGAAACAGTTCGTCGTAGGCTTGCTGAGAAATAGTAATAGTCATAACAGCAGATCGCGTAGAACTTAATAAGAAACTATCTTATTAATTTTTTTTGCAGTTTCAGGCGATCGCGGTTGTCAGGGAGCAGGGAGCAGGGAGCAGAAAGTAGTAACTAGTGACCAGTTGTCAGTGACCAGTTATCAGTGAGGGATGAGGGGTGAGGAGTAAGAGGTGAGTGTTTTATCTATCTTCTCCTGGCTCCTGCCTCCTGCCTCCTTTTTAATGGCAAATGACCAATGACAAATGACAAATGACCAAAAAAAAAGAGAGTCAGTTCGGTGACTCTCCCAATCATCAGGGTGCATCTACTCAGTAGAATATAACAGGTGGTGTGTAAAGAATCTTACGGCTTTCTACGGGATTTTCTTAAAGATCCGATGAAGAATTGCCTTTTTCAGTTATCAGTTGTCAGTTGTCAGCAATCGGTCTAGAGACGCGGTATACCTTAGTCTGTACGCAGATAGCCAACAACCGTCAACTACCAACTACCAACTACCCATTACCCATTCAGCTTTTCCGCTAACAGTTGGTTTGTCAGTTTCGGATCGGCACGTCCGCCTGTTTGCTTCAGCACTTGTCCGACAAAGAAGCCGAGAAGCTTGGTTTTACCGTTGCGGTACTGTTCTAGTTCTTTGGGATTTGCTGCAATCACTTGCTCGACGATCGCTTCTATGGCGCTGCGATCGGAAATTTGGATTAATCCTTTACGTTCTACTAGCTCCTTCGCCGAACCACCTTGAGTTAGCAGTTCAGGCAAGATATCTTTAGCAATTTTGCCGCTGATTGTATTGCCTTCAATTAACTGGATCAATTCTGCTAGCGTTTTTGGTTTAAGCGCAATTTCACCAATACTGAGTTTATTGCTATTCAGGTAAGCCGCAATATCTCCCATGATCCAGTTAGCAGCTTGTTTTGCCGAGGCTCCAGCCGCTACCGTCGCTTCAAAATATTCCGATACCGCTCGCTCGTCAGTTAATACGCGGGTGTCGTAGGCAGAAAGCCCTAGTTCGCTTTCATAACGATGGCGTTTTTGGGCTGGTAATTCTGGCAACTCAACCCGCCATTGTTCCAATTGTGCTTTGGAAACTTCAATCGGCGCTAAATCGGGTTCGGGGAAATAGCGGTAATCGCTAGAACCCTCTTTAGTCCGCATACTCACAGTGCGTTGGCTGCCTTCTTCCCATAGCCTGGTTTCTTGAATTATTCTTTCTCCAGACTCTACAGCTGCAATTTGTCGTTCGATCTCGTATTCAATCGCCCGTTGAATGGCGTTGAACGAGTTCATATTTTTAATTTCTACCTTCGTGCCAAACTCTTTTTGTCCGACAGGACGCACGGAGATATTCACGTCGCAACGCAAAGAACCCTCTTGCATATTGCCATCACTGACACCCAAATAGCGCAAGATCCGCCGCAACTCTTGAGCATATTCCGCCGCTTCTTGTCCAGATCGCATATCGGGTTCTGAAACAATTTCTACCAAAGGCACGCCAGCACGGTTGTAGTCTACCAAAGAGTAAGTCGAACCAGACAGGCGATCGCTCCCCCCATGTACCAACTTGCCCGCATCCTCTTCCATATGCAAGCGCGTGATCCCAATACGCTTGCGGATGGGATTATTATCTGCATCCACAAGTTCGATTTCTAACCAACCGTGTTGGGCAATTGGCAAGTCATACTGAGAAATTTGATAATTCTTCGGTAAGTCAGGATAAAAATACTGTTTGCGATCGAACTTGCTATAAGATGCAATTTGGCAATTTAACGCCAAACCCGCCTTCACTGCGTATTCCAATACCTTCTCATTCAATACGGGCAACACCCCAGGTAAACCCATACAAATCGGATCGATATTTGTATTTGGAGGCGAACCAAACTCTGTAGAACTGCTCGAAAAAATTTTCGTGTTTGTATTCAGCTGGCAATGGGTTTCTAAACCAATAATCGCCTCATATTTAGTTTTTGTCGGTGCAGCAGTAGTCATATCTTTTATTTGCCGCTCTGATGATTACACTTCAATACTTTAGCAAGTGAGTCGGGAGTCGGGAGTCGGGAGTCGTCACCAGTCATCTGTCCATCCGCGTACCCGTTCGTGTTGGTTGCGCCAACATCCGCATCCATCTGCGTACCAAATTTTCTCGAACTTGGTACGAGCAGACATCATACTACCATGATATCACATTGACATCAAATAAATGCTGGCATATTATCGCGATATCACATTGGTATCAATTCATAAAAATTGTTAGGAGTACGGAATATGGAGAGATTAAAAGAGCGTCCTGCCTTTAAGGTTGATGGTTTTGTGGCGCTGGTAGTACTGGGGGCGATCGCAATTTTGGCTGTTTGGTGGTTGTGGACGACTATCCAAGGATGGGAAGCAATATTAGGGAGAACGCTGAAAATTACCGATTTACTGGGAGAAGACACCACGGCAGAAATAGGTGCATGGCTGGGAGCAACTTTAATAGCAGTCATTATTCCCACATTTTCGGGGTTCTTTACGGTGGAACCAAACCAAGCAGTTGTAGTAACATTTTTGGGTCGTTATGCTGGTAGCGCTAGAGAAGCAGGCTTTTGGTGGACTAACCCTTTTACCCGCAAACGCAAGATTTCTTTGCGAGTACGCAACTTTAACAGCAAAATTCTTAAAGTCAACGACGCTCAAGGCAGTCCCATTGAAATTGCAGCTGTGGTGGTGTGGCAAGTTGTAGATTCAGCCAAATCTTATTTTGAAGTAGACGACTACGAAGAATTTGTTGCCATCCAAAGTGAAACGGCAATTCGTGCCTTAGCCATCCGCTACCCCTATGACACAGGTGATGATGAGAGTATACCTTCGCTGCGAGGCATTCCTGACGAAGTATCGCGATCGCTTCAACAAGAGTTACAAGCACGCTTAGAAGTCGCAGGAGTAGAGATTATTGAAGCTAGGTTGTCTCACCTTGCCTATGCGCCAGAAATTGCTCAAGCAATGCTCCGCCGCCAACAAGCGAAAGCAATCATTGATGCTCGACGACAGATTGTCGATAGTGCTGTGGGGATGGTTGACGAAGCATTGAGAAGGTTGAGCGAACAACAAATCGTCGAATTGGATGAGGAACGCAAAGCTACGATGGTGAATAATTTACTCGTGGTTTTAACCTCGGAACAAAATGCTCAGCCTGTAGTCAATACTGGTAGTTTGTATACATGAGTCAAAAAAAAAGATTCTTGCTACGTCTAGATCTAAAACTGTATGAAGTATTAGAAAAATGGTCGGCTGACGAACTCAGAAGTGTCAATGCTCAAATTGAATACTTACTCACAGACGCAGCAAGAAAAACTGGAAGATGGAAGGAGGATCGGCACAAGAAAGTTTCTGAATCTCCTGAAGAAAATACAGACGCGGAAGATTTGTAGTAATGAGTCGATCGAGATATTTAGCTCGAAATACCGCAGTTTTAGCAACGAAGTTTTTATCGGGTTGAAACTAGTTCAGCTTAATACCCAAACAGCCGATTGTGAAGAGTGCATTTTGAAGTTTAAACAAATTTGAAGATTTCGTTAACCAACCTACTCTTCCAGAGCTGAAATGCCATACTTCTGCTAATAATGGCGATTGATGTTTATTTTCAGGCTATTTATGACCAATAACGGGAATCAAGCTCAGTTAGATGCGATCGAATCCTCTCCACACGCAGGTCAGAGATATTGGGGTTTAGTTGAGGTAATAGAAGAAGGAAAAACTTATAGAATTAATCGGATTGAAATTAAGCCAAAGCACCGAATTAAACCACAAATTCACTATCATCGTAGCGAACATTGGGTTGTTGTTTCTGGTACGGCTAAAATTAATTGCGGTGATGAAGATAAGTTGCTACATCGCAATGAATCTACATACGTACCTGTAGCAACGCTACACAGTATTGAAAATCCTGGGGCAATTCCGCTAATTTTACTAGAAATTCAAAATGGCGAATATATGGGTGAAGATGATACCGAACGTCCTTACGATCTGACTTGATTTGAGAGTCGCGAGAGGCAATTCGCAACTCTGCTGGCGACAATATTGAGAAAGTGCGCTTTTTACTTAGAGACAACGAGTATCTTATCTAGCCAGAATCAAATATCAATCATTATGATATCCTACATGGCGATCGCAAGCGAAGGGGCGAGTACTGGTTAGTCTAATGGACAAAGTTTTACGATCCAAGTAAAGTTGTGAAGGCGATCGCTCCTATGAATGCTCCTACTCTCAAACGCTTTACATAACATCTTTATTTTTCGTTCTCACTCTTTGATACAATTCTTCCATTACCGTAATAAAGGAAGTATCTTTTTGCCAAAAAGCGGGGTAGTCTCCCTGTTTTTTAATTGTAATTGCTGGAATCATCGCTGGTTCGGCTACTTCAATATTTGATGGTAGGCGCTTAGTCCCAAACCAAAATTCTCTGGAATTTATCTGTTCGGTTACAGGCACTTGTTCGAGT
The DNA here is from genome assembly GCF_000817735.3 of Scytonema millei VB511283. Taxonomy (NCBI): domain Bacteria; kingdom Bacillati; phylum Cyanobacteriota; class Cyanophyceae; order Nostocales; family Scytonemataceae; genus Scytonema; species Scytonema millei. The sequence goes on along the minus strand of NZ_JTJC03000001.1, from coordinate 641,058 downwards.
TGTGTATAATAAGATGCTGCCGATACTAAGGGAATTTCTTTAGTAGTTAACTCGGAGGATAGAACCTTTCCTAAAGGAGATTTCACGAGTTCTGACTGCAATTCTTCCTTAGATAATCCCCGCAATTCAAATAAAAGAAATGGGTTATGGTCGAGTTGAGATGCAACTAAGTAATAAACACCTGCAATATGTTTGCAAGGATTCGCATAATCGGGACAACTACAGCTAGTCTTGAAATCTTTTCTACTATGTGGTAGTAAATGCAATCCTAAGTCGGCAAAAGCTGAGTCAATACTGTCTGGCACTTCATTCATTAACAATTTTGACACAAAACTTGCTTTAGAAGAAACGTATTTAATTGCCTTTGACCAACTCGCTTTGTCAATTGCTGTAATTTCAAATTTCGTATCGTATTTTGGTTCTTTATATACCCCAAAATAGGGATTAATCGAACCTCTTACCTTAGCCGTAATTTTGTTGCCGTCAATTTTATATTCAATGATTTTACCATTGCTAGCATAGGAACGTCCACGCCCCAACCTCCCTGAGTCGCTGAATGCTTCTAAGGCTTCAATAAAACGCTTACCCCACCAAGTTCGACTAAATTTCGCCACAATCGCTACTCCAATATTGCAGTTTTATTTAATGCAATTAGTTGCTTAAATGCTTCATTATCGAGTTCTGTCAGCCAAGATTCATCATTGCCAACAATCGCAGAAGACAGCTTTTTCTTATCAGCAATCATTTGGTCAATGCGTTCTTCTAAAGTACCCATTGCGACAAATTTATGTACGAAAACATTCTTCTTCTGACCGATCCGAAAAGCTCTATCTGTTGCCTGATCCTCTACTGCGGGGTTCCACCAGCGATCGAAGTGAAAGACATGGTTAGCTTTAGTTAAAGTAATGCCTACACCGCCAGCTTTGAGAGATAGGACAAATACCGAAGGTTCTGTTTCAGGGTCTTGAAATTCGGCGATCGCTTCTTCTCGTTTGTTACGATTTGTCCCACCATGAATGTAATAAGTATTGTAATGACAATTGTGCTTCAAATACTTGTCTAAAGGGTCGCAAATTTCTTTAAATTGACTGAAAATCAACATACTTTCTCCTTCAGCGATCGCCTCTTCTACCATTTCTACTAAACGGCTGAGTTTGTGCGAGCGCTCTGGGGAAAATTCGCTCCCATCTTGTAAAAACTGAGCTGGATGATTGCAGACTTGTTTTAGTTTCAACAAAGTCGATAAAATTAATCCTTTGCGTTGAATTCCTTCAGATTCTTCAATTTGCTTCGAGACATCTTTTACCACAGCTTCATAGAGTGAAGCTTGTTCTTTAGTCAAGTTACAATAGAGGTTTTGTTCGACTTTATCCGGTAAGTCATTAATAATCGCTCGGTCAGTTTTGACTCGCCGCAAAATAAACGGTTCGACTAATTTCTTTAAACTGCTAGATTTAACTTTACTATTATCTTTTTGAATTGGAATTTCAAACGATTTCCGAAATTGTGCTTCTTTTCCCAAATAACCTGGATTGAGAAAATTGAAAATCGACCATAAATCTAATAAGCGGTTCTCTACAGGCGTTCCTGTTAATGCTAGTCGGTGTTTAGCTTGTAATTTTAAAATGGTGCGAGTTTGAGCTGCTTTCGGATTTTTGATATTTTGGGCTTCATCTATTACTATGCGTTGCCATGTGACACTACTTAAAAGTTTTTCATCTTTACGAGTGAGAGTAAACGAAGTAATCACGACGTCGTGTTTGAGACAGGTAGCTTTAAATTCAGCTTCATCTTTGAGGCGATCGCTACCATGATGTACGATTGCTTGTAGATGCGGCGCAAATTTGGCAATTTCTCGCAGCCAATTTCCTACAACTGATGTAGGTGCAATTAATAAAGTTGGTGGTGTGGCAATCGCTTCTTTTTCATTGATGATTCTGGTAATTACCTGTACCGATTTTCCCAGTCCCATATCATCAGCTAAACATCCGTTGATTCCTAAAGCTTCTAAATATTGCAGCCAAGCCACACCACGCTTTTGATATTCCCGTAAAGTACCTTGCAACTGCGGCGGATCTGAGATTGGTTCTAACTTGCTTTTGTCCTGCAACTTCGCCATCATTTTTTCTAAAGCATCATCATGGTCAACCTCTAATTCATCTTCTGAAGCTACTAATTTCATCAAATCGAGTAGCGACATTTCCGGCTGTTCTTTAGCTTGAGATTGCCAAAATTCTAACATTTGTCGCATTTTATCTTGGTCTAATTCTATCCACTGACCCCGAAATTGTACGAGCGGAGTTTTCGCATTCACAAGTTGCTGCCATTCTTTTTGCGTGACAGCCTCACCCCCAATTGCCAATTCGTATTGATACTGCACTAGAGAGTCTAGACTGAAATAACCTTGGTTAGTAGTTGTAGATTTAGCACCGCGTGAAGACGTTTTGAGGCGAATTTTAGCGCGGCAACGACCTTCAGGAGTCCACCAAGCAGGAACGATAACTTTGTAGCCTGCATCTTCTAATACCCAGGCATTTTCTTTGAGAAATTCAAAGGCTTGTGATAAGCTCAGCGGTAATCCAATGGGGCGATCGGTTTCTAATCCTTCCCAAAGTAAGGGGTACATTCGCGCTGCATATCCCAAATTTAGCAACAAATTGGCTTCAAAATCCGTACCCAAATGTTTGAACCAAGCTTTTTTAGCTCTTTGGTTCATACCCCAATAATCAGCCAAGGTTAGCTTTAAGGATGGGTCTTGTTTTGCCGCTACTAAAAAGTCAATATTCCAATTATCTACGCGATCGGCTGGTGCTTCTTGGAGTTGAAAACAGAGGTCGAAAGCCATAGCAGTCTGGGTACGGGCAATTTTTTCTTTCCAAGCGTACCACTGTTTGTATTCTATTAAAGCGCGATCGCTTTGTTGGGGAGTATTGTTAGATTGAAAGCATTTTTGCAGCAGGGAGTCAGAGATTAAGCTATCAAATGCGGATGTAGAAGGGGTATGAGTGACAATATCTTGTAATAGGTATTCCGAAAAGTGCCGCAGCAAAGTTTCTGGAGTAAAAAATTCTACGCGATCGCTGATATTTGCTCGTCCCGCAGTGCAGATAGCTGGCATATAATCGACATATTTTTGGACGATCGCATCGTATTGTTCTGAGATAATTTCCCAAGCTGGATAAATGTCAAATGTATGACTTGCCTGTTTGCGCTTACTTTTTGTTATTTGTAGTTCGTGATATTTCAGTGCTGGAATATATTGGTCTTTGAGGATAATTTCTTTAAAAGATTGGGTGTAGTGATACCAAAATACTAAATCCGAACCAAATTGAATTTCATTAGCATTATTTAAAGCTAAAAAATGAATATCGTTGAGCAGTTTAATAATATTACTGACTTGACTATAGCTGTAACTGTTTGTTTTGACGCTGGTATTAACTAAGTAACAAGCGATCGCCCAATATGCAAATTCTTCGTTTTCTGGATCGATGTCATCAAGATATCTAGCTAATTCTGGTGAAGGAAGGGGGCGATCTCTTGCAGTTGGCAAGGCAAAATATTTAGTAGAAATTCGAGCGTTCGTCTTGCCATAAGTAGCTGAGACAATTCCCAATTGCTCAGTTAAGAAGGCTTCTAGATCTGCTGAAGCCAAATGAAAAGGATGGGTGCGCCGATCGGTGTTGCGACGTTTTTGGACAGTTGAAGTTTCTACCCACAGGTAAAATGCACCTGCTTGAATGAAATCAGCTTCGGCAGAGGGAATCCAAGTACCGTGGATGATTTTCATGGGTAGATACCAGGTTTTCTAATGTGGTGGATTGGCAGGCGGTGTTTGTGCAGCTGTGGGCGTTGGTGATGGTGCAATGCTACCAGACTCATAATCGCTAGGCAACATTGGTTCTCCTTCTTTGACCGGAGGAGAATTTGGACTTGGTGCGGCGGGTGTTGGCGATGGTGGCTGGTTGTTAGTTGTCGGTGATGATTCTGGCGCTGGTTGATTGTTCTGGGGTGAGGGCGATGGTTCTGGGGATGGTTGGTTGTTCTGGGGTGAGGGCGATGGTTCTGGCGCTGGTTGGTTGTTCTGAGGTGATGGTGATGCTTCCGGGGATGGAGATGGCGTTGGCGAAGGTGCAGTTGGAGACTGCTTAGATGTTGGGGATTGTTCTGATTTTGGTGTAGGAGATGGTACAGGTTGAGACGGTTTGCTCTTATTTGTCGAGTTACGTTGAAGATTATTTTTAGATTGAGTAGGCGTGACAGTTGAGCGATTTCTGGTTGACGAGGTAGCCCGCACCCTACGGTTAAAACCTTGCCCAGCATTATTCCGATCTTGTCTCCATCTGCGAGTGCCAGATCGAATTGTTGGGTTGACGGGGCTGCTGAGATTTTGCGTCCCACTTTGCCTAGAAGTATTGACTGCTGGATGTTGCTCAGTAGTATTTTTTACAGGTTGAGTTGGTGGGGGAGCGGTTGAGTTTTTTGGTTGCGAGTTTTCTTTTTGTGGAAGTGTAATGTTTTTCTCATATCTAGCATCGGTGGGCGATGTAGACTGAGGTGCAGGCTGGCTGGAGCGCGCGGGTATTGAATTTTGAGGTGACTGAGGGACAGACTTAGGAAACACTGTACCGATCGCTAGAGTTGCAATGCCAGCGATCGCAGCTAAACCACCACCAATCCACAAACCGCGTAAAAAAGATTGCTTGGCGGGGATCTCCTCGCTCTCGGCAGATGGGGGTTCCATCACCGATACTCCAGGTTGGCTGGACTGAGAAAGCCAATTTGGGATCGAAGAATTATGAGTTTGCGATCGCCCGCCACCCGTCAGACCACCTGAGAAACTTTGGGAATAAGTATGGGGCAATAGTTCCAGCCAATCGGCTACGGTAGCAGGTCGATTGACAGCTTCAATCTCCATTCCCAAAATAATCGCTCGTTCCACGTCAACGCTTAACCGAGGATTGATTTGGCGCACGTTGGGCATAGGGATGCGATCGCGCAGGCTAGCGGCAACTGGTACTTTGGCTGTCAAGATCGCGTATAGCGTTGCTGCTAGGGCATAAACATCTGTAGCTGGAGTACGGGGGGCGTGAGCAAGATACTGTTCTATGGGTGCGTACCCTTCCGAAACCATGTTGGTATGAGTTTGGGTTGAACCTGGAGTAAATTCTCGCGCAATTCCAAAATCAATCAGTACAACTTCCTGAGTCCCTTGGCGCAAAATAATGTTTTGGGGTTTCACGTCCCGATGCAGCAAGTTCTTCTGATGCACGACTTCTAATGCCGCGCCAATCTGCCGAATGTAGTGAATTGCCAGCGTTTCTGGCAAGGGACGATCTGGAAACACTACTTTGGCAAGAGTTTGCCCGGGAATATAATCCATCACCATAAATGGCAAGCCGTCCTCAACAAAGAAGTCGCTGACTCGCACAATATTGGGGTGGACGCAGGCTGCTAAGCGTCGGGCTTCATCCTGAAATTGGCGCTGAAACTTGGCAAACTGCGGCGCTTGCCGGAGCAATTCATTCAGCGTTTTGATTACCACTGGTTGCCCCAAAAATTGGTGGGTGGCTTTATAAGTAATGCCAAATCCACCCCGTCCTATTTCTTGTTCCAGGGTATATTTCCCACGCTGTAATGTTTTTCCAGCTAGCATACTCCCCTCAAGACTAATGCAGGACCTTTAGGCTTGCTTAATATTTCTGCCTCTTGCCTATGCTAAATCGCTTTTATGTAGAATTTTTAACTTAGTTCCACTTATAGACCTGTCACCCTCCCACGCGACAAAAAACCAGTATGGATTATACCAACCACTGTCACCAGCCGTACACTCATTTAGTCGTCCAATTCTGCTTGCTGCGTAGCGAAAGCGATCGCGGCGTGACGTGCAGTTTTATTCTTTCCTTAGAGATGAAAGACGAGAAACAGTGAGGGCTACAGCGATGAAATCCAAAGCCATACATCTATCAGTCTAAGTTAGTCCAAATTAGTCTGGCTGAGAAGTTATGGTTTGTTAACTAACCCATAAGCCTCGAAATAGCTTCTTAGCGACCTAGTAACAACGCTTCTTCAATGCTAGAAATTTAAACAACTCCCTCGCTCTTTTATTAATTTTTATTACTGAAATGGACTATAGATCGCCTTCCTCTCTCACTCCTCACTCCTCACCCCTCACCCCTCATTCGCGGTTACTATGCTTGAGTAACGGTCACGGCGAAGATATCATTGCCGTTCGGATCGTGCAAGAACTCCAGCAGCTTTGTCCAAACCTCGATATTGCTGCTTTACCAATTGTCGGCGAAGGAAAAGCTTACACTCGTCTGGGTATTCCCCTAATTGGTAGCGTAAAAACCATGCCTTCTGGTGGCTTCATTTACATGGATGGACGGCAACTGCTAGGAGATATTCAAGGTGGCTTGTTACAACTGACTGGGAAGCAGTTGAGGGCAATACGTCAATGGATGAAGGGAGCAGGAAGGAAGAGAGCTGAGGGAGCTGAGGAAGCTGAGGGAGCTGAGGGAGAAAGAAATTTAGAATCTTTACACCCCACACCCCACACCCCACACCCTACACCCCACACCCTAGTGTTAGCTGTAGGTGATATCGTACCCTTACTCTTTGCCTGGTGGAGTGGAGCGAATTATGCTTTTGTGGGGACAGCGAAATCTGAATATTACGTGCGGGATGAAAATGGTGTTTTACCTGGGCGATCGCCTTTTGCTCGTTTAGAACATTGGTCGGGTTCGATTTATCATCCTTGGGAGCGCTATTTTATGAGTCATCGCCGCTGTCGAGCAGTGTTTCCTAGAGACTCCCTAACTGCTAAAACTTTGCAACAGCATGGCGTTCCTGCCTTCGATCGGGGAAATCCCATGATGGATCGCCTCGAACCGTCCCAATTTCTAGAGGAGACAAGCCAAGCACTAAAAATTCTGCTGCTACCTGGTTCTCGTCCTCCCGAAGTTTATCGAAATTGGGAACTGATATTGCAAGCAGTCACAGATTTAATCGTGACTTTCAGCGATCGCCCATTGGTATTTTTAGCTGCGATCGCCCCTCATCTCGATTTAGAGCCTTTTTGTCAAGCTCTCGTAAAAACTGGATTCTCTGAAGCCCCCCTTGTTAAGGGGGGTTGGGGGGATCTTGCCAGGGCGGGTTTATCAGACATATCTGCGATCGCACGTACACCTCAGCCAAACCCGCCCCTACAGGAATCGCTTGTATTGACATTTCGGCAAAAAAATGCATCTATTATTTTGACTCAACACGCCTACAACGACTGCTTACACCAAGCCCAAATTGCGATCGCAATGGCAGGAACGGCGACAGAACAATTCATTGGGCTAGGCAAACCTGCCATTATCATGCCTGGTCAAGGTCCGCAATTTACCTATGCTTTTGCTGAGGCACAAAGCCGTCATTTTGGGGAATCGATTACTTTCGTCCAAAATCCTCACCAAGTTGGTGATGCGATCGCGGCTTTACTCTCTAACCCCGAAAGGCTAAAATCGATTGCTGAAAACGGCATTCGTCGCATGGGTAAACCAGGTGCAGCCTGTCGCATAGCCGAATGCTTAATTGAAAAGTTTTAGCAGATGCCTGTAGGGGCGCACGGCTGTGCGCCCCTACAGATGACATGTAACCAAACTATAATCCTTTTGAAAAGCGATTGGGGGGATCGAAGCCCCCCTTTTGAAGGGGGGTTGGGGGGATCGCCTATTTCGTCAACCCGTCAAATACGCCTCGCAAAGCAGCAACTGCATCTTGAGTTCTTGCCCAAACGCTTTGATCTGGATCTTTACCCGTTAGTTCGCGGGTTCCCAAAACCTCTAGAATTCCTTTCATTTGTTCTTGGTGGGCGCGGTTTTCAAAGTTGACTTGATTGAGGGGCGCGATCGCATCCTTGACATCTTCTCCTGTCACCTGAGATGCTTTGTGAATAATCAATCCAGTCATAACAGCTTGGTGTTTGATCCGCTCGTGAGCAGAGACTTTTTGATACAAAGATAGTTCGTTGCCATCCATTAAACGGTTGACTTGCTCTACATATTGCCCCGTTGTATCTCTATACCCAACAGAACCACCAAACTTAGCAATAACTTCGTTAATGACAGTCAAATTTTGCCTGTCGTCTCTGAGAAAATCGTTGAGGCGATCGCTAATTTCTTTATCGCTACTGACAGATGGAATCAGTTTCTCTTCATTGCTAATTAGCAACTCTTGTAGAGCTTTTAAATCTGCTAGTTCCATTGCGATCGCTCTACGCTTGGTATCGTCTAAAGTTGCAACCATATTGCACTTCCTTCCGATTGCTGTGTCAAGCTATAAACTCTCATATAAAGCTATTTATTTGGATCTTACTTGAGATATATTCTCAAGAAATTTACAATCGATAGGGGCGCACATCTGTGCGCCCGTACAGAATGCAATCATTCCCCAGTAATTGACAAATTATCGACCCAAATCCGAGGACAGACCCCTGCTGGTGTTAATTCTGCCTCTGGTTCGACGAAAATAATTGACTGCAACACTTCCAGAAAATCTCCCGCCACAGTAGCAGATTCGATACTCGTCCGCTTGCCATTGTTAACTACCCAACCATCGAAGGGAAGGGAGAAAGAACCCTGCAAAGCTTTGACTCCGGCGTGTAAAGCGTGTAAATCGTCAATAAAAATGACATTCTCAGCCGCATCTAAGCTGTATGTTTGAGTTGCAGGCTGGTTAGAAAAAACGTGGTAGAAATGAGGACTAACCGTCACCTTTGCGCCAATATTAGCGTGTCCGGTGGGTTTTGCGTCTAGGCGTTTTGCCGTACCTGCGCTATGGAGAAAGTTTGTTAATACTCCATCAGAGATAATTGAGATGCGACGAGTCGGCGTACCCTCACCGTCAAACGTTTCTCCAGCTATATTTTCAGGATGTAATGCATCATCGCACACTGAAAGCAGAGGTGAGACAATTTGCTTTCCGATGGACTCTGGCGTAGACAGACTTTGTTTATCCAGAATACTTTGAGCGTTGTAGAGATTGGAAAAAGCACCCAGCAGACTTAAGAAAGCTTCAGGAGAGAAGACAATGCGATATTTACCAGACTTGACTTTCTCGTAATTCAGGTGACTGATAGTTTTTTCAGCTGCTTCTTGAAGACAAGCTTGGATGTCTAAGTTTTGTAAATTGCGACTAACGCGAAATGCGCCAGCAGAACGGGGTTTTTTCCCTTCTTCATCGGTTTTGCTGTAAAGATAGATCGAAGCATAGGAACGGGCTTCATGACGTGTTGCCCCTTCACTATTGAGATAAAACCGATCGAGATCCCTTTGCGATAAACCATTGTAGGGTACGCCTGCGATCGCCGGATGAGCAGCCAAGAGTTCTTTTTCAGCCGAGATCAAAGTTTCAATCAACTCAGCTACAGGCGCTTGAGGTGCTGTAGTTTCCGTATTAGCAGTAATTGGCGCTAACGCTTCTGGGCTAAAATCTGGTACATTTTCTTTAACCCCAAAGAAACTTGCTTCATAGGCAGTTTTCAAAGCGAGTTCGATCCCTTCGGGATACACATCAGTCGTGCTGGTGACTCCGACGTTATTGTTTTCATTCCACACCCGCACCGTCACGCCAGAACGATTTGAGGCTTTGACTTGTTTCGGTTCGCCTGAATCTACCTGCACGCTGGTTTCATCAACAGAAGAACCGAAAATATCAAATTTTTGAACGCCAATTTGACTAGCACTATCTCGAACGTAATTTGCTAGTTCTTGAATATTTGTCATACTTCTATCTTCCACCGACGGTAATCGAATCCACTTTGATATGAGGTTGTCCGACAGTAACGTAGATACTACCGCTAACAGAACCGCAGAAACCCGCCGCTAATCCCAAATCCTGGGAACACATAGAAATCTTATTCATAATTTCCTGTGCGTCACCAATCAAAGTAGCACCTTTAAGTGGTTTGGTAATTTTGCCATTTTCAATTAGGTAAGCTTCTTCAACCGCAAAGTTGAATTGTCCCGTTGCGCCGACGCTACCACCACCCATTTTTTTGCAGTAGATTCCTTTGTCAATGGAACCAAAGATCTCTTCGTTGGTATAGCTACCTGGTGCGATGTAAGTATTGCGCATCCGCGAGGCGGCGGCGTAGGTATAGCTTTGTCTGCGTCCGCTACCCGTTCTGGGGTGTCCGGTACGTAAAGAACCAGCGCGATCGCTCAAGAAGTTTTTCAAAATGCCATTTTCGATCAATAATGTCCGTTGGGCTGGCATTCCCTCATCATCCATATCAATCGTACCGAAAGCACTGTCGGAAAGTCCTTCATCCCATGCAGTCAGGCTTTCATGAGCGATTTTTTCACCCTTCTTGTCAGCAAAAGGAGTGGTTTTGCGTTCGATTTGGGTGGTTTCCAGCAGGTGTCCGCAAGCTTCATGGAAGATGACACCACCAAACTGATTTGCCATCACGATTGGATACGTACCCGATTCTACGTAATCGGCATACAACATCTTACCTGCCGATTCTGCCACTTCCTCGGCGGTTGATTTGTAATCCCACGCTCTGAGAAAATTAGGATCGCTAGTGCTACCTGCCCGTTGTCCGATGGAAGTCCGGTGGATACCGTCAGCACACAACAGGTTGAATCCTACCGATTGTGTCAAACGAATGTCTCTGGCAAACGTGCCATCACTGGAAGCAACTAAAACTTCTTGCCAGTCGCGGAAATAGGTAGCGCGTCTCGATTGGACGTGGTTCGCTTTGAGTTGTAACTGTTGGTTGGCATCTAGCAGCACTTCTCCCATTTCGCGGATCGAACTACAGCCAGCAAACCAGCTATCTTTACCTTTAGTCGTGGCGTAGTCTCGTAGCAGTTTTAAATTGATGGCGGGGATGTAGGCGTTGGGTGCTGGAAGTTGCAACCCTAGAATGGAAAGTCCTTTTTCTAAAGCGGCTTTGAGTCCGTTAAATGTTAAATCGTTGGTGCTGACATAGCAATCAGCCTTACCGCGAAACACTCTCACCCCTGCACCTGTGGATAGTCTAGGGGAAATGCTGGCGATCGTGTCGTCTTCTGCTAAACAATTAATATAGTTAACTCGTTCCAAGAAAAATTCTACAAAATCTGCACCTGCTGCTCGTCCTAAACCAAGTAGGGTAGCAAGGGGTGCTTCCCAAGTTTCATCAAAGCGATCGCGTTTTAATCTATAGTCCAGGTTAGGCAGTTCTCTCGATAGCAGTAGGCTACTCGGATACGTCGATAGCATCATCGGGCTTGAGCGTCCTTGTTGAGGATTTACTGACACTTTAGACTTTCAGTCTAACAAACTACACTCAGCCATATTGGAAGGGGTATTACCACCCGTTAAAGTAGGGTGTGTTAAATAACGCACCTACAAACTACTTACATCAACTCAGTAGCTTGTATTGACTTGATGCTTTAATTTATACTAAGTATACTGAGGAAAATATAGTTTTTTTAGTTGAATAGCATTAACTATATTTAGTATTGCATCAGTCAAGCTTGGTGTTGAAACAATGCTAATAAAAGATATTCAACTTTCTGAATTGCCATCAGTCTACTTACTAAACAAAGATAATTTACCCAGTTATGCAGCCATCTACTTTGTATCTGATGGTACAGGGCAAATCCTCTATATTGGTAGAACGGTGAATTTAGTTGCTAGGTGGAGAGAACATCATAGATTTGGACAATTAAAAAGATTGAATCGAAAAAATCAAATCAGTATTAGCTGGCTTGAGTGTAGCAACAATATGAATACTCTTGCAAATCTTGAAACTGAATTTATTGAGTTATATAAACCACCGCTAAACTGGACAAAAGTAGTTACACCGATTAGAAGAATAACTCCAGTTGAAACAGCATTACAACAAAGTTTTCAGCAGCTAGCTAAGTTTAATACAATGATATTTGGATTTGACCCAATTGCTGGTGAAGAACCTCCAACAATATATTTGTTCTATCCTGTTTACGGCAGACGTGGTGTATCAGGAGGTATAAGGAGTGCATTAAAAAATATTAATAAAAAAGCTAGTTCGTTGAAGTGGAAAGAATATCATACAGAACCTAAATCTTTTGGCAAATTTGGATATTGGGAAACGAATTACAAAGGTATAAGAATAGATTTAACTCCAGCTCAGGAATTAGTCAATGTGATGTCTGATTCAACTCGTAGAACTGTAGCTGGTGTAGAGTTAATGGCTTTTAGCAGTCAGCAGCTAGAAATACTGATAGAAAACTCACCAGATTTTAAAGAAGAATTCTCTAGTCTGGAGGCTTTGGAGGAAGATCCGATTCCCCTAGAGCTTGCTAGCAAACTTCAGCCTTGTCAAGGGAATAATAAGAATGTTGTTGAAGTTGAACCGTGGGAGGAATTAGAACTAATGCCAGAAGGTGAAGTTAGAGTGATGAGCCGTCAGTTTTTATATGTGGATAGCGTGGAAGTGGAGGTTTGTGCTAATGACAATGGAAAGTATTTTGTTAGGCATAACGTTTTCTGGTGGATAGAACACAGACAGAAAAATCCTCATCCAGAGTATGATTGCATAATAAATAACTTAAAAGCCGCAGTAGATAGACTACCTACCATTAAATGGGCTGGATATAAGTTTAGATTTGAAACTATCTTTTTCAAGGAAGATGATGTAGAAGTAGAGGATATACTACTACTACCATTAGCTATGTTTGAAGAGCTTATAAAAGATACATTGAGATTTAGAAGTCCGCTAAAAGAAACAATTCAAACTGGCGAATATCAACCGCAGCCAAATGACGGAGCAAACATAAAATTATGTGTTTGGTTACAGCATAATTCATTGTTCTCGCTACTCAAGCCTGCAACAAACGAATAACTCTCGATGCAATAACCTATTGCAACCTAAGCCAAAAAGCGATCGCACCCCTCCTATTCTCACTACATTGGAAGCGCGATCGCATCTCTTACAAATACTGCAATATACTTGTCATCCAACTACAATCTAGGCTTATATTGAAAAATTACGCTTAAAACATAAATTCTCTTTTAGATTTGGATATCTAGATTGAGTCCATAAATTCCCTATGCCAGAAGCCAACCTCACAGACCAGTTATCCATATCGACTCCTGACTCTAGTATGGGCGCACAGCAGTACGCCCCTACGACTCCCGCCAAATGGGAACAGATCCGCAACAGCTTGCGCCCAGGACAGCAACAAATGGCAGATTGGCAGGGGGGACAGTTGGCAGTCTCGGCAGTCCCAGGGGCAGGAAAATCGACGGGAATGGCAGCAGCAACGGCAATTGCGATCGCCCGCTATCAGTTACACGCCAAACGTGCGATCGTAGTTGTTACATTTACTCGTTCTGCGGCAGCAAACATTAAAGGTAAGATTCGCAGGTATTTACGAGAAGAATTATCCCTACCGCCAAGAGGATTCACTGTCAATACCCTACACGGTTTGGCGCTGAATATTGCCAGCCGCTATCCTGACTTGTCGGGACTGCCGTTGGATAGCGCGACGTTAATCACGCCCAATCAGAGCCACCGCTTGATTCGGACTTGTGTAGAACAGTGGATTGCTGCTAATCCCCGCTTGTATTCTCGGTTACTCGAAGGTAGGCAATTTGACGGCGAAGAAACAGAACGCTTACGGCGACAGTCGGTATTGCGGACAGAAGTACTACCAGCATTAGCTTATTTAGTCATTCACGAAGCGAAAAGCTCTGGATATCAACCGCAACAGTTGCGAGTGTTGGGCGAACAGGCAATAGACGAATATGAAATTTTGACCGTCGCTGCCGGATTGTACGAACAGTATCAGAATTTAATGCGATCGCGCGATTTAATCGACTACGACGACATGATTTTGGCAGCGCTACGGGTACTAGAAAATCCTAGCGCCAGACGCAACGAACAAAAGCAAGTTTTTGCCGTATTTGAAGATGAGGCTCAGGACTCTTCACCCCTGCAAACCAAACTCTTAGAAATTCTGGCACAAGATCCAGAAAACCCAGATTTACCAGCGAATTTAATTCGAGTTGGCGACCCCAACCAAGCAATTAATTCTACCTTTACTCCAGCCGACCCAATTTATTTTCGTCGCTTCTGCGAAGAGTGCCAACAGCAACAACGATTGGCAACGATGGATATGGCAGGACGCAGCACTAGGATTGTCATTGCCGCAGCTAACTTTATGTTGGGGTGGGCGAATGGAAGGGAGCAGGGAGCAGGGAGCAGGGAGCAGGGAGCAGGGAGTAGGGAGCAGGGAAGAAGGGGACAAGGGGGACAAGGGAGACAAGGGAGCAATTCTAGCCACCAGCCACTAGCCACTAGCCACGCACCACTGCCATTTCGAGAGCAGACGATTCATCCGGTTAGCTTAGATGACCCACAGCCGGATGCTAATCCTGCGCCGATTGGTGGGGGGTTGGAGTTGCATACGCCTCGCGATATTCATCACACGGCAGAATTAATTGGTCAGCGGGTAGTGGCATTATGTCAAGCAGGATCGAATGGAGAAACACCCACTACAGAAACGCCAAATAGTCTGCGGATGGCTGTTTTAGTTAGGGAAAACAGACAGGGACGATGGCTGGCTGAAGCGATCGCGCCGATTTGCCAAGAGCATAATATCGTAGTGTATGAGGTTTCGGAAAGCGATCGCCACTCTCAAGTTCCAGCGGAAGTGCTGGCGCTGCTGCAATTCCTCGACCGTCCCCACTCCCCCGACTATCTCAAAGCTGCCTTGGAAGTTTTGGTACAGCGTCAGTTAATCCAGCCGCAAGATTTGAATGCGCTGGCAACCATTCCCGAACAATTTCTGTATCCTGGTCCTTTAGACGCACCTCAACCCGAACCAGCTCAAAAAGCTAGTCATTTGTGCCGCAGCCTGCTCCGCGCTCGAATGGAGTTACCTCCCTATCAATTAATTTCCTTTCTTGCCTTAACATTAAACTACGACCAAGCAGAACTCGCGACAGCAGATAAGCTAGCGGAACGAGTGCAGCAACAACTTGCTGGTAATGGCAACAATAATTTGGCTGCAATGCTGATAGTGCTGAGCGAAATTGTCAATTCAGAACGATTTGAAGCGGTGGACGCGGAAGATTCCGAGGCACGTTATACCCGTCCTGGGCAACTGACAATTATTACCATGCACAAAGCTAAAGGATTGGATTGGGACTGCGTATTTATTCCGTTTTTACACGAAAATACAATTCCTGGAAATCTGCGCGTTTTACCTCAAGCTCATTTTTTGGGAGATTTCACCGTTGCAGAAGTTGCCCGCGCCCAAATCCGTGCTGCCTTGCACGAACAATTTCCCTTACCCGATATTGCTACGGCGTGGGAACAGGCAAAACAACTTAAGACAGCAGAAGAGTTTCGCTTACTTTATGTCGCCATCACTCGCGCCAAACGTTTACTGTGGATTTCTGCGGCACAAAAAGCACCTTTCACTTGGAGCAAACCTGAAAATTTAGATAACAGTCGCCCCTGTCCGGTATTTTCGGCTTTAGTGCGTCAATTTCCGCGAGCGGTAGTCAGAGCATGACTATACTTCCCTGGCGTGACTCCAACAAAACGCTTGAATTGCCTGGTTAAATGACTTTGATCGGCAAAACCCGTTTGTTGCGCCACCTGCGCGATCGCATATCCTTGTGATAACAGCCTTTTTGCTTTTGCCACCCGCACTTGAGTTAAATATTCGTAAGGTGGCATACCAACACGATCGCGAAATGTTCGTAATAAATAAAACGGGCTGAGATTGGCGATCGCGGCAAGCTTATCTAAAGAAATATTTTCTGTATAATTCGATTCTAAATATGACTTAATCCGTACAATTGGCTGGTCTTCTCTACCTATTTGTTTCAGTGTAGGGCGATCGCCTGCATGACGTTGAATCAGTTGTACTAGCGTCCCTAACCAGCGTGTATCTTTTTCTAACTGCGACGGTGAAGTTTCTAAACTTTGGTGTAGTTGTAATATCTGTTGAGCCAGCTGGCGATCGGCGATCGCGGCTTGCGGAAAATAAGGCATAACCTGTCGCCCCCCGAAAGCCTCAGCCGCAGCTTGTTGCAATAAACTCACGTCAGGATACAACACGCGATATGTCCAACCATTCTCGACTCCCGCACTTCCCGTATGCACCTCACCAGGATTGACAATCACCACCGTACCAGCGGGGGCAAAATGCATTTCGCCTTGGTAAGTAAACTTTTCTACCCCTTGTTCGATGACACCGATAGTATAAGCTTCGTGAATGTGTCGGCAGAAAGCATGAGTAATATAAGTTGCTCTGAGTAACTCCAAATTACCAAACTCCGGCTGTCGCCAAAACTTAGCACGTTCGCACCTAGCTGGAGTTCTAGCAGCGTTATCCATAAGATAGCAGTTCGTGGCGATCGCCCTTTCCTGACGGAATATTAGCATTAATGGCAGTTGCCGATCTAAGATATTGCTGACTAATCGTTCTTCCCCGATCTTAAGTCAGCGATCGGTAGCTAATTCTCCCTTATCCCCCTGCTCAGAAGCTCCCTGCTCCCTTATCCCTCATATGTCTCGCTCAAAATCTCTGCAATATTACATTCTGGCTCGATTGCTGCTGACACCACTCATGCTGTGGACGATCGTGACTGTGGTATTTTTGTTGTTAAGAGCAACTCCTGGCGATCCCGTCGATGCTGTGTTAGGAGGACGCGCCCCAGAAAGCGTCAAGCAAGAATATCGGGAACGATTAGGACTACTCGATCCCCTACCGATTCAGTACATTCGGTATATAGGTAATTTACTACGCTTCGATCTCGGTAGTTCCATTACAACTCAAGGGGAATCCGTTTGGCAAACCATCGGACAACACTTCCCCGCTACGGCAGAATTAGCCATATTTAGCATGGCATTTGCGCTCATCATTGGAATTAGTGTAGGAATGCTAGCAGCTTCCCGCCCTAATTCTTGGTTAGATGTAGGGGGGCGATTATTTGGGATTATCACTTATGCCTTACCCTTATTCTGGGTGGGAATGTTAATGCAGTTGGTATTTGCGGTACAGTTGGGGTGGTTTCCCTTGGGGACGCGCTTTCCGACTTCTATACCCGCACCTGAAGGTTTTACAGGACTATACACCATTGATAGTCTGTTAAGCGGCAATTTTACCCAATTTTTCAGTGCTATCTACTACTTATTGTTGCCAAGTCTAACTCTAGGACTTTTACTATCGGGAATCTTCGAGCGCATCGTTCGCGTCAACCTCAAACATACCCTTAAAGCTGACTATGTAGAAGCTGCCCGTGCTAGGGGAATTCCCGAACGACGGATCTTATTCGCCCATGCTTTAAAAAATGCCTTAATTCCCGTGATTACGATTATGGGACTCACTTTCGCCTCTTTATTAGGTGGAGCAATCTTAACTGAGGTGACATTTTCTTGGCCTGGTTTAGCCAATCGCCTCTACGAAGCAATTTCCTTGCGCGATTATCCTACCGTTCAAGGAATTTTAGTATTTTTTGGTACGATCGTCGTACTTGCCAGCATTATCATTGACATTCTCAATGCCTACATCGATCCCCGTATTCGCTATTAATACTACTGGTAAGATCTAGAAGACACGCAGGTTGTAATGGTAATGGATAACGGGTAATTGGTAGGTAGTAGTTGCTAGTTAGAGCGGGTTAGTTTTCATTCCTGACTGCCACTGTTATCTCTTGTCTCCTAATTTTTGACATTTAACTTTTGACTTTTGACTTTTCCAAACGGCGTTTCCATCTGTGGTTTGAGCGATTAATGGCGATCGCAGCTACAGTAAATTTTGGTCTAGTTATTTTTGACTTCACCTACGTCCCCTGGCGCGATTTTTACCTCAACCGCATTCCTGAAGTTACAACAATTTACGATCCAATTAAAGGCATTGAGCCGCACCGCGAAACTCAACAGTATTTAAAGCTAGTCAATGCCTTAGAACAACAAATGAGTCAAACAGGATTGCAGTCACCCCAGACAGCAACCTTGTTAGAGCAACTGCGCCGCTACAGCAGTGACATTATTGAAACTAATCCGTTTGCCTTGGCAAATAAGACGGGTACGCTAGAAAGAATTAAAAATCGAATGCGCGATCGCATTGGTGAAGAATCTTCGCGTACTGCTTTTAATATTTTTTGGAGTCAAGAATATCTACTCAAGGCTGGGTGGCAAAAAGAAATTGACTTTTTCAATCGCAGCATCCGCCCTCTAATTGCCACAAATTATTATCGCGCGATCGGTGAAAACGGAGAATTTATTGATGAATTCTGGGGAATTGACGCTTATTTCATCGTCCTGTTTGGCTTAGAATTTCTCATCCGCACTTTTATCATTAGCCGTCGTCACGTTGGTCTGAAATGGCAAGAAGCGATGTTATGGCGATGGTATGACATTCTACTCATCGTTCCCTTCGAGCTGTTACCTTTTTTACGCTGGACGTGGCTGCGGATTATTCCGGTCACAATTCGCTTGCACCAAGCAAAATTATTAAATTTAGAACCAGTCCGACGACAAGCGACTCAAGGATTTGTCGCCAGTTTAGCGCAGGAAATCACTGAAGTCGTTTTAATTCAATTTATTAATCAGTTACAAGTTTCGGTACGACGGGGAGAGTTAACAAATTGGTTATCTGCCAGCTCTAAGCAGCAACCATACATAGATTTAAATAATATTAACGAAATTGAGGCGATCGCTTCTCTGGTCGTCAACGTCCTCGTCTACCAAGTCTTCCCCCAAATCGAACCAGATATCATTGCCATTTTACGCCACAGCATCGAAAGCACCCTCGACCAATCCCCTCTCTATCGCAACATCCATAATCTACCAGGAGTCGGCAACTTACCCCACACTCTGAGCCAACAACTAGCAACCTCCATTACCCAAAATTTTTATAGCGCGATCGTCAAAGCCGTAGAAGATCCGGTTGGGGCAAAAATTTCCCGCCAGCTAGCTCAACACTTCAGCCAAGCTTTAGGTACGCAAATGCAGGAAAAACATACCTTAGAACGCATTCAATCTCTGATTTCTGACTTTTTAGAAGAAGTCAAACTCAACTACGTCCGCAGACTAGCACAAGAGGATGTCGAGCAAATTATGGAACAAACTCGGCTACTAAAGCGGGGTGAGGAGTGAGGAGTGAGGAGTGAGCAAAAGAGGACAAGGAAGCAGAGGAGACTAGGAGCTTCAGGTGCAGAGGGAGAATTTAATTCCGCGCTTTCGTAGCTTGCTTAAGCGCAGTGGTATTCCGAATTC
Source organism: Scytonema millei VB511283 (assembly GCF_000817735.3). Classification (NCBI taxonomy): domain Bacteria; kingdom Bacillati; phylum Cyanobacteriota; class Cyanophyceae; order Nostocales; family Scytonemataceae; genus Scytonema; species Scytonema millei. Next base: position 621,803 of record NZ_JTJC03000001.1, on the reverse strand, counting down.
CGAATTCTCCCCACACCCCATACCCCACACCCCACACCCTACCGATCGCATTCTTTCTCTCGCTCCTCGCTCCTCGCTCCTCACCCCTAATTAATGCGCTAAACTCAAATGTAAGGGCGGAACGATTTTGTTTCGCCTTTAAACTTTCTGGAAAAATTTCTGTTTCTCAGGAAGTGGGTGTCCACCCGCTTTTTTTATGTCTGAACAATGGCTCATCCCTTAATTCCTCAAATCATTGAACTCGCCTCGCCTGTAGCAGAAGATCTAGGATTGGAAATCGTTGAGATCGTTTTCCATACCAACCATCGTCCGCCAGTGCTGCGCGTGGACATCCGCAATCCGCAGCAAGACACCGGACTAGATGACTGCGAACGCATGAGCCGCGCTTTAGAAGCAACGCTAGATACAGCAGATGTCATTCCTGATGCTTACGTTTTGGAGGTTTCTAGTCCAGGGATATCGCGCCAGCTGGTCGCAGATCGAGAATTTGTTTCTTTTAAAGGATTCCCTGCGATCGTCACCTTATCCGAACCCTATGAAGGTCATACAGAGTGGACGGGTCAATTAATTAAGCGCGATGAAACAGCGGTGTTTTTGAATCAAAAAGGTCGGGCGATCGCCATTCCCCGCTCTCTCATCACCAGGGTACAACTGGACGAGCGCCACTAAATCAGGGGTTAGGAGTTAGGGATTAGGGGTTAGGGAACAATTTGCAATTCGCAATTCGCCATTAATTCCTGTTCTCTGCTCCCTGCTCCCTGCTCCCTGTAAAACAAGAGGTTTAATATTATGTCAATGGTCAGCTTACCTGGTCTAAAAGAATTAATTGAAAGCATCAGCCGCGAACGGAATTTACCTCGGAATGCGGTACAAAACGCTCTGAGAGAAGCTTTGCTAAAAGGCTACGAGCGCTATCGGCGAGCGCAAAATCTAGACAAAAAGCATTTTGAAGAAGAATATTTTGACAACTTTGAAGTAGAGTTGGATGTTGAAGAACAAGGCTTTCGAGTTCTAGCAACTAAAACAATTATTGAAGAAGTCACCAACTCCGACCACGAAATTTCCCTTAAAGACGTGCAAGAATTTGCAGGGGATGCAGCTCAAATTGGCGATTCCGTGCTAGTTGACGTGACTCCAGATAAAGAAGAGTTTGGACGCATGGCAGCGATGCAGACAAAACAAGTTTTGTCACAAAAACTCCGCGATCAGCAGCGTCAAATGATTCAAGAGGAATTTCAAGATATAGAAGACACCGTACTGCAAGCCAGAGTATTACGGTTTGAGCGACAGTCAGTGATTATGGCGGTTAGTAGCAGCTTCGGTCAGCCAGAAGTCGAAGCAGAATTACCCAAGCGGGAGCAACTACCTAACGATAATTATCGCGCCAATGCTACTTTTAAGGTTTATCTCAAGAAAGTCTTGCAGGGACAGCATCGAGGTCCACAGTTATTGGTTTCCAGGGCTGATGCTGGTCTAGTCGTGTATCTATTTGCGAATGAAGTGCCGGAAATAGAGGATGAAGTCGTCCGCATTGTTGCTGTAGCCAGGGAAGCCAATCCTCCCTCCAGGCATGTCGGTCCTCGGACAAAAATTGCTGTCGATACCCTAGACCGAGATGTAGACCCAGTAGGGGCATGTATTGGCGCTAGAGGATCGCGAATTCAAGTCGTAGTCAACGAATTACGAGGAGAAAAAATTGACGTGATTCGCTGGTCGCCTGACCCAGCTACTTATATTGCCAATGCTTTGAGTCCGGCTAGAGTGGATGAAGTACGGTTGATGGACCCGGAAACTCGACAGACTCACGTATTGGTGGCAGAAGATCAACTCAGTTTGGCAATTGGTAAAGAAGGACAAAACGTCCGTCTAGCCGCCCGTTTGACAGGATGGAAAATTGACATCAAAGACCGCGACAAATACGATTACGCCGCTGAAGATGCTAAATTTGCAGCAGCAGCTAGACAACAAGCCGCCGCACAGTTAGAGGAAGAATTAGCAGAGGAAGAATTGGCAGAGGAAGAACTAGAAGACATGATAGAAACAGTAGATGACACTGGCGAAGAATTGGATGAAGAACTGGAAACATCTGAGGAG